>NZ_JBFUAL010000012.1:0-192109 GCF_056406295.1 Rhizobium sp. P1_C7
GCTTAGCTTACTTGGCGTCGTCGATTGCCTTGACGAGTTCTTCGACGGCCTGGTCGGAGGTCGTGATCTGGCCATGGACGAACTTCGACACGACATCCTTGTAGGCGTTGGCGACTGCCGGGGGAGCGCCGTAGCCCTGCGCCAGCGAGCCAAACAGCGTACCGCCTTCGTTGGCAGCCTTGAGATCGGCAATGCCCTTCTTGCCGCAGGCGTCGAAGTCGGTATCGGGAACGTCGGTACGGGCCGGAACCGAGCCCTTGACGACGTTGAACGCCGACTGGAAGCTCTTCGAAAGCGTCGCCGTTGCCAGCGCGACCTGAGCAGCCTTGCGATCATCCGGCACATTGAACATGCCGAACATGTCGGAGTTGTAGATCACGCTGCCRTCCGTGCCCGGGAASCGGTAGCACAGGAAGTCGGTATCCGGSGTCTTYTTKGCMGCSACGAACTCGCCCTTGGCCCAGTCGCCCATGACCTGAACAAGCGCATCGCCCTTGATGACCATGGCGGTCGCAAGGTTCCAGTCACGGCCGGAGAAGTTCGGGTCGACATATTCCTTGATCTTGGCAAGGTTGTCGAAAGACTTCTTCATCGTATCTGATTTCAGCGAAGCTTCGTCGAGATCGTTGAAGGCCTTCTTGTARAATTCAGGACCGCCCGTCGACAGCACGATCGAATCGAACATCGTCGCTTCCTGCCAGTTCTGACCGCCGAGTGCCAGCGGAATGACGCCAGCCGCTTTGGCCTTGTCGAGCAGCGCGATCAGGTCGTCGAAGGTCTTCGGCTCGGTGCCGCCGATCTTGTCCATGACGGCCTTGTTGATCCACAGCCAGTTGACCGAGTGAACGTTGACAGGTGCCGCAACCCACTTGCCGTCGTAAACGGAGAATTTCTGCAGTGCCGCTGGAACCGACTTGTCCCAGCCTTCCTTCTTCGCCGTCTCGGTCAGATCGCCCATCACGCCCGCCTGGGCATAGTCGAGAACGGTGTAGCCGAGCATCTGCGACGCGGTCGGATAGGTTCCGGCAGCGACCATCGCCTTCAAAGCGGTCATGGCAGCGTCACCGCCGCCGCCGGCAACAGGCACGTCCTTCCAGGCATAGCCTTCCTTGGCCAGATCGCCCTTGAGCACGTTGAGCGCCGCAGCTTCGCCGCCCGATGTCCACCAGTGCAGCATCTGGACTTCCTTGACATCATCAGCGCGCGCTGCACCGCAGCCCGCTACCATCAGCGCTGCAATCGCAGTCGTCATCATTAACTTGCGCATCGTATTCCTCCCAGTTGCAAGTTGGAAACGGACCCATTCCCGTTCCAGTCACCCCACCCTCCTCGGGCGTAGTTTAGCGAGCCGATCAGCTCCTAGTCACGCGGCATCCACCAGTTGGTTCGGCTGCCGATGTGCATATTGAGCGTCTTCGTCTCCGTGTAGTCCTCGACCGCGTGGCGGCCGAGTTCGCGCCCAAGACCGGACTGCTTGTAGCCCCCGAACGGAAGCTCCGAGGCACCGTCCATGAAGGTGTTCATCCACACGGTTCCTGCGCGCACCTTGCGTCCGATCGTCAGGCAGGTGTCGAAATCGCGGCTCCAGACGCCGGCCGAGAGGCCGTAGTCGATCGCGTTGGCGATCTCGATCGCTTGCGCTGTCGTTTCAAAGGTCAGGACGGACAGAACGGGACCGAAGACCTCCTCACGTGCAACGGTCATGCCGGGTGTAACGGCTTCCAGTATCGTCGGAGCCATGAACTGGCCGATACCAAAGTCGATCGGCTCGCCCCCGTGCGCCACCTTCGCACCGCTTGACTTTGCACCGGCAACATAGCTGGCGACCTTTTCGAGATGCTGCGGCGTGATAATGGCACCGACCTGGGTTGCGGGATCCAGCGGATCGCCGACCTTTACGCCCTTGGCGAGCGCGGCGACGCGCTTGACGACATCGGACGCTATGTCCTTGTGAAGGATAAGCCGCGAGCCGGCGTTGCAGCATTCACCAGCATTAAAGTATGCGCCGAAAACGGCGGCATCGATGAACGCGTCGAGATCCGCATCTGGAAACACGATCTGCGGGTTTTTCCCACCCAGTTCCAGCGAGACCTTCTTCAACGTCTGAGAGGCGTTCGACATGGTGAGCTTGCCCACCCCGGTCGATCCAGTGAACGATACCATGTCTACGTCAGGGTGGGACGTCATGACGGCCCCGACCTCTGGTCCCGTTCCGGTGACGATGTTCACCACGCCGTCCGGAACGCCTGCCTGCTGAAGGATCTCGGCCAGGACCAGCGTCGATCCTGAGGTAAGTTCGGATGGCTTGACGACGGCTGTGCATCCCGCCGCCAACGCGAACGGGAGTTTCTGGCCAACAATCAAGAAGGGGAAATTCCAAGGCGTGATGATCGACACGACCCCGATTGCCTCACGCAGGACGACGCCAAGCGTGCCGTCGCCGAGGGTGTTGTAGCTTTCGCCATGCAGGTCGCGCGCAAGTGCTGCAGCATAACGCCAGATGTCAACGGAACCTGCAATCTCACCGCGAACCTGCGAAATCGGCTTGCCCGCTTCAATGGCGTCCAGGTAGGCGAGCTCCTCCGCGCGCGCAGCGATCAGATCGCTCGCCTTGAGCAATATGGCGGACCGTTCCGAGGCGGTCATCCGCGGCCAGGGGCCGGAATCGAACGCTTCGCGGGCAGCCGCGATCGCCCGCTCGGCATCGGCCTTCGACCCTGCCTGGAAGCGGCTCACGACGACGCCATGGCTCGGGGCCACACGTTCGATAGGTTGGGACGATCCCTCCTCCCATTTGCCGGCAATAAACATCTTGAAGTCGCGGGCGGTGTGGCCGCCGAGCGGCCTTGGAGCAATCAGAACTGTCATTACCAATCTCCCTTGAATTGGGCCGGGCGTTTTTCGCTGAAGGACGCGACGCCCTCCTTTAGGTCACCGGTCTTCGCAACGAGGATCGAACCCAGCGCTTCGACTGCGGTGCCATTATCCTCACCGCTTGAGGACGCGATCATGAGCTTGACGACCTCGAGCGCGGCGGGGCCTCGTGCGGCGACGCGCTGGGCATATTCTCTTGCTGCGTTCACCGCGTTTCCGGTCGATGTGACCATGTCGACCACCCCGAGCAGTCGCGCCTCCTCAGCCGAGAAGATCTCTCCTCCAAGCGCCATGCGGCGAACAATCTGTGCTCCGAAGCGCTTCACGAGACGTTGCGTGCCGGACCATCCAGGCACCATGCCGAGGCCGGTCTCCGGTAGGCCGATCTTGATCTGTTCCTCCGCAATGCGGACGTCCGCGACGCCCGCCAGCTCCAGTCCGCCTCCAAGCGCGTGGCCGTTTAACGCGGCGATCAGGGGGACCCTGATTGTGGCAAGTCTTTCGAAGATCCGGTGTCCATGACGGACCCAGGCGTGACCGAACTCTTCTGCTTTCATCCCACCCCAGGCCTTGATATCGCCGCCTGCGGAAAACCCCTTGCCCTCGCCCGTGATGATCGCCACTCGCACCGCTGCGTTCGACTCCACCTCGTCGGCTGCATCGCCAAGCGCGTTGAGCATGTCCAGATCAAGAGCGTTTAGCTTTTCCGGTCGCGATACCGTCATCAGCGCAACGTGATCTTCGACGTGAACCTTGACTGTACCACTAGTCATTGAAGGTACCCTCCAGGAGGCGAGCCCCTTTGCTCGGCAGCGACAGGCCGATGTTCGGCTCGTGAAACAACTTGGCATCCATCGTCTTCAGGTCGTTGGCGACAACGATCGGAAATTCTGAATGATCCAGAATCTGCGTCTGCAGGTCGACGCCAGGCGCGATCTCGGTGAGAACGACCCCGTCGGAGGTCAGCTTCATCACGCAGCGCTCGGTGACATAGGTGATGTCCTGGCCCTGTTCGATCGCCCGCTTGCCTGAGAAGGTGACATGTTCAACTTCGTTGACGAGTTTATTCAGCTTGCCTTCTTTCTCGATGACGAGCTTGCCATCGGCGACAGCCAGTTTCGCTCCGGCATTGAACATGCCTGAGAACACGATCTTCTTCGCCCGCGCGGTAATGTCGACGAAACCGCCGGCGCCAGCCGTTACGTGGGGCCGGAATGAAAGCTTCGAGACGTTGACGGAACCGTCTCTTCCAATTTCAAGGAAGGAAAGAAGAGAGGCGTCGAAGCCTGCTCCCTGAAAGTAGGTGAACTGGTAGGGAGACGGCATGTAGGCGTCAGCATTCGACGCGCAGCCGAATGCAAAGTCCAGCAGCGGCACGCCCCCGACCGCCCCCTGCTCGATGACCCAGGTGACAGAACCATGGAGGCCTTCTTCCAGCAGGATGCGCGGCACATTTGCCGAGATACCGAAGCCCAGATTGACGCAGCTTCCCGCTTGCAACTCCTGTGCGACGCGACGTGCGATGACCTTCTGGATGTTGAATTCTGGAACGCGGAAGCTTTCCAACGGTCGGAGTATTTCGCCCGAGATCGCGGGGTCGTATAGCGTTTGGGTCGTCTGCTTCTGATCGGGATCGACGATCACGTAGTCTACCAGCATGCCGGGTACGCGGACGTCATGCGGCTTCAGCGAACCTTCTTTGGTGATGCGCTTGACCTGGGCGATGATGATGCCGCCGTTGTTTCGGGCCGCGAGCGCCTGGTCAAGGCCGCCCAAGTAGGCACCCTCGTGTTCGTATGTGAGGTTGCCTCGTTCGTCGGCCGTCGTCGCGCGGATGATGGTCACGTGTGGAACAATCGACGGAAAGAACAGCCACTCCTCTCCTTCGAAGGAAACCCGCTTGACCACCGTCTCATGGGAACCGAGTTCGTTCATCGCACATCCCTGGCGGTCGGGATCGACGAATGTATCGATCCCAACCTTTGTCAGAACACCCGGCCGCTTCGCGGCCGCCTCGCGGTGAATGTCGAACATGATTCCGGACGGAATGTTGTATGCCGCAATCTCATTGCCAGTGATCATCTGCCAGATCAGCGGTGGCTCCGCAGTCGATGGCCCCGATGGATAGGAGCCCCCGATGATCCTTTTTAACAAACCCTTCTTGGCGATGTGGTCGACACCCTTGATGCCGCTCATGTCGCCCGCAGCGATCGGATGCAGCGTCGTGATATTCCTGGGATGGCCCGTCGCATCGAAACGCTCTCCGATCGCCTTGAGCATCAGATCCGGGCAGCCCAGGCCACTGGAAGACGAAACGGAAAGCACAGCGCCATCGGGTATCAGCGCAGCTGCTTCGGCGGGCGTTATGTGTTTGCTCATATCTAAAGTCCCGTCTTTACTGTCACGGCAGCACCATTCCTGGCGGCCTCGATCACGGCGAGCCCTGTTGCGAGAGACCAGATGCCGTCCTCCCCGGATGCCGACGGTTTTCCCTTCCCGGCGACAGCATTGTGGAAGGCATGCAGCGCTGTTTCGTACAGATTGTCGTGGGCGACCGGCAGATCCTCCTCACCGTTGGCTGTGCGCAAAAGCACGGATCCTACTGCGCGCTGCGTCATCACGTTTCGTCCAATCAGGGAGCCATCGGTCCCGTGGACCTCAAAGCCCGTTTCGCCATACTTGGTGGTAAAGCCATCATGGAACTGCGCGATAAGTCCGCTCTCGAACTTCATGACGCCCATTACCGCGTCTTCGAGGCCGGCTTTGCCCATTCCTCCAGATTGCGTTAGCGCGACCACTTCGACCGGGTTCTGCCCAAGGACGAATCGCAATGTGTCCACGTCATGTACGGTGATGTCGAGAATTACCCCACCGCCGGCAGAGGGCTTGTCCAGACGCCACCCTTGAAGATGCGGCGGCAGATAGACGGCGTGGAACACGCGGGCAGAAAGAGGTTTTCCAATTTTCCCGGAAGCAATCGCGTCTCGCATGGCTCGGTGGGTCCCAGCATTGCGAAGGTGATGGTTCGTGGCAAGCACCACACCTGCATCTCTCGCTTCCTTGGCCATGGCGTGTGCGTCTGCGACCGACATTGCCAGTGGCTTTTCGCAGAGCACATGTTTTCCTGCTCTTGCGGCGGCTATAGCCTGGTCGCAGTGCAACTCGTTGGTGGTGGAGATGTACACGGCATCAATTCCAGGATCAGAAACAAGCTCCGTGATGGTGGATACGGATCGCGGGATGTTCTTCTCGACGGCATAGGCCTGACCACGCTCCGCATTGGAACTCATGACCGAGACAACCTCGCCACCCGTTGCACGGATCGCATCAATCACCCATTCGCGCGCGATCGTGCTCGCGCCTATTATTCCCCAACGCAACGTCATCCCAATTTCCTCCCTTGCGTATTGTCTTTCGAGCCGCAGCTCTCGCGCACCACGATACGAACCGAGGTTACAATGGCCTCGGCGTCAGGCTTTCCGGCGTTGATCTGCTTGAGGAGGAGTTGAGCAGCACGGCGTCCCATCCCTTCCGGGTCGACCGACACTGTCGTCAACGCTGGAACCGCGGTCTTTGCCTCAATAACGTCGTCAAAGCCGATAACGGCGAAATCACTTCCTGGCTCGATGCGTCGGGCGCGAAGCCCGTCGCACACGCCAAAGGCGACAGCATCGTTGAAACAGACTGCCGCAGTCGGTCTGTTTTCTATCGAAAGGGCGCGCCCCACCGCATCGACTCCGCCGGCTCTCGACGGCACGGAGGCAACGACCAGGTTTTCGTCAAACTCCAGACCGGACGCTGAAAGCCCGGCGCGATAGCCTTCAAGACGCTCATGGAACACTGCCGTGTCCTGAAAACCTCCCAGGAACGCGACACGGCGATGACCAAGCGATGCCAGATGCTGAACGGCTGCAGACATCCCTTCAAGATTGTCCGAGACAATTGAGGAGACCCGCGCTCCGGGCACGTTCCGCACGACAACGACCACCGGTATGCCTGCTGCCACGAGCGGCTTCAGGTCAACCGCCTCGGTCCCGCGGGCCGGCGACAGAATCAGGCCGGAAATGCCGTGCTCCCGCATCGAGGCAATGACTTCGCGTTGGCGGCCTATGCTCTCGCTGGTATTGGAAAGAAACTGAACGAAGCCCGCAGACTGGACGACCATGTCCACGCCGACAGCAAGCTCGGCAAAGAAGCTGTTTGTGAGGTCGTTGACGACGACGCCGATGATCTTCGAATTTGACCCCGCCTGCCTGAGATTTGCGGCACCACGGTTATACACGTAGCCGAGCTCTCTCATCACTGCGTTGACCTTCGCGCGGGTACCGTCGTTGACAAGTGAGGATCCCTGCAAGACCAGCGAAACGGTCGACTTCGAAACGCCGGCCGCTTTGGCTATGTCAATGACGGTGACCCGCCCTTTTGTCATGAAATCCTCCTTGGCTTCATAGCCATTGAGGGCGCAATTAATTGGAACGTTCCAATCTTGTCAAGTCGAAATCACGTTTCCCACACTTGCGTCGGCGCGAGGAACCCACCCGATGTCGGTGCATTTTCAAGAAACTAAGCGCAGTTATCGGCCAATAGTGGCATTTTACAAGGGAGCGCTTTTGTATCGAGAGCACGATGAAATTGCCTATCATTTCTTTGGAACGCTCCAAATTCACCTCGTTGAACGATCCGCCGCCGCCTTTTTCAGTTCGGTCCGCGGTATGCCAATCAGGTTTAGATTGTGGTTCGTTGCAGTGATGCCCGTCTTTGCGTGATAGACGTTCTCCGTCACGCTACTTTCGAGGGCAAGACGATAGACCCGCGCCGCATCGTCGCAATGCACGCCCGACCAGCAGAGTGGGCGTAAGTTGTGTTCCGATCAGACAATGCGCATCGTCACCTCGATGTCGTCGGCGAAAGACGTCGACATGTAGGTGCCCGGGGTTGACCGGATGTAGTCCAGGTATTCCGGGCAATTGTCGGCATCGTCGGCGACGATCAGAGCGCCCGGCCGTAGCCGTGGCTCGATCAGCTTGAAAACATCCAAGTAGAGCGCCTTTGCGCCATCGAGCAGAACCAGGTCGATCGCCCCCGGAAGGTCGGCGAGCGTCTTGAGAGCATCGCCCTGCCTGACGTCGACAAGGTCGAGAAGACCGCCGTCAGCGAGGTTGTGTCCTGCGCGGACAACTTTGGACGGCTCGAACTCGCTGGTGATCAGTCGGCCGCCGCCGTTGTCGCGCAGTGCGGCTGCCAAAAAGAGCGTAGAAATGCCGAAGGACGTTCCGAGGCGGCGATCCTGTTCCGCCTGCAAAGCGACGAGTGGCGAGAAACGTCGAGCCTGCTTGGTGAAATACTCCGAGATCGCTCCCGGCCGCCACTGGACCGACTGCGGTCTTTCGTTCATGCTTTCCTCCATTCCGAATGCGAGGAGGCCGCGGTGCGCGGGGCATTGAACGATGCCGCGCCGCTTTATCGCGATGCGCCAGAGGCTCTCGAGGCAAGGGAGGCTGACGAACCGCTCATCGCTCAGTTCATGCTGGAGCTGCTCCCGCACGCGCCACAGGCGGTGCGGGAGCTTGCCGGCGACCTCGTCATGACGACGATCAGCACGGTGGGGAAGGACTTCTCCGGCAGATCCCGCACCGAAAAAGAGATCGAAGTGTATGCGGGTGCGATGGCCGAAATGTTCAGTTCGTACCTGCGCGGCCTGGCGGCGGGGGAGCTACCCGAATGAGCGGTTCGAAAGCGAAGTCCGCTATTTGCATGATGCACAGCCCGGCTTGGTTGGAAGACCCGTTTTCGGGCTGGCGCCCGGCGACTCTTCCCAATTTGGGAAAATAGCTTGACCTTCGTCGCTTTTGTGTTACCTTCCCAATATGGGAAGCGAGATTGGAAATGCGGATTGTCTCTCGAAAGGTACTTTTAGATTTTGCCACCAATCACCCACAAGCAAAGCCTTCCCTGGAGCATTGGGAGCGACTGACGAAGGCGGCATCGTGGGCGTCTATTCAGGATATCACTTCTGTTTTTTCCAAGTCCAAGGGCCTCAACCATGAGCGGGTCCGCTTTGAGGTGCAGGGCGGCAACTACCGCCTGATTGTCGCTTTCGACTTTGGCAGACAAGCCGCCTTCATCAAGTTCATTGGTACCCATGCTGAATACGACCGCATTGACGCCCTGACCGTATCTCAATTCTGAGGAGCCGTAGATGGATATTCAACCGATCCTTACCGAAGAAGACCACACAAATGCTCTCCATGAGATAGAAGCTCTTTGGGGAGCTGAAAGCGGGTCACCTGAAGGCAACAAGCTCGATGTGCTCATCACACTTGTTGATCGTTACGAAGATGAGCACTACCCGACTGGTACCTCGCACCCGATTGACGTTATCAAACTGCACATGGAGATGACTGGTCGCAGTCAGGCTGATCTGGCCTCGCTCATCGGCTCCACTTCCCGCGCTTCCGAAGTGCTCAAGATGCGCCGTGCTCTTACCCTGGAAATGGTGCACAAACTCAACAAGAGTTGGGGCATCCCTGCGGAATGCCTCATTATCCCCTATGAGCTTGAGCGTCTGCACACCCACCGTCCGGGCCTCGCGTCGAAGACTGGTCGGCGCACCGCCAATCCGGTCAGGAAAAGGGCGTAACCCGTGGCCACACTATCGCCTATCTACTGGTTGCGCTCGATGCATTCAGTCGCAAGGGCAATGGAGAGGGACGCCCGAACTCCACTTACGCTATAGCTGTCGACGGTAAGCTCGAACAAGCCCTACCGGTCTGCAATCAATGTCGATCGAGGCAAGCACCGCTGAGCGGGCGGTTTTCAGGTGGATCTTGCGGGCTTCACGCGCCTGCGAGATGTCGCCAATTCGCAGTCCCGCAAGCCGCCTGCCTCCTGATCGCAGACCTCATCATCGATGTCGAGATTGACGCCGTATCACTGCAAGATATTTCCGTTGTCATCGCGGAAGGGTTCGCTTCTGTCTTCGACGGCGAACGAAACGGTTGCGGTAATGAGGGGCGTCATGCGTCCCGGGTTCGGCCGCCACCCTCCCACAGGGCGTGTGGCGCGCAACCATTGCTTTTGCGGTGGGGACACTAATTAAGTAATCTCACCTAGTGGCCTGGATCTTCGCACCGTATGTCTCCGTCACTCATTTCACCACCCGTTCCGCAAAACGCTCTTTGGACCGTAGAGCGCGGTATTTCACCGGTCGTGGCTACGGCAATTCATGAAGGACATCAGGTTCGTGAAGAATTGCAAGGCCTGTTTGCGCTGTCGCATGATGAGCGGCTGCGCGAAGAGGATCCCTTCACCGAATTTACCACCCGCGACGTCGCCAACCGGATCGTCGTCCATCGTTCTCGCTTCGAGGTTGATCTCAACCGAAGCCGTGACAGCGCGATTTATAGAACGCCTGAACAGGCATGGGGCTTGAAGGTCTGGCGCAACGAGCTTGAGACCACCCACGTCGAAACTTCGCTTCAGGTTCACGACGACTACTATGACATGCTGCTCAACTTCCTCAGCGGCATCAAACAGCGCCACGGCCGTTTTGTCGTGCTCGACATACACAGTTATAATCACAGGCGTGGAGGACAGGCTTGCATACCGAGCGATCAGGCCAAAGCGCCGGACATCAACATCGGTACGTCGTCAATGGATCGAAAGCGATGGTCTCACGTTGTGGACACTCTCCTGGGGCATTTCCGATCCTTCGAAATTGATGGCCGGCCTCTGGATGTGCGCGAGAACGTCGCCTTCCAGGGTAAGGGCGAACAAACCCGTTTCGTCCATGAACATTTCCCTTTGACCGGGTGCGCAATTGCCGTCGAATTCAAGAAGATATTTATGGACGAGTGGACCGGAGAACCGAACCTCGATGTTTTGACGAAACTGCGGGCGATCGTCGCCTCTGCCGTACCGGTGCTCAAGCATGCTTTGACGGAGGGCCCTTGAACAACGCAGAGCAGGTCGACCGGAAAGATCCTGATGAATGGCTTGCAGAGGTTCTCGGCTGCATCCGAGATGGCAAGGCGGTCCGACGCGACCTGCCTTCTGGTGGGCGTCTTCATATCGATCGCCCCTTGCCCTTTCTCTGCATCCATATCGCCGAAAATGAGGCCGAGCCGGTGGCCCGCGATATCGCCCAGGCAAACGCCTCCTATTTGACTGCACCTCTTTGGGACGAAGCACTTGCTGTCATCGAAGCCGTGACCAGCACTCTGAAGGAGAAATTTGGTGCCTGCATCGTGTTGGAGATCGGTGAGTTGTCGCAGGACAGGTTCCTGACTGATGATGCCCCTTTCCTGCCGCCCTTCGAAATTTCGATTTGGTCGAGCCGCGACGCGACTGAAGCAGCTGATGCGTTTTCCGCCGCCGTGCGACAAAGCGAGGTGCGGTTCCGCACCCCACGGGTCGAGAAAACTGAGGCGGCAACCTCCGGGAATGAGAGACTAGTTGGCGCTCACTTGTCTGCGATTGCAGTACGGTTCGCACCAATCTACCGTCAGCCCAACTGGGACAACGTTTATCCCGAACTTCGCGAGCAGCTGGTCGCCATGCTGTTCGACGCAGGGCTGCGCGCCTTCGCGTCTTTCACCGAGGCGCACCAGGTCCTCACGCTGACCACCCATCGGGCTCTGGGACGAAAGGCGTTCGTCGACGCTGTGTCGCGCGTCGACCGCAGCATCGACGAGATTGCCTCGACATTCGATTTGCTTCTCGTCGTCACACCGATCAATGCGGAAGCTGCCCTCCAGGAATTCAAAACCAGTGGCTTCAAGCAGCAGCCCAAGTTCCTCTATCGACCGCTTTCGTTCCAGATCGAGACCATCAAGCGGAAGCTTTTCTCTATATCATTCGATCATCTCGAAGATCCGGTCCTTTACCAGCTTTACCGGGAGAAGCAGCAGGAGCTCGATTTGCAGCTCTCGCTCCTGGGCTCACGGCAAACTCCCAAGTTCGTGGAATTAGGTCGTGCGCTCTACGGGCCGGTCGAGCGGCCATTGCTGCTCGAAGCGCAAGCAATCCTTGCTGCCCTTACGGGTCGCGAGCCGAGTTGCGACGATGATGCGGTCGCGCACGATAAAACCGCCGACTGCTTCTACGTAGAAGCGCGCGCGAAAGCCATGATAGCCGCGTACCACCGCCAGTCCAAAGAATTTGACGTGTCGATCGAACTTCGCGACGACCTACCATCCGGCCTGTTGGTGTCTGGCAACCGTCTGCTGATTTCCCGCAGTACGTCGATGGATCGGCGTCGCGTCGAACCGTTGCTGTCGCATGAGGTGGGTGTACATTTGCTCACCTATTTCAACGGTTCGGCGCAAGGGTTGCGCCTGTTCCGGTCTGGCCTGTCGGGTTACGAGGGCATGCAGGAGGGCCTTGCCGTTTTCGCGGAATATCTTGCCGGCGGCATGACGGTCGAGCGCCTGAAACTCCTCGCCGCCCGGGTCGTGGGATGCGCAGCAATGCTTGATGGAGCGAGCTTTTCGGAAGCGTACCGCATGTTGGTCGACGACCATAACTTTTCCGATTCTGCAGCCTTCAACCTGGTTCTGAGGCTCTACCGAGGTGGCGGCCTTGCCAAGGATGCGATCTATCTGCGGGGGCTGCTTGCACTTCTCGCCCATCTGAAACGAGGCGGAGCGCTTGGACCATTCTGGATGGGCAAGATCGCTGCCTCGCATTTTGGCGTCATGCAGGAGCTTGCAGATCGAGGCCTCCTTGGCGTTGTGCCCATCAGCCCGATTTTCCTAGAGAACAACGAGGGACGCATGCGGCTGCAGAAGGCGAAAGACGGCATGCGGCCTCTCGATATGATCCAGCAACAGGAGCCGTGAATGCAGATTGCATTTTTCGTAAATTCCATCGAGGGCGAAGCCGGCTACTACACGACGACTGCACTGGCGCTCGCGGCCATCGCTCGCGGGCATGACATCTGCTACCTCACACCGGGTGATTTCGTTCTGCGTCCCGATGACAGCCTGATGATCCGGGCGACCATGCTCAAGGGCAATAAGTACAAGAAGGCTGATGCCTTTGTCACTGCTTTGCGAGGCGATCAAGCAAAGATCGAGACGATTGACATAGGGGAGATCGACATCCTCTTCCTCCGCAATGATCCGTCTGAAGATGTCGACGAACGTCCTTGGGCGGCACAGGTCGGCACAATCTTCGGAAGGCTGGCGGCAGAACGCGGGGTGCTGACCGTCAATGATCCGGACGGTCTGGCACGCGCCCAGAACAAACTCTACTTCCAGGGTTTTCCCGAGGCGGTTCGGCCCACCACACTCATTTCGAAGAGCATCGAGGAAATCCGTGCCTTCATCGATCAGCAGAAACAAGGTGTGATCTTGAAGCCACTTCAGGGATCCGGTGGCAAAAACGTTTTTAGAATTGCCTCCAGCAAGGAGGCCAACCTCAACCAAATTTTCGAGGCGGTCAGCGGCGAGGGCTATCTTATCGCTCAGGGCTACCTTCCCGATGCGACCGCCGGCGACGTCCGCCTGTTCCTGATGAACGGAAAACCGCTCCAGCGGGACGGTGCTTATGCTGCGTTCCGTCGCGTGCCTGCGAAAGGCGAAGTCCGCTCGAACATGAGGGCCGCGGGAAGCGCGGCGGCCGTGGAAGTCACACCCCAGATCCTGGCTGTTGCCGAGGTCGTTCGCCCAAAACTGGTGGAAGACGGCATGTTCCTGGTGGGACTCGACATCGTCGGAAACAAGATCCTGGAGATCAACGTCTTTACACCAGGGGGGCTGCCACACATCGCCGAACTGCACGGCGTGGACCTCGCCCCTGATGTCATCGCAGCCCTCGAGCAGAAAGTGGAAATGAAAAGGAACTACGCCGGAAAGCTATCCAATAGAACGCTCGCGACCCTTTGAGAGCCGAACAGGCGCTTCAATCCCGCCTTGGAGACGAATGCGTTAAACCCTTTCCGGATCCAAGATTTTCGAGGCCAATTTGGAATGTCGTTACGTCCAAACCGGAACATGCTTTCGTTTATCTCGGATTGCAAGAGCGTTTACTTCAGTCCGAATTGCAGTGGCACCCATGGAGTAAATGGCCTTGATTCCCGAGATACCGGGAGATGCCATGGACAATACGGCTCGGGGATCAGACGTTTAGCGTCATCCAGCGGTATTTGCGGACGCCATCGGCGAACTGACGTGCGAGCGTCGTCTTTCCCGCGCGGGCCGCATAGACTACCTCCGAAGCTCGTGCCCGTATGTTGGCACCGATGCCCCAGGCCCGCGGCGCTGGCGGTTAAACCATTCCTCAAGCGGCCTTACTAGGACGAGATTTTTTTAAGGCTTACCCCTATCTCGTTTCGCCGATGAAACCTCCCCGAGGCTGTCGTCACCTATCCCAGATAGTACGACAGGTGCGTGATCTTTAAATCTCACGACCAAATCGAGCTCGCCACCCAAAGCGTTCACATAGCCCCTCAGTGTCGAGAGAAGAAAATCCGACCGCTTTTCCAACTGCGCAATCGAGACCTGCTTTTTACCAAGCTTTCACCAATATGTTCCTGGGTAAGAGAGCGGGCTTTTCGCAACTGCTGAAGCGTCTCAAATTCCTGGATAATCTCTTTTGTCCGGAGATCGGAGGCTTTTATGAGTTCGGGAGACATTGTCTCGGCAAATACGTCGTCCGCGGAAATAGCCATTATTTATCTCCCTTTTGCAGTCGTACTTTTAGCCTGGCAAGATGTGCGTCGAACCTTTTATCGGCAACACTGATGAGCTTTTTGTAGAAGCGCTTTTCGCTAACGCCGGATTTATCTCCTGCCACCAGGAGAATCGGTTTTCTCTTGGGGTCGAATGCGAACGCAACTCTCCACACTCCATCGGCTGCATCAAAACGCAATTCCTTCGTGTTGGCGTGCTTAGAATCATTGTGGGTGTCTACTCGCGGTCTACCATAAGAGGGCCCAGCTCTTTCAACACATTGACCAGAGCGGGTCGCCTACAGCTCAGCCTCGCAGCACTGCGAATGACCTGGATTCTTAGAGCAGTCGGTGTCCGGAAACGCGGAGCCATTCAATTGCGCTCATCCGCCTGTTCTTCGCCAGATTTGATTCTGAGCCCCCCGACCAGAATGTCTACCAAACGTGTGGCAGCCTCCTTCCAGTTTGCGCCGGCGCTGACATTAGCGACGGCTGCCACTGCGCGCAGCAGGTCTAGAGGATCGATATCGAGGCGTATTTCACCACTAGCGACAGCGCGGCTGGCCAACATCTCGATACTGTCCCTGATCTGCGTGCCTGAAGCTGCGTAGAGATCGGACGTGCCTCCTCCAATCGAGTTGAGCGCCGGGTACATCCCCTGCTTCGTAGCGATATAGTCGATGAACACGAGCATCCATTGGCGCAGGGCGACCACCGGAGGATTTCCCTCGGCCAGTCGTCGCGCCGCCTGCACCAGCTGCTCCGTCTCGTTGCGGTAGACGGCCGTGATCAGGGCATCGCGGTTCGGAAAGTGGCGATAGAGCGTGCCTATCCCGACACCGGCCGATTGGGCGATATCCTCCAGACTGACGTCCGGGCCTTTTGCCGCAAAGGCGCCCTTTGCTGTGTCCAGCAAACGCAGCCGATTGCGTTCAGCATCGGCGCGCGGTTTGCGAGGAGCGGCGGTCTCGTCTTTTTTTCGGGTCACCTCTGGCATGCCTCTTGATAAACGGAGGACGCCTCCGTATTTAAAGCGGAGGCATCCTCCTTTTAATCCATCGGGGGGCGGCGGACAATGGATTCGTTCCGCACGGCTGCCTGTACGTTGCACAGCACAAGGAGACTATCCATGACAAACGTGTTTGGAGCTAAATCCACCACAGACGACGTGCTTTCCGGGATCGACCTCAGCGGCAAACGCGTGCTCGTCACGGGCGTATCCGCCGGCCTCGGCGTCGAGACCGCGCGAGCGCTTGTCGCTCACGGGGCGAACGTTGTCGGCGCCGCCCGCGATCTTGCCAAGGCGGAACGCGCAACGGCAATCGTCCGCGCCGAGACCGCCAATGGCGGCAGCCTCGACCTCATCGAACTTGACCTGGCATCACTGGCAAGTGTTCGCACCTGCGCCGATGCGCTTCTGGCGGATGGTCGTCCCTTCGATGTCATCATTGCCAATGCCGGTGTCATGGCGGCCCCTTTCGGCCGCACGGCTGATGGCTTCGAGACGCAGTTCGGCACCAACCATCTCGGCCATTTCACCTTCGTCAACCGCATCGCGTCCTTGATTGTGCCCGGGGGACGATTGGTTAACCTGGCATCATCCGGCCACCGCTTCGCCGATGTCGATATCGAAGACCCGAACTTCGAACACACGGCCTACGATCCCTGGATTGCCTATGGCCGCTCTAAGACTGCCAATATCCTGTTTGCTGTCGAATTCGACCGACGGCACAAGGCGCGGGGTGTCCGTGCAACGGCAGTACATCCCGGCGGCATCCGCACCGAGCTCAGCCGTCACCTGGATGACGGAGCGCTAGAGGCAATGATCGGCAAGATCAACGAGGAGCTCGCAGCCGAAGGCAAGCCGTCCTATGAGCTGAAGTCCATACCGCAGGGTGCCGCCACGTCCGTATGGGCCGGCTTTGTTGCCGCTGCCGACGCGGTCGGTGGTCTCTATTGCGAAAATTGCCATGTCGCGACCGTGACGGATAACCCCGTCAGCCGCATTAGCGAGGGTGTCCGCCCCTACGCGCTTGATGCTGAACGGGCCAAGGCGCTCTGGAGCAAGAGCGAAGAAATGATCGCTGAGCGCTTCTGAAAGCAGTTGCAACCGCTCTTGGCTGTGGTGCTGGCAACATCTCCACAGCCGCACTTGCTTTTTTGCGGTCGCCTCGGCTGAACGCTGTGCGCCGCTAGCAATGGTGACCGCCTTGATTTGGCTCGAACCTTCGACGCGTTGGTCTGTGTAAGCGAAGGCCCTGATTATCAAAGCTTCGCTTGCAGCACCGCCAATGTTCCTGATGTTGCGAATTCTGTCGTTGAAACATTGTTGGGCGGCTTGAATTCGAGGAAGGATTACCTGCCCTGCGCCGATGCCATTGGCGACGGCTCTTCACTGCTGGGCGGCGCCACGTATCGGCCAGCGTCCTTCGGACACTCCAGCGCCTGGGCGACCCGTTCTCATCCCCGTCTCGTTCGTAAACTCAGAAGCGCTCGGTGATCAGCTGTGTGTCGCGCTCGACGACTGCAGCATCGCAAGCCGGCCACCACCAAATTCCGGTTCTGTTCCAGGCAGGCTTGCGAATCGCATAAGTCGGTGCTTATGTGTAGTCATGATCGAACATGATATTTTCCGCGCTCTGGCGGATCCGACCCGGCGCACGATTTTTGAAAAGCTGGCGAACGGCAGCATGAACGCAAGCACGCTGCGCCAGGGCATGGATATCAGCCAGCCGGCGATGTCCCAGCATCTCGCCGTATTGCGAGCGGCAGGGCTGGTGCGTGAACAAAAGGAGGGCCGCTTCGTGAACTATGAAGTCGATCCGGACGGGCTGGCCCTTATCGCGCAATGGCTGGCGAAATACCGCGCCTACTGGCCGGCTCGCATCGACGCTCTCAAGCTCTTGCTGAAGGATATGGATCAATGAACGACGTGAAAGCCGAGGTGCAGGCGAAGGTGCAGGAAAGCGGTTTCGAACAGAGATACGAACTGGACGCGTCGCCGGAGAAGGTCTGGCGGGCGATCAGCATCGCGGAATTCCGGGAGAAATGGCTGCCGAGGAAGGCGCTTGCCGATCCACAGTCGCTCTCCGAAACGCCGGGCAAGGAAATCCGCTACAAATTGCGCGACGATACCCCGCCCCATCTCGAAAGCACCGTCACCTTCACGATCGCCCCGAATGGATCGGGCGGGACCAGCCTGCGGATCGTACACGAGCTGACCGGAGCGACCTTCGAGCGGCTGGCGAAAACGGTCGCCAACGGCAACAGCCCGACTCTCATGCTCGCCGCCTAACGCGGCAAGCCCTCCCGAAAGTCTCGTATGATTGGAGTTCGCCGATGCGCGAAGCAATGCAACTCGTCCCTATGGTCGTCGAACAATCCAGCAGAGGAGAGCGGTCTTTCGACATCTATTCCCGCCTGCTTCGTGAGAGGATCATCTTCCTCAACGGGGAGGTAAACGATACGGTCTCGGCGCTTGTCTGCGCACAATTGCTGTTTCTCGAAGCCGAAAACCCCAAAAGGCCAATCCATCTCTACATCAATTCGCCAGGTGGCGTCGTAACCAGCGGTCTCGCGATGTACGATACGATGCGGTACATTCACGCCCCGGTGCATACGCTGTGCATGGGAACCGCCCGCTCGATGGGCTCGTTCCTGTTGATGTCCGGCCAGGCGGGCGAACGCACTGCGCTTCCAAATGCCAGCATCCATATTCACCAGCCACTGGGCGGATTTCAAGGACAGGCATCGGACATGCTGATCCATGCCGAGGAAATGCAGAAGACCAAGCATCGCATGACACGGCTCTACGCCGAGCATTGCGGCCGCACCTACGAAGAATTCGAGCAAGCGATGGATCGCGACCGCTTCATGACGGCGGAAGAGGCATTGGAATGGGGCCTTATCGACCGCATTCTGCAGGTTCGAGAAAATGCCACCTACCACGCCGGCGCGACGTGAAACGAACCCCGCCAAGCCCGGAACGGCAGCTGGCACGCTGCGCCAACTCGCTGTTTTGTACTTGTTTGAGACATGGCCGCTTGAGTGATGGACGGCCTGTCACGCGCTCGCACCAAGGGAGATGAGAAGTTCATCCAACTGCGCGAACTGCTCGGGCATCGCGTCTTCCATGCCGACGAAAGCTTCATCGAGCGCTTCCTTCGAGGGATAGAGCTCTCGCAGGACCAGCAGGGTTCTGCCGTTTTCTTCCTCGAAGGTCACCGTGGTGACGGCGCCGTTGTCGCTTTCGGCATTGGTCCACACGAGGCGCGAAGGCGGCGACACTTCGAGATACTTGCCGAAGAAAGCCATCGAGTTCGAGGCGTCGTGTCCGAACGCGATGCGATAGCTGCCCCCTGTGCGAACATCCATCTCGCAGGACAGCAGGGGGACACCGCACGACTTTGGCGCCCACCACAGCTTGAACAACTCGGGTTTTGTCCACGCGTCAAACACAAGGCGAACCGGACCGTTGAAGGTGCGCGACACGACAAGTTCGCGCTCGGACCTCCGTTCGACCGTCGTGCGGCCGTTACTCGCTCTGTCGCCCATCGATTTTCTCCTTCCGTTTCAGGACCTCGACGACTTCGTCCAGCGCGTCGAAGCGTGCGCTCCAGGTCTGGCGGCGCGCTTCGATCCAGGCCGCTTCTTCTTCGAGTCCGCGCAGGCCGAGCCTGCAGGTCCGCACGCGGCCGACCTTCTCTGTTGTAATCAGCCCAGCCTGCTCCAACACGCCGACGTGCTTCTTCATGCCAGTGAGCGTCATGTGGAACTTCTCTGCAAGCTCCGTGATCGACGCATCCGCACTCCCGAGTTGCTCCAGAACGCCACGGCGCGTCGCGTCCGAGAGCGCAGAAAAGCAGGCGTCAAGACGAGCTGTCGAAAACTGAACCATATAGTTCAGTGTCAGTAGCACGCAGATCGGCGTCGTGCAAGGGGCGAGATCGGCCGCCAAGGTGATGGGCGAGATGGAACGTAACGAGCGCAGCCGGAGTAAATTGGCGACCAGCGTAGTTTTCGCTGGCAGTCCCGAAAATCTTGAACCGGTTTTTTGCCGAAGCGCCTTAGCAGCCATCGCCCGCCTTCAGAGCGTCGATGCAAGGATTTTGATATGACCCTCCGTGATGTTGCATCATACAGCGAAGGATCGCGTTCGGTTTGTTATACAAATCTGCAAAAAAGGGTATAACTTGAAGCGACACGTTGGCATCGGATCTCGGCTTCGTCATGGGCAACGCGAAGTATGAAGCGCGCCGCGTCTCGTACAGGGCTTCGACCAACAACTCAGCTTGCCGGATGTCCTCGTCCCGCTTGATGGCACTCATGCCATCGGCATGACGACGGGTGGCGACGACATTTTATTGACAGCGTAACGCGCAGGATCTGGCACAGTCACGGGGACACCACTGTTGTGGAGGATGTGAGAGATCTAGATGACAATGGAAATTCTGAGCAAAGCGGCGACCGTCTTCGCGCTGATTTTTGTCCTTTCGAACATGTTGGCGATGGGAGCAAGCCTGACAATCTCCCAGATTTCCATGCCGCTCCGCAATGTTCGGCTCATCTCGCTCGCAATCCTGGCCAATTTTGTTCTAATGCCCCTGATCGCCTTCACAGTCTCAAAGTTGCTCTGGCTCGATGAACCCTTCGCAATCGGACTGCTAGTGCTTGGCTGTTCGGCGGGAGCGCCTTTTTCTCCGAAACTCTCCGAAATTGCGAAGGGCAATGTTCCGTCCGCGGTGGGCCTGATGGTGCTGCTGATGGTCATCACAGTCGTTTACCTGCCTGTGGTGCTGCCTATGTTGCTTCCAGGCGTCTCGGTTGATGGATGGAGGATTGCCCGCTCGCTCGTCGTGCTCATGCTCATCCCACTCACCGCCGGGCTCATCCTCAATGCGTGGTATGCGGACGGGGCACGCCGCATCAAACCTGCACTGGACTCGATATCCAATGTCACTCTCATCGTTATGACGTCGTTGATCGTCATAACGAATTGGGACAAGATTGCGGATGTTTTCGGTACCCGAGGGATCCTCGCGGGCTTGGTGTTTATCGCATTGGGATTTGGAACAGGTTGGCTGCTCGGAGGCTCCGATTCCGGCACCCGGCGGGTCATGGCGCTCAGCACTGCACAGCGCAACTTTGCCGCCGCACTCGTCGTTGCGGGTCAGAACTTCAACGATCCGAAAGTGGCCGTGATCGTAATCGTAGTCTCAATTGGCGGATTACTGCTTCTCTTGCCGATGGCTCGAGCTTTGGCCAATCGTTGATGCGAAGACCTTCCACCTTTCCTCATAACGTCAATCCGGGGCGTGTCAGTCTAGTCCAAAACACCAGGCCGAATGTTTGCCGAGGGATTACGAATGCGACCGCCTGAGCAGCAATAGCCGCCCAATCTTCAGCGCTGACATAGAAGCTATGCGATCATGAAGCGTGTCGGTCACACGGTTATCGTCCATCAACCATACCGTCGTCAGATGTGGACGCGACGGGCGGCGAAGCGAGTTGGTGGAGTATGGCGACCAGTTCCGTGTGAACAGGCGATGTCCGTTCACTGAACGCCTCAATGGGGTTAGCTTCAGCGAGTCGGTTGAGACGCGTGAGCAAGCGAACGCGCTGACGACGCGCAAGCTTGGCCTCGGACGAGCGCCAGCGGAAGAACAGGCGATACAGTTCACCGTGTCCGAAGAGATTGTTAAGTTCGTGCATCGTGACATAGACGAGGAATAGAACCATCAACCATATCTGAATTGATAAAAATCGCGCCAGCGAAAAGTGATTAACCAAGTGGTCCCTGAAATCGGCGATTGCGCCGCCTGCAGCGACGAAATTGACAAACTCCTCGGCCAGCCGCGCGATCAGTATGCACAGCCAGTAGATCGCGCTCTTGAACAACACGGGTTGGATCATTGGCGCGCCATCGAAGCGGCGCATATAAGGCAGGTTGTCGGTTACCAGAACGGCTTTTCCGATCAGTAGCGCCGCTACCAGCGCGGTGAAGAAACCACTGAACTCGACGCCGTGCTCCTCTAGGATCAGGCGTTTGGTCCAAAGGATCAGATTGAAGCCGACGAAGAAGAAGATCGTCGGCGGAAGCGCATGCTTCACCTGTGCAAGCCACCAAATGACGGCCCGGCGCAGGAACGAAGTTAACTTGGAAGTGGCAACGGGCTGCCTCATACGCTACTCCCAAAGCGCCGAGCTATCGTGCCGCAAGAACCACCGATCGAAAGGAGGGCGGCGAAAAACTTAGACACTATCCTACGCATGCAACGGCTTTCTGTCACAACAGGGAAGGAGAAGGGAACGCTGGACGATCAACTGATAAGCTCGCTCGTGCGGACCGTCGAAGACTTCTAAAGGCACGGTCGCAGACCAAATATTTGTATCACCCGGGCACTTGGTTCGCAATTTATTGACGAACAATCTGTTGCGGCTCCTATGGAAAAGCTCCGGTCGAAATCGCGTTGATCTGCTCGGCCGACCAGATCAAGCGTCTTTGAACGTCAGATCCGATCGCGGCCATGCCGAGGATCCCGCCTCTGTTTTCCTCGTCAGCCCGATCCGCCTGAGTGCCGACTGACCTCGCCCCTGATGGGATTCGACCGAAGTCTCAAAGATAATCCGATCGATAACCGATACTTGATTGTAGGAGAGTACAGCGAGGCGCATATTTCGGCACCAAATGGTGCAAACCATAACACATTCAACGTAGGAGGCTGAGCATGCGATCCACTATCAATCTCGACGACAAGCTCATGGAGCGTGCAAGATCCCTGACCGGAACTAAAGAAACGGCTGCACTTGTCCGCCAGGCGTTGGAGACACTTGTGCGAGTCGAGTCCGGAAAGCGGCTCGTCGCGCTAGGTGGCTCCATGCCCGATGCAGAAGCAGCTCCTCGCCGCCGGAGCGAAGTTGCAAAGTGATATTGGTTGACACCTCAATCTGGATTGATCATTTCCGCTATGGAGACGCCGAGTTACGCAAGATCATCGAGGACGACCGCTTGCTCTGCCACCCTGTCGTTGTCGGCGAGCTGGCGCTCGGCAGTCTAAGGGACCGCGATACCGTGATGGCGTTCCTGGCAGCGCAGCGCGAAGCGTTCATCGCCACGCACGATGAGGTCATGACGATGATTGATCGGCATTCGATCTTCAGCTTGGGGATCGGCTACACGGAGGCCCACTTGTTGGCTTCGACGATGCTAGACCGGAGATCGATCTTGTGGACCAGAGACAAGCGTTTAGCAGCTGCGGCTCGAAAGGCAGGCGCAATATTGCATGTACCCATGAATTCAGCCAACTAGACGTAGAGGCTAGGGGACTGTTGAAGTCCATGGTCTTGAACCAATTCAACCATAGCATGTCATTTCGAGTAGATGGGCAGCAATGATATTGGGATTGCGACATAACCCATAGGGCCGCAGTCTACTGTCGTGATCAGCTTGGCGCACCTAGGCTGTCCAGTCCTCGATACGCAAGCCTGGAACGCGATCAAACTCACGCCGATTATTCGTGACCAATATCAGGCCCCGCGAGCGCGCATGACCGGCAATTAACTGGTCATAAGGTCCGATCGGTGTTCCGCTCCGTGCCAGCTCGGCACGCAATTGACCGGTATGGCTTGCTGCCATTTGGTCGTAGGCGAGCACCTCAAGTCGCGCAGCAAAGCCTTCGACAACAGATAAATTTCTTTCTGGAATTGCTGACTTTTCCGCGCCGTAGATTAACTCCATCAAGCTGACAGAGCTAATGCATAGCTGGCCATGGTGGCGGTTAAATGCCTCTCGTACTTGCTGTGGCCGATTCTTCACCGTGAAAATGCAGATATTAGTATCTAGCATGTACTTCAACATTAGAACGCCTCGCGCTCCTGCAAGGCTGGCTGGTCACGCTCGTTCATGAAATCAGATGTTGCTGTTTCACCTTCGAACCAGCTGTCCCACGCTTCTCCGGCGGGGGCGATAATCCTCGTGCGTCCGACAGCAACGATGTCGACGCGCTTAACGTCATCAGGCAGAGCGACGGCCTTCGGTAACCGAACGGCCTGGCTACGATTGCTTTGAAACACTGCGCCCTGCTCCATCTTCAGTTCCCCACGGATATACGAATGACATATCCCTTAGCTTTACAACTGGGATATGTCAATGGGATATACTTTCGTCTCAACGGAACCGAACCGCCGACCTTTTGGAATAGTGATAATTTAAAGAACGAAAGCATACGCGCTGTTCACTTGTTGGATGCCGAGAGCGGGAAATCCGCGTGAGGAACCAACCCACTGCCACTGATGGAAAACCAGATCATCCAAAACGTGAGACGTTATCTTCGCTGGAGCCAGCGCTTTCATGCGGTCCGATGGAACCAGGCTCGCTTCCGGTCATTAACGTGCCATGAGGCCACGAAAGGAGACTGGAACAATGACCAAAGACGTTACAAATCGCCGGGCGAAGGAGCATGTCGACGAGGACCAGAATGGTGTCATCGTTGCCGGGCCGGAGGCGCACGCACGAGAGCACGCGGGAAAAGATCCCGCGCACAGGATATTGCCGGAAAATGACAAGGGCGCTGCGAAGTCGCACGCGAGGCGTGAGAGTGGTTCCAACGGAGTTAAGTAGCGGCGGCCCGCTTCTGGGAAGCGCAACAACATAGCCTGAAAGGCCGTTTTGCCCATGCGACGCGACTTCTCTCTGCCACCCCGCATCCCCCGCACAAACAAAAAACCTCCCGTGTGCACCCAGCACACGGGAGGCTCTTTTGCGGTGCCTGCGGTAGACCGTTTCGCCGTTAGGCGGCCAGGTCGAAGCGGTCGGCGTTCATTACCTTGGTCCAGACGGCGACGAAGTCCCTCACGAACTTCTCTTTGCTGTCATCCTGGGCGTAGACTTCCGCATAGGCGCGCAGCACGGAGTTGGAACCGAAGACGAGGTCAGCGCGGGTCGCATTGAAGCGGACACTGCCGGTCTTGCGATCGCGGATCTCGTAAAGGTTCCTGCCGGTCGGGACCCAGGAATAGGCCATGTCGGTCAGAGTGACGAAGAAGTCCGTAGTGAGCGCTCCGACCTTGGACGTGAAGACACCATGCCCGGTGCCTGCGTGGTTGGTCCCGATGACGCGCAGGCCTCCGACGAGGGCCGTCATTTCTGGCGCGGTAAGGCCCAGAAGCTGTGCGCGGTCAAGGAGCAACTCCTCGGCACTGACCAGATAGTCATCCTTCTGCCAGTTGCGGAAACCATCGGCGAGTGGTTCGAGCGGCGCGAAGCTGTCGGCGTCGGTGTGCTCGGCAGTGGCGTCGCCGCGACCGGCGGCAAAAGGCACCTGGATGTCGAAGCCGGCAGCCTTGGCGGCCTGTTCAACACCGTAGTTGCCAGCCAGGACTATGACGTCTGCAACCGAGGCGCCGGTTTCGGCGGCGATCGGTTCGAGTACGGCGAGAACGCGGGCGAGACGTTCAGGCTCGTTGCCGGCCCAGTCCTTCTGGGGCGCCAGCCGGATGCGCGCGCCGTTGGCCCCGCCGCGATTGTCTGAACCACGGAAGGTGCGGGCGCTGTCCCACGCAGTGCTGACGAGGTCGGAGACGGAAAGGCCGGAGGCGGCGACTTTCGCCTTGACGGCCGAAACGTCATAGGTCGTGCTGCCTGCCGGGATCGGGTCCTGCCAGATGAGGTCCTCTGCCGGGACATCCGGGCCGATGTAGCGAGCCTTCGGGCCCATGTCGCGATGAGTTAGCTTGAACCAGGCGCGTGCGAAGGCATCCGAAAACGCAGCAAAGTCGTTGCTGAAGCGCAGCGAGATCTCTCGGTAGATCGGGTCCACCTTGAGCGCCATGTCGGCGTCGGTCATCATCGGGTTAAGGCGGATGGTTGGGTCTTCCACGTCGACCGGCTTGTCCGCGTCAGCAATCGAGATCGGCTCCCACTGGGTTGCGCCGGCCGGGCTCTTTACCAGATGCCATTCGTGCTTGAACAGCATTTCGAAGAACCCGTTGTCCCACTTGGTCGGCTCGGTGGTCCAGGCGCCTTCAAGGCCGGATACGACGGTATTCCGACCGATGCCGCGTCCCTTGGTGTTCATCCACCCGAGGCCTTGGAATTCCGGGCCTGCCGCTTCAGGATCGGCGCTGAGGTCGGCCGGGTTGCCGTTGCCGTGGGTCTTGCCGATGGTGTGGCCGCCAGCGGTGAGCGCGACGGTCTCTTCGTCGTCCATGCCCATGCGGGCAAAGGTTTCGCGCATTTGCGCGGCGGTGGCAAGCGGATCGGACTTGCCGTTGACGCCTTCGGGATTGACGTAGATCAGCCCCATTTGGACAGCAGCAAGCGGGTTCGAGAGTGTGGCGGGCTGCGCAAGATCACCATAGCGGCCGTCGCTGGGAGCAAGCCATTCCTGCTCGTCACCCCAATAGACGTCCTTTTCCGGATGCCAGACATCTTCGCGGCCGAAGCCGAAACCAAAGGTCTTCAGCCCCGCAACGTCATAGGCAATCGTACCGGCAAGCGCGATCAGATCGGCCCAGGAGATCCGGTTGCCGTACTTCTTCTTAATCGGCCATAGCAGGCGGCGGCCCTTGTCGGTGTTGACGTTGTCCGGCCACGCGTTCAGCGGCGCGAAACGCTGGTTGCCGGTATTGGCACCGCCACGGCCGTCGGCCGCGCGATAAGACCCAGCCGCGTGCCAGGTGACGCGGGCCATCATGCCGACATAGCTGCCCCAGTCGGCCGGCCACCACTCCTGGCTCTCTGTCATAAGCGCCCGAAGGTCGGCCTTCAGGGCCTCTACGTCGAGCTTCTTCAGCTCTTCGCGATAGTTGAAATCGTTGCCGAGCGGATTGGTCTTGGTGTCATGCTGGTGAAGGATGTCCAGGTTCAGTGCGTTCGGCCACCATTGCGTGACAGATTTGCCGAGGGCCGTGTTGCCGCCGTGCATGACCGGACACTTCCCGGCCGGTGTTGTCTTTGTGTCCACGTTCACTCTCCCTAAATTTCAAACTGGGTTGACGTTGCGAGCCAAGTGTTTCTGCGCGGGTTGGTGAACCACCCGTCAGGTTCAAATCCCATGATAGCCAATAGGCAAGCTTGGCGATAAATTCCAATTGTATATTCTAAAGGGTCTGATAGCTCTAGGTTATGATTGGTCTATCCATGAAGCATCTGCGCTATTTCGAAGCGCTGGCACGTTTAGGGCATTTCGGGCGGGCCGCAGAATCCTGCGCGATTTCCCAGCCGGCGCTGTCCGTGCAAATCCGCGAGCTCGAGGAACTGATCGGCGCCCCGCTCGTGGAACGAGGCAGCAGGCAGATCCGCTTGACCAGCCTCGGTGAGGAATTTGCCGAACGCGTGCGTGCCATTCTGCGCTCGGTCGATGACCTCGCAGAACTGGCGCGCGCCACACAGGTATCGCTTACGGGCCGGCTTCGCATCGGCGTTATTCCGACGATCGCTCCCTATCTGCTGCCCGACGTCATCAAGACGCTGACGCAGCGCTATCCCGGGCTCGACCCGCGGCCGCACGAGGCGGTGACCCAGCGGCTAATCGAAGACCTGCAGGAGGCGAGACTCGATGCCGCGATAGTCGCCCTTCCGGTTTCCGAACCGACGCTGGAGGAGATTCCCCTCTTCGACGAGGAGTTTGTTCTGGTACGGCCGCTCGAGGACGCGGGAAAGCCCGTGCCGAGTTCTGAAATGCTTCACGAGATGCGCCTTCTCCTGCTGGAGGAGGGGCATTGTTTCCGTGAGCAAGCGCTCTCTTTCTGCAACATCGCCGCCGCGCCCCCTCGCGAACTCATGGAGGGAAGCTCACTTACAACACTGGTGCAGATGGTGGGTGCTGGCATCGGCGTCACGCTGCTGCCACAGATGGCGGTGCGTACGGAGACGCGCTCAGCGGACGTCAGCGTGTTCCGCCTGTTGGAGCCCCGCCCCTTCCGTACGATCGGCATGATCTGGCGCAAGACCAATCCTTTGGTGTCCCAATTCGGTCCGATCGCCGAAATCGTCCGTGACGCCGGCATCCGCAAGAAGTGCGAACTTGGGAACCTCCCCCGTGTCAACGAGGAGCCGTCGTCTCAACTTTTTATTGATTAAGAAAATCACGGGAAACAGCGATCGAGCTTGCTTGATTGAAGGCAATGATCCTCTGATCGCGCAGATCCTCGATGGTGATCTCCTCGCGCTTGGCCAGCGGATTGAAAGGGGCGACCGCCAGATAATGCCGCTTGTGGGCGATCGAGAAGAACCTGAGCGAGCCGATGTTTTCGACCGGGATTTATGGAACTGAACAATCCGAACGCGCCCCGAAATGAAATCGGCGCGCATTCGCTCCTCAGTTGACAGACTTGCTGCCAAGATCCGCGATCAAAGCATCCAGAAGCGTGGTCGAAGTTGAATCGAGGCCAGATTCGTCTTCCAGGAGCCTGAATTTTGTCGCCAGGAGATGGCCTTTTTCGTATGGCTTTTCGATGATTGTCGCGGCGGCCTTATGAATCCATCCGGCGACGACGCCCGATTTGACGCGGGCGTCGAATTCCCAGAGACGAACCCCAGCCATCACTGTCCACAGGGGGACATTCCCGTTACTGGTTCCGGTCAGGCGGATGGAAATAAACTGCGCTCGGTTTTGCCTATCCGAGGTTTGGCGTCAAGCCATTGACGCAGCGGTCACGCGTGAAAGCCGCTGCTCAGGAATCGAGCGTCCCGTCAGCACAACACCGGACGCAGTCCAATCCCGCTTTTGAAAATGGCGTCTTGGACCAGGTCCGGATCTCCGTCGATCCGTTGAACTCGGCGCAGCCTGGCAGAAGACCTCCGAGCAGGGCCGCGACTACCTCTCGGTCAAGCTCGACGAGGTCCAAGGCGAGGACGGGCTTCAGCTCTCATCTGGTCCCATCCGAACGGGGACTGATGACCATCACGAGGCCGCCACCGGCGGGGACTCATTTTCAGCAAACACAGCAATGCTGTAATTGCTGTATTTCGCCGCATCGCTTCGCTATAGTCCAGGGAACGACTTCGAAGGAGTGAAAAGATGGCCAGCCGAAACGGATCCTACACGACGAGCGACCTTTCGCGGAAATCCGGCGACATCATCGCCGAGGCGCTTCGTCACCCCGTGACGATCACCCAGCGAAGCAAGCCGCGTCTCGTTATCTTGAACATCGATGATTACGAGCGACTGATTAAGGGCGCCGATGCGCGGGCGATCGGAACGATCGACACGATGTCCGATGCCCTGTTTGCCGACATGGAGCGTGCTGTCGAGCAGTATGCTGATGACGACGAGGTCGGGCGATGAGTGTTTACGACGACATCCAGACGGGCGAGTTCGGAATTACCGTGTGTTTCGGCGTGCGGTTACGACACAGCCGCCGCAGTCGGACCGCGCCGCCCTTGACGTTCTCGTTACGGAAGCGCGCCGAGCCGGCTTGGACGACCTGAAGCGCAGATGGGTTGTGGTCGATGAATACAATTACGATGTCGCCGAGCCGTCACGGGCTTGTTGAATGGGACAATCGTAACGAGGCTAGGATACTTCTGGTGGAGGCTGCCGATTACTCCTTGGTCGAATCTCGCCAGGCCCGCTCGAACGGGAGGCGCCAGGCATGCGGGGCGATGAGCTGGTGGATCGATTTCGGCCCCCAGCCGCCCTGATCATATAGGCGCACCGGTGGTGGGTTTTCCAGAAGAGGTTGCGAGACCTCCCACAGACGCTCGATGCCCTCAGCGGTGGTGAATAGCGTGTGATCGCCACGCATGGCGTCGAGGATCAAGCGTTCGTAGGCCTCGAGCACTTCGCCGATCAGTCCGGTTTCGCTCATGGCGAACTGTAACGACAGCTTGTCGAGCCTAAAGCCAGGGCCAGGTCGCTTGCCGTAGAAGGACAGCGAGACTTTTGAGGCATCAGCAAGGTCGAAAGTGAGGTGGTCCGGCCCTTGCGCCCCAACGCCCGAACCGGCCGGGAACATCGATTTGGGTGGCTCTCGGAAGGCGATCGAGATGATGCGCTGGCCCTCGGCAAGGCGTTTTCCCGTGCGCAGGAAGAAGGGGACGCCCGCCCAGCGCCAGTTGTCGATGGCGCATTTTAAGGCGATGAAGGTATCGGTGTCGCTCTCCGGATCGACACCCGGCTCCTTGCGATAGCCAATGTATTGGCCGCGCACCACGTCGCGTGGCTCGATCGACAGCATGGAGCGGAACACTTTGTTCTTTTCTTCCGAGATCGGCGCCGGCTCCAGCGCCGTGGGCGGCTCCATCGCCATGAAGGCGAGGATCTGAAAGAGATGAGTTACCACCATGTCGCGATAGGCGCCTGTCGTCTCGTAGAAGGCAGCGCGAGTGGCAAGCCCCAGCGTTTCCGGAACGTCAATCTGCACGTGGTCGATGAAGTTGCGGTTCCAGATTGGCTCGAAAAGGCCGTTTGCGAAGCGGAATGCCAGGATATTCTGAGCCGGTTCCTTGCCGAGGAAATGGTCGATACGAAAAATCTGTTTTTCGTCGAAAACCTCGTGCAGCTTCTTGTTCAGTTCCATCGCGCTGGCAAGATCGATGCCGAACGGCTTTTCCATGATGATGCGGCAATGCTCAACGAGCTTTGCTTCTGCAAGGAGCCGCACAGCCGGAAGCGCCGCACTCGGCGGCACAGAGAGATAATGCACGCGCCGCGTCTCTGGCCCAAGCGCCTCCTCTGCCCTGTTCACCGCCTCCTTTAGGACGCCGGCGCCGGCAGAAAGCGAAACATAGTCAAGCGATGCGGAAAAATCTTCCCATTCCGCCTCCGTGAACTTACGGGTCAGGAACTGGTTCAGCGACTCGCGTGCGATGGCGCGGAAACCATCGGCATCGGTCTCATCGAGCGAGACGCCAACGATGCGGCACCCCGGGATGAAGCCCGCCTTGATGAGATGGAACAGCCCCGGCAGCAGCTTGCGCCGGGAGAGATCGCCCGTTGCGCCGAAGAGGACGACGACCTGCGGATAGCCGGGCCCGACCCGAGTGGGATTCTTTCGCACAGTGCCGTTCCCTTTTCTGCTGTTGCGCCCAGAGCTGCACCTGTGTGGCAAGCTGTCCTCATGCCTGAGGCCCCGCGGCATGTGTTCCCGATATAATGCTAATAGAGGCATGAATTACCCAGTCGATCAAGGATTTAGGGTCTCTGTTTGCGGGGAGGCCGAGCGGCCGCAGGGAGGGCGGATGGAAAGGCGACCCACAGCCTCGGTCCCGCGCCAACACGAACGGCCGGTCGCTCTTGAATAGATCCCAAGCCGGTGGGTTAGTAAGCTTGCCAGCATGGTTAAGAGTTCCGCGAACGAGGTCGCCTGCATCTTTCGCTGGTTTCCCAGCGACTGTTGGCTATGGTAGCGGGATGAACGCGTGACCAAGCGAGTTTTCAGCGAAAAATCTCGGAGTTCCGCGATGTGCGAATTGCGCCAATAGTTCCGAAGCGGGTGCTGAGAATATCCGCCCTTACCTCATCAGCCTATTTATCTACAGCAAGCCGCCGCGAATCCCAAATTGCCGCATCGACTGGATGACGATCGGACAGGCGTACGGGATCGAAGACGATTTGACGGCAGAGCTCCGCCTCGGCCTGGACGCAATCATTCGATGGCTCGGCGCTACGCCCTCCGCTGAAGGCGAACGTCCGATAAAGCCAGCTGCTCGGACAGGCAAGGCAACGCATATCAAGCCAGCCACCGCCGCAACGACCAGCCAAAAAAACCATCAAATCATGTACAGTAACCGTTTACTGTCTGTCCGTCCTCTGCTTTAAGAATTCGAAAGGGGCGCCACGCGCTCGCCCGTGCACGAGAGGACACCAGGTGGATACTTCAGTTCAGGCTCGGCCTGCCTCAGCCATCAGCGACGTGCTGGCGTCCCCGCTCTTCCGAGGCGCCACCGTGGCGTTATTCCTCTCGGGCCTGGGCACGTCTGCGGCCGCACCGCAGATCGTGCTTTTCCTGGTCAGGGAGCTGGGCACCCCGCTGCCTGTGGCTGGCCTCTACTACCTCACGAGCATCGCAGCCCCCGTCGGAGGGTACATGGTGGGCAGGTACTCCGACCGCACGGGCATTCGGCTGGGGCTGTTCAGGATCTGCGCGCTGTTGGGCTTCGTCGGCTGGGCTGCCATCGCGATGTCGCACGCGCTGTGGATGCCGTTCGTGATCAGCACCGCCGTCCTCTCCCTAGCCGGCGCGGCGACGTCGCAGGTGTTCACCGCCGTCCACGACGAGCTGAGCTGCCAGCCGGGGAAAGCCAACGAGAGCGTCGTCGGCATAATCCGCATGGCAATGACCGCGGGCTGGATCGTCGGCCCGGTGCTCGGCGCCTGGCTCGCAGCCCAGTACGGGCTTCGCGCCATGATCTGGGTGACGGCGACCTGCTGGCTGCTTCAGATTATCCCCCTCGGTACGCTGAGCGTCCCGCCCGCCCCCAAGCCGGCGACCCAGGACGCGACCGGGCAGCAGTCGCCGGGGCGCGCGATGGTGCCCCTGCTCGCGTTCACCGGCCTGTTCGTCCTGGTCTACGCCGGTGAGCCGATCAAATACGGCTTCCTCCTCCTCTACATGGAGGAGACCCTCAAGCTCGAGCCGGCCGTGCGCGGGGCCGTCATCGGCATCCAGCCCTTCATTGAGCTGATGATCATGCCGTTCAGCGTGGTCATTGCGCGCAAGGTGGGCACACTCCGGCTGATGTGGCTCGCCGCGGGGCTCGGCGTCTGCGCCAATCTCTGCTTCGCCTTCTGGGCTTCCGCCGCGGGCATGTTCGCGGGTCAAATCCTGATGGGCGGGGTCTGGGGAGTGTTCATGGTCCTGGGCATCATCGTCGCCCAACGCCTGCTGCCGGGAGCCGTGGCGACGGCGTCGGCGATCTTCATGAGCTCCACGGCGCTGAGCTCCGCGCTCGGCGGCGTCGCCGGCGGCCTCGGCGTCGCTGCCTTCGGCCTGCCGCACGTCTTCGTCCTTCCCGCGGTCCTCGCGGGGGTCGCCGCCGTCGGCCTCATGGCTATGGCCAGGGCAGGGATAATCAGGGATTAGGCACCGACGAGCCCCGCGCGACCAGCGTCGCGCGCAGCTCCAAGCGCATCGGAACCTGCTGGCCGCCGATCGCTGCGGCCAACATCTCCAGTCCACGGCGGCCCATCTCGCCGGCCGGCATGTGCATCGAGGTGAGGGCCGGGCGCAGGTACTGGCTGGTGAGGTAGTTGTCGAACCCAACAACAGCCACCGCGTCGGGGACCCGCCGTCCCGCGTCAGTGAGCGCGGCCATGGCGCCCAACGCGTGCCGGTCGGTCGACGCGATGACGGCCGTTGCGGCCAGGCCGCCTTTTAGTGCTTCGCCCACGCGCGAGAACGCGTCGGCCTCGCTGTAGATCCCGTCGAGCACGTCCAACTTGTAGTTCTCCCCGGTTTCCCGGAGGAACGCGGCGACGCCGACCTGGCGATCATGGAAATCGTGCCACCCGCTGTCCGGGGCCAAGTACGCGAACGCGCGGTGCCCAAGGCTCCAGAGGTGTTCGGCCACTTCGTGGCCGGCCGCCACGTTGTCCGTCACGACGATCGGGAAGCCGGGGTTCGGCTGCTGGCCGATGAGGACGATCGGGACCGGCATCTCGGCCGGCGTTCGACCCGGCAGGTGGTCGTCGGCCCCCGCGCAGATCAGAAGCCCGTCGACCCTCCGCTCGAGGAACTCGGTGACCAAGTGCTCACGCTTCGCCTCGTCGCCTCGGCTGAGGCCCAGCAGGATGGTCAGACCCTGACGGGTCGCAGCCTCGTCTATGCCTTCGATCATGGCTGCGTAGTACGCGTGGAGTGCCGGGACGATCACGCCGACGCTCTCGGACCTCGATCGCGACAAGCCGCGCGCCATGGCGTTGCGCACGAACCCCAGAGTACGCGCGGCCTCAATCACCCTCTCCCGTGTCGCCTCGGCGACCGGATAGTCGGCCTTGGAGATGACGCGGGAAGCGGTGGCCACGGAGACGCCCGCCAATTTCGCGACGTCTCGTATGCCGGGAACGGAGTTGGTTTTGCGTGCCATCGCCAAGTAATAGCGACGCCGGCCCGATGACGCCATGCCGGCTTCGTTGAACGCGTGCTAGCGCACCACTTTATGCCGTGGGGTCCGACCGCAAGGGGCGCAACGGACCCAGCCGGTGACCACCTCGTACCACGTCCTGGGATATAAAGGGCTGATAGAGGTCCGCCTCCCCCAGCGTCGATAGGCTGAGTCCCGATTGCATACGGAAGCCTCTCGAGGAGCCATACGATGCTGAGCTGGGCGGGCCTCTCAAAACCTTCGTTTTCAGGCGCAGTCGATATGATCGCTGATGCGCCGGAGGTCCGGCAGCCTCGCCACCCCTGACGGGAAGCGGTCCGTTACGCCTGGGGCGATGATCGCCAAAAATGGAATCTGCAGCTCGGCAGCGGCGCGATACTCGGCAAGTGAATCGCCGACCGCCAGGACGCGGGCGGCTTGTAACCTCCCTTCATCGAGGATTCGCCGAAATGCGTCGATCTTCGCTTTCGGTGCCCCGGAGACCGACCGGAAAAAATCTTGAATCTCGCGATGCCTCAGGGCCGTTAATACGTCTTTCTCCGGAGGCTGGATGGTGTATGGCTTTGAATGATACAGCCATTTTCCGATACATTCTTTGTGATCACGATTCACAAATGGCCGGGCAACGTTCTCCCGCCAGGACCCATGTCGTCGTGCGCAACTCGTTCATCGACGACGAGCCAGTTGAACTGAGTGAGACGTTGGCGAGGGTGAGAGCTCGGCGTTCATGATGATCGCGCCTCAAGTGGGGCTCGATAGAGGATGACCCGACCGGTCGGTATGATCTGTGAAAGGAAATCGAAGTCGCGAACATTGCCAGACAGTACGCTCGCACCCAGCTGCCGTGCCTGCAAGAAAACCATGGCGTCATTGACGAAGCGGCGCTCATGTCCCTCCCCCTTTGGCAGGTTGCTCAAGCGAAAGAGTAGACCCGCCAACACCCCGGCCTGTCCCCAGATGGCTGCATCTGGGGCGTGAAGTTGGTGTTCCGGAATGTCTTTGACCGTCGCCGCGATGGTTTCGAGGACCGCTTTTGTAGAGGCGTGCCTGGGGTCCAGTCGGCCGAAGGTGTGTGTCAGCTCAGACAGGCAGACCGCCGAATGATGGCATAGGCGATACGTAATCAACCTATCGACCTCAACCGGTGAGCGCCCTTGAAGCACATCCAGATAGACGCTGGTATCCAGGAACAGAGGCCCTCCGATCGCCGGTTCGTCGGCAACCCAAGGAAGATCTTCGTCGGGCCTGCGCTCGAGCGTCCCGACATGCTTCTGGGGCTTTAGTGATCGGAGGGTTTCAGAGAGATCAAATCCCAAGATCGATATCCGTCGGGATGCGGCCCTTGCGGCCCACCAGACGCGCGCCAAAGTCGTCTTCGAGAGCCAGCCGTGAAAGCGCCAATTCCAGCAGCTCAGTGTCGGAAGTGACATGGGCACGCTTCTTGGCTGCCTCGATCAACTCCGAAGGCACTCGGCCCGACAAGCGGGTATTCTTCGCCGTACCAAGGAGACCGACGGCCTTCGCTTGCTCCAGTATGAGCCTATTGCGAGTCAACGCGACCTTCGCTTCGCTTTCCGCAGCAGTTCGTGGTTGGGTGCCCATAAAATTCTCCGTGTTGAACAGAATATCGATTACGTTGAACGGGAAGACAAGGTTCAATAGTCTAATCGTTGATCGGCATCTATTCTAGACGCGCTCTTTGCCCGACTGGCGTAGGGACGCCCTTCATCTTCCGCGAACCACTCGGCCAGGCCCGAGAGGTGAAGGTCGCCTTGTCGGGTGAAACGCATGCGCAAGCTGGGTGGCAAAGTGACAGGCGACGGGGGTCGAGATATGGATTCCCAGACAACAGGAGTTTCAACCGATGACAACGACCAACGAAATCGCCGACAAGATCGCCACCGACCACGGCCTGACGAAGGCCCAGGGCAAGGCGATCGTCGAAGCGATGTTTGCAGCCATCACACGCCTTCCAAATCCTGCGTGACCAGCGCGCTTACGAGCCGCGCGGCATCAACCCGACGGAAGGTGCGTCGACGATATCCCGTTTGCCCTGATGATTTGATAGCGAGCACGGCAACGCCGGGCTGCTCTCTTGCAGGAGAATGGGAGACCAGGAGCCGAACGCCACTCTGTAGCTACGCCAGTTTACGCTGTCTCAGGCAATAACTGCAGTTTCGGCACAGGGGACGCGGCGATGATCAGGAGTTGGATAAGAAAGCAGCCTGTCGCCGCGGTCAGGCAGGCCGGCACGCCAGAATGCGCCGCGACAACCGCGCCGATTGCCGCGCCGAATGGTCGGGCGCCGAAGGTCGCCGTCATGATGAAGGCTGACACGCGGCCCAACATGGCATTGGGTGTTACCGCCTGCCGCAGCGTAATGGTCGAGATTGTCCAGAGGGTCGGCCCTGCGCCAAACAGCAAGAAACTCAAACTGACCACCCAGACTGAGGGAAGCCATAGCGTCATCAGCATGATCACCGCCGCGCTGAAGCCCCCGATCGGCCCAAGAACGATCATGGTCCCGAAGGAGACCCTGCGTGAAAGAGCAGGCGCAATCACGGCCCCGATGATCATGCCGCCGCCGTAGATTCCGAGCGTGACGCCAACCTCGAAGGCACTCATGCCGAGGTTTTGCACGGCATAGGCGACGTAGACAGACTGCAGCACGAACCAGCCGGTATTGAAGAAGATAGCAGTCGCAAGGATCGGGCGCAGAAGATCATGCCGCAGGATGAAGCTGGCACCCTCCCGCAGATCGTGCATCAGGTCGCGCTTTTGCCGGCAAACGCTCTCCTCCTTGGGAAGGCCAGCGAGAAACAGGACTGCCAGAAGTGAGAGTACGGTGGCGAGCACATAGGCAGCCGGAGCACCAGTCCAGCCAACAAGCGCACCGCCGAGCGCCGGACCGGCGGTATAGGCAGCACTCCGAGCCAGTTCCAGCCAGCGATTGGCGTCCGCGAGTTGCGCTCTGGGAACGAGCGAGGGAACAAGGGCAGGTGCCGCGACACTGTAGCAGACCGTGCCGATCACGCCGACGAAGCCCAGCATCGCCAATAGCGGCAGATTCAGCGCGCCGACAATCAGCAGCACCACGATCACTGCAAGCGAAAAAGCGCGCAGCAGTTCCGATCCCACCATAAGCGTCCGGCGTGATGCATGATCTACGACGAGCCCGGCCGGAATTGACAGGAGCAGGAAGGGCAAGGTTTGGGCGGTCTGAAGCCACCCGGTTTCGGACGGCCCCGCAGAAAGAACGAGAACAGCCGCAAGAGGGGCAGCCGCTAACGCGATCTGTTCGGAGAATTGAGCCAGGAGGTTGGACCAGCCGATGCGCCGAAACGCATCGGGAAAAGAAGAAACGGAGCTGTTCATGCAAACCCTCATTGATACGTTGTGCACGTAGGCTCAATCCTTTTCGCGACCGGAAACCACCCGTTTCCGGTTTTTGAATTCGATTTTCAGCAACGCCGCTACGAATCTTCATCTAGCCGGAACGGCCGCATTCTTACGACTAAGTGCCAAACCTCAAGTGGAAAGCCGTGACTCACACGGCAGCCTGATCCGATCTACTGCCTCACAATCCTCGCCCTCCGCCAACAACGTCACGGCAGCCGCAAGCGCAATCGAACCGCGCTTTCTGGAGCCAGTCTGATCTCATAGGTGCTGTTTGAAGAACGCCACGACGGCGGCATTCAGCCTGGCATGAAACGCGACTCGATCAAAGCCGGGCTCGTCTGCGCAGATTTCGTGGAGCGCCGCCAACTGGCTAGGCGTGCATGGCGCCAAGAATGAATAATGGCGGGCTCCTGGCTCAATATGCGTCACGGGCTTGACCGGTAATCCGTCCTTGACGATTGCGAAATCCGGGTCCAATGGCACAATTTCATCCAGCGTTGCCGCCCAGAGTTCGACCGGTTGGTGCACACCTCGCAAACCATCGGATTGAAACAGGGCCGGGATAGCCGGCGCTGCGACGAAGGCAGCCTTGAGACGTTTATCATGGATGACATCGAGGGGGCCTGTTCCGAATTTCCGGACGAGGTCGACCGGCAAACCAAATTCGCGGCAAGCCCACTTTTGCGGAAGCGCTTCGCATTGCTCGCTCAAACCGGACAAATCGGGTTCGCCCCCAAGGCCTACGAGCGCCGTGTAACCACCAATCGAAAATCCGAAGATGCCGATGCGATCGCCGTCGATCGCCCCACGTTGCGACCACCTTTGCAACATGTAGTCGATGGCGAGCGAGATGTGGCGGGGGCGTTCAGTCAACTGCATCCGTGTCGCGTAATAGCGCATGTCGGCGTAGTTGTCGCCCGAATGGGTCAAGGCGACGACGACGAAACCGGCTTCGGCGAGCGCGAAGGCGGTATCATGGTGTCCGAGAGCGCTACCGCCAGTGCCGTGCGAAATGACGACCAACGGCAGCCCTTCTCCGCCAACGGTACCATTGAGAGCTACGATCTGCTGATAGCCGGCCAAAGGCTGCAGTTTCGTTGCCTCATCAGACGGGTACCAGATCAGCGCTCGGAGCGGACGGTCGACTGGATCGGATATCTTGACCTCCTGGAAGCCGACGCCAGCGGCTGTGGCTGTCGAAACGAACAGGATGAACTGGGCGAGAAACGCGGAAACTGTCTGGTAGAAAGAACGCATGGATATTGCCCCGATTGAATGACAGGGGCTGTTTGGCCATCCCGATCAGCAGAGGCGACCCAGATCGCGATGTAGGTCGCGCTCTATCGCGATCTGGTCAATACTTGTGGCGAATCAGGACCGCTCACATGCTATTTGTCCCACTTCCGTTTGTGGCAGCGCTGTTGCTCATGATCCTTTGCGCGCAGATGCGTCTTCGCGAGCCGCGTGCCGGTCTGCAAATCCGGCTCTTGGTCTTGATGCTTGCCGTGCTTGCGACGGTGATCGGCGTGCGCTGGGGCTACGCCGTGGAAAGTGTCCTTCCTATCCAGTCCCTGCTCGCCTCCGTTGTCGGCCCACTGTCATGGCTCTGTTTTCGTACGTTCGTCGCAGAGCGGGGCGAAACCCCGCTCGCCCATTTCTGGCCCCATTCTCTCCCGACGCTGCTGATCGCCGTCCAGTTGGTCGCAGTTCCACAATGGATCGATCTGACGCTCATCGCGGTCTTCGCATTTTATGCCGTAGCCCTGGGACGCCTTGCCTGGGCCGGTCCGAATGCTCTGGTGCTTGCACGTTTCGACGACGCCCCGATGGTCCACCTATCGCTGAAGACGATGGCCGCCACATTGTTTCTCGCAACCATCGCCGACACTCTGATCTCGATGGACCTGCGCCTCTTCGGCGGCTCATTCGCCGCAACGATTGTCACGACCGCGACCGTTCCCTTGGTGTTGCTTCTCGGGGTCGCGGCAGCGATTATGCCGCAAAATCCCTCGGTGAACGAACCGGTAGCCGTGCAGCCTATGCCGGCTTCCGGCGATGATGCCGATATCGTTGCCAAACTGGCGGAACTGATGCGGGCCAAGGAGCTGTATCGCGATCACGACCTCAATCTCAGCCGGTTGGCGCGTAGAATTGGCATTCCGGGACGCCGTCTCTCCCGAGCCGTAAACGCCGTTCAACACAAAAACGTCTCACAGTATGTAAATGATTTCAGGATCGCATCGGCCTGCCGCCTGCTCGATAGCGCGGATGTGCCGATCACCTCCATCGTCTATGATGTCGGCTTTCTTACCAAATCCAACTTTAATAGAGAGTTCAGGCGCGTCACGGGCATGAATCCAACCGGGTGGCGTTCGCGTCGAACTGAAATCCCCGATGGGAGATCCGTCGGGGGTCCGCCGAAACTGTGGTATTGGGATAGGCCTTTGGGGGATTGAGCTCACCTACGCTTGAAGGCGTCGGCGTCGGACGACGATCGGGAAAGGTGAGAATGTGGATCGTGCGGTGGATTAATTTGGGATTCCGCTAAGAAGAGTTCGGTGTTTACATTAGATCTTTGGTCCCGGCATTTAATGGGTCGGATCGAGTGTGAATCTTTCGGGCTCTTTTGTCCAACATTTCCAGATGAATTCATAGGGCGTGAGACCTTTGAGGGTCTGCAAACAGGACGACGTAGACCGCGACAACCTTCGAAGCACGCTTCCTACGAAGGTTTGGCTCTCACCAAATACCCGGGAGAAGCCGCCACCTGACCCGCGCGGCGTAATCCGAATAGCCCGCAAGCTCCGCACGAAGAATTCGGTCCTCCGTGATGGTGCGGTAGAGCAGAAACGGCAGGCTAAAGAGCACAACGAGCGCAGCCGCAAGCCACGATCCGAGCGCGGGTCCGCTTGCCGCCATGATCAGAAATCCAGCGGTGTAGCCAGGGTGGCGGACGACGGCATAAGGCCCCGTGCTGACGACGTGCTGGCCGCGGTCGGCCTGGATGCGAATGACTGAGGAGAAAAACCGGTTCACACGCATAGCCCACAGTGCAAGGGCGTAGGCGACCGCAACCGTGAACAGGCAAATGACCTGAAGCCAATCGGGCACGTTGTCGCTCCAATGGAAACGGCCACGGTCAAGCCCGGCAACGATCCAGTGCATGAACAGAACGAGCGAGAAGACCCTCAGCGCGAGCGGCGGCTCCTTGCCACCCGGCCGCATGCGTTCGCGCAGGAGGTCCGGATCGAGCGCCGCGAACGAAACGATCATGACGACAGCGATGATCGCGAGATAGGCCCAAAAGCCCGGGACAGCCATCGTGCCGGCCGCTGCGAACAATGCGGCAGCCGCAGCGACCACAAACAAACCTGCCTTGAAGTAAGCCGAGACGGGCATCCGCTACCTTACTACCTCAAAGGAGAAGCGAAGTACGGTGTCCAGTTTACCCCGATGTCTGGCTTGGGCCAACAGGGGACGGTGGCATGCTTGGTGTATTCAGTTAAATCTTAGCTGAACTCCCAGCCAGACGGGGCAAGCCGGAACAATTGATGATCGATGCTACCCATTTGAAAGCACATCGGACTTGGCACTGAAGCTGTGACAAATCTCAGTATGGTGCCGTTGCCGTCGCTACCACGCGGTACGCGCAGTACCCAGCGCAAACGTATGGAAAGACGATACATGGGCGACGTGGGTTTTTGCCGACACGACACAGTTCCCTGGACAGCTAAGTTTATGCTGTGCCAAATGTTTCAGCAGTTCCTCGACATTGCGATTTTCAGTAAGCGGAAATGTAAAAGTCATCTACCTTGCTCCAGATAGCAAATTCGCCAGCCATTTAAGGTCGGAATTATTCCGCACCGCAACATGAATTTTTAAGTGAAATGATTAAAATCGATTAGTGTTTTGGTACAAATATTTAAAATCGATTTAAAAATCCCAGACCTGAGAAGCGAGTAACTTAGCCGCACCACGGTCGCGGCGTCGGAGGGCATCTGGTTCCACCGCGCACGAACGGCACAGCCCCTCGCCAATCATGATGCTGCTGGCATCCTGCCCGCGTGCACAAAGAACTGCACAGGAGGCCATAATTGCATCTGTCAGTTCCTTCGCGCCCCGGCGCGCACGTAGCAATCGCTTGCCGCATTATAGCGCGTCGGATGTGTGAGCCGGCCGTTGAGCTCCACCTCGGCGGCCGTTTTCGCAGAATTCGAAGGATGAACCGTGATCGGGATCGCCCCAGGCACAGCCTGGGCAGTCGAAGCCATCCAGCTGGTTTGCCATGAGGATGGTGCGGGCGCCATCGAAAAATGCGGCAAGTGGGGCGGTTCGGCTTCGACGTGCCACACGTGGAGCCGCGATGATGGTGTTGGGAACACTACCTGCACCAACAGATGCCGCGCAGATAACGTGGCGCGCACCAGCCGACCAAATCACACGTCCTGCGACTTATTCTCGGGCGATCACTCTCGAATCAGCTAGACGGCCGCATGCAGAGTCAACCTTGCCCAGAGTTAGTAGATTCCCAGCAGCTTCAAGGCGACCGCTACAAACACTCCAAGCAGCACAACTTTCGTCATGTCGGGCGTAAGATGGAAATAGCCCATGCGAATATGCTCCTGTCAATGCGCCGTTGGTGAATGTCCGCGCTTGGTCTTCCCTGGCCGGCGCTCCGGTCGCTCCTGCATGTACTCTTCCCTGACCATGAGCATTCCAGCCGCTCTCGATGCGAGGACAAAGGCCGTCCTCGCCTGATCAGGATCTCGAACGCCCTCCATGGCCTCAAGACACATCTGCTGCGCGACAATCCATTCCTTGCCGCGGTCATCCTCGGGCCAGCGATAGAGCAGGCTGCGGGCCAGGTCATCAAGGGTGACGTGGCGACGCATGGTGATCCCTTTGCGTCGCTCCACGGCGACGATGAGTTCTCGGATACTCTGGTTTATTGACATCGCAATCCTCCAAAGACGAATCAGATGAACATGCATATTTCGTCAGTCAAGAGGCGTTGTTAAGAATTTGCTAATTTTCTGGATCTTACCTCTAGCGAACAGCGGATTGCGTCGCGCGGACTCTCCAACAGCACCGCAATGCACCCCGGTGCTGACGCGGTCCACTCCGTGCTTTGCTTGTTTCTCCCCTTGGCCGCGTCTTGCGGGGGGGGTTATGACAGATGGTGTCGTAAAAGCGACAAATGGAGAGAACAATGGGTGAGAAACGCAAGCGGGTCTATGAAGCCCTCTTAGACGGCGCGAGCGAGGGTCGTTCCGATAAGGCGCTTTACGATTTCGTAATGGAACGCTGCCCAAAGGCGACCAGCAAGAAGATTGTACGTGCATCCCTGCTTGCACTGACCGACCCGCACGTGACCGATAGGAATGTCCTCCATACTATTTACGCTCTGGCGATTGCGCATCGAATGGACGAAGTCGGCGCAGAGTCAGATCCTGACGATGATGAAGACCCAACGGAAAAAACTCCGGTGCTCCGCAAGCTGAAGAAGAAAGCCCTCGCTTCGACATCGTTGGAAGGCCCCGCGGACTGAAGAAGTATGATGCTTCTGACCTCCCGCACGCACTGTCATCAACGGTTCATATACTGGCACTATGACCCCCCGCCGGGAGGGATGTTTTGAATGCGGTGATCGCTCTTGCTGTCACCGCCATCCTAAGGACAATACCAGTGAACCGTACACTCTACTTAGCTGCAGCAGTCGCTGCCCTTCTTAATCTTTCGACTTTTGAGCCAGCTAAGGCGGCCCCGACACAGCAATCCAGCCGAACGGCAGTCAGTAAGCAACACACAGCGTCGACGACCCCGACGACCAACGGCATGCTCACTCCCCGAATGATGGATCGCAAGCGTCCGATGAATCCGATCTGTGCCCAGGGCTTCAAACCGCGCGCCCCGTCCAGCTGTCACTATTGACGCTCGAGCGTCACGGCTCTTGCCCCCGTGTGTTCCTCCGAGGATGAAAGAGAGGAACAGCGCACTATGTTATGCCCTTTGTAGCACTCTAGCACGATGTCCAGCACGCCCTTACGCCCCGCCACTTTTGGCGGGGTTTTTCTTTCTCGCGAAGACGCGAGCCTTGCCTTTCTCGCGGCCTCAGACGAGGCAAAGTTGCCCTACGAGCTGATCGCGTTGGCGACGCCGTCCGAGCGGAGCAAGCAGTCACAGTGGCACGACGATTTGACCTGGGCCTGTGAACGTCCTTCTGGATTAATTGTAATCTTCGTGCTACATATTCGGCCAATCTGTAGTGCGAAGGTGGCAAATGCCAACACCTCATAATCCCCCCGCCGCTGTGCGGCGCGCGCTGCGCAAACTGGGCGCAGACATACACGACGCTCGCCGGCGTCGCCGCCTGCCTATGGCTGTAGTGGCCGAACGCGCCTTTACCTCACGCTCAACGCTTCAGAAGATCGAAGCCGGAGACACCAATGTCAGCATCGGGATCTACGCAGGCGTTCTACAGGCACTCGGCTTGCTAGAGGGCCTGAGCCAAGTCGCCGACATCAGTAACGACAGCATCGGTCAGTCGCTCGCCAGCGCGGAACTACCTAAGCACGCGCACCCGAAACGATTGCCGGGATCGTCGCGTGGTGGCTAATTTCGAAGTTCATCTCGACCTACACGGCGACACACGTCCGATCGGACGGATGCGGAGCAATCGCGTGCGTGGTGCCGAGACGATCATGTTTGAGTATGACCGGGCCTGGCTTGAGGACCCCGACCGCTTCTCGCTAGAGCCCGCGCTAGCCCTGACCCGGGGCGCTTTCGCGCCATCAACGGGCCTTGCAACCTTTGGCTCCATTGGCGACTCTGCACCCGATACCTGGGGCCGGCGGCTCATGCAACGCCTGGAGCGGCGCATCGCTGAGCGCGACGGCCGGGCCGTTCGCACGCTGGCCGAAAGCGACTATCTCCTTGGCGTCGCCGACGAGACACGCCTCGGCGCGCTCCGCTTTCGCTGGGTCGGCGAAGAGGAATTCCAGGCGCCGATCCGCGCCGGCGTCCCCGCCCTCATTGAACTCGGCCGCCTGCTGCAGATCACGGAACGCATCCTGCGCGATGAAGAAACCGACGATGACCTACAACTTATCTTCGCACCTGGCTCGTCGCTTGGTGGAGCGCGGCCGAAGGCCTCTGTCATCGATCAGCATGGCCATCTCTCGATTGCCAAGTTTCCCAAGGAAACCGACGACTACAGCATGGAGACCTGGGAGGAGATTGCTCTGCGACTGGCTGGACAAGCCGGCATCGTCACGCCCCTCCACGAACTCATCGACGTGGCCGGAAAGAAAGTCATGCTCTCGCGTCGCTTCGACCGCGATGGTGCTGTCCGAATCCCCTTCCTTTCCGCGATGGCGATGATGGGCGCAAAGGACGGCGAGCGCGGCAGCTACCCGGAGATCGTTGACGCCTTGGCCGAGCACGGCGCGCAGGGAAAAACCGATGCCCACGCGCTTTATCGCCGCGTCGCCTTCAATGTGCTGATCTCCAACGTCGACGATCACCTGCGAAATCACGGCTTTCTGTGGCTCGGCAAAGCAGGTTGGTCTTTGTCACCTGCCTATGACCTCAATCCAGTGCCGACCGACGTCAAAGCACGGGTGCTGACGACCAACATCGATCTCGATGAAGGCACGTGCTCGCTCGATCTGCTGGAAGAAGCGGCTGGGTTCTTCGCCCTCACGCTCGCCCAGGCTCGCGCGATCATCAAGGAAGTGGCTATCTCCACCGCAACATGGCGCGAGACAGCAAAAGCAGTCGGTGCGCGGTCGGCTGAAATCAACCGTATGGCCAGTGCGTTCGAGCATGATGATTTGCAGCGAGCGCTAGCCCTATGACGAGAACCTTCCTTCGCAGTTTTAATCCGCCCTGCGCCAGTCCGATCACCGGCGCGTCCCGCCGTTTTGAAACGTGCGATCCAGCGCGACACGATCTTCGTTGAAACGCCATAGACGCGGGCAGCTTGTGCTTGAGACAACCCGCCAAAGCCATTTCTTCTCGACGCAAAGGTGGCAGTCGGGCATTCTTGTGAATGTCCATTCGGAGCGATCCTGGAAAACTGAGGTGTGGTAACTCCAGTCTCCTAAATCCGCTCCGAATGGACAACCTCCTGAAAGCTCACATCTAGAGCGCTATTTTCAACCACTCTGGCGAACGGCTCACTACGGATCGCGCTTGGCAGCCCATGTTCGGCAAACGCGGTGCGAATGCGCTACATTGTGTCGGGAGGCTGTTTTGAGGGCCAAGTCACGAGAACGCGCGAAATGATGACAATGACGATCTTACTACTCACAGTGTCGTTAGCTGCGGCACCAAATCACATGGGCGAAATCACCCATCCAGAACGAATGCGCAACGTCGAGCGAGAAGCGGGTCTTGCTATTCGCGATACACCAAATAGTCGTCGTAATATCGGCCGGGAGATAGCGCAAACGGGAAAGGAGTTAGACGGTATTCGGCTGGAGGACCAAGCTGCGACCGGTGCTGCGGCAGTGGAGAAATGGTTTATCCTATCGCGAAACGCCGCCCGTTCCAGTGGGGTGTCGCCTATGCCGCCGGCCATTCGTCAAGCGCTCGGAAACTTCTACGACCAACAGATCTATGAGATGGTAGCTTTCAAAATCGCGGACAGCGGCGCTCTAAATCTCGTAAACTTGGCCTTTCTGTTTGGCGACGCAGATGCGGTCACATTGATCGACACCGTCATTTTCAAAAATGAAGCTGCAGCCAGGGATCCCGGGCTATGGGTTCATGAGCTTAAGCATGTTCAGCAGTTTCGCGACTGGGGAACGCGCACGTTCTCCATACGGTATTTGAGTAGCTGGGATTCGGTTGAGAACGAGGCATACGCTGCCACTGACCGGTTCAATTCGAACCGAAAGACAGCGCCATAGATCCCGTAACCTAACGTCATTCAGTTCACACCCGGAATACCCTCAGGCCGTCCACCGCCGGCTCAATACGATCGATTGCAGGATATCAGATGACGCGTTGTCCGGGGAACTCCTGGCTCCGCACCGCAGTGCGCCGCTACCATCCCAATTACAGCAACCAAAAACCGCTGGGTGACCTGCGGATCGGCGATGATGACCCCGAAGACGACGACATGCGCGCCCGTGCGCCCTTCAGCTCCGTCTCCTCAGCCAAGCGTCACCTCCAAAACCATACTCATGCAGTACGGTCCGGTCCTGGGCACTGCTTGGCCGTGCGTCTCCGGGTCTGCCCGTTTCGACAACTGACGTGCTTACCTCTGGTGTGGCCGGGACAATGGCCGCGTATGGCTCTGGCCTGCAATGATCGACCGTGCGCAACATGTTGATGGCATGGGTTTTGACCCTGCCCGCCTCGATCGCGATCGCCTTCGTGCTTTACGTGATTTTGCGGCAGGTGTTCTAAGGTTCGCTTTTAGTCTATCAGTGGGTTGCAGGATCTATTCCATTCTTCAATCCACCAGCACTCTATGTCCCCCGGAAACTTGGCGGTAGCTTGCCTCCTGCGAAACGTATCCGACTGGCCTAAGTGGTGAGCCGGGCTGATCGGTGACCGCGACATGCGCCCGTCTTTTCAACGGATCGGGATTTGGGACCGCTGACAACAGCGCGCGCGTATAAGAGTGTTGCGGATTGCCGAAGATGTCGGCGTGGGCGCCGATCTCGACGATCCGGCCCATGCACATGACGGCTACCCGGTGGCTGACACGCTCCACCACTGCCATGTCGTGCGAGATGAACAGGTAGGAAAGGCCGAGCTCCTGTTGAAGTTCGATCATCAGATTGACGACCTGCGCCTGGATGGAAACATCCAGCGCCGAGACCGGCTCGTCGGCGACGATGATCTTCGGCGACAGCGTCAGGGCGCGAGCGATGCACAGGCGCTGGCGCTGGCCGCCGGAAAATTCATGCGGGTAACGGTCAAGCTAATCGGCCGAGAGCCCCACCCTTTCTGCCAGGCCGACAACCTGGTCGCGCAGAGCGACGCCCTTCTCGACGTTATGAACGATCAGGGGTTCGGCCACCTGGTCAAAAGCCGTAAGGCGCGGATCGAGCGCGGCATAAGGGTCCTGAAAGACGATCTGCATGTCGCGTCGCCGCGCCTGCAGGCTTGAGCCCTTGAGGCCGAGGACGTTTTCGCCGGCAAGTTCGACGCTGCCGGATGTCGGCTCGATCAGCCGGAGAATGGACCGCCCGGTGGTGGACTTGCCGCATCCGGTTTCGCCGACCAGCGACAGCGTTTCGCCTTCCTGCAGATCAAAGGACACATCCTCGACTGCATGGATATTGGCGACATGCCGTTGGAATGCGCCCTTGCGGACAGGAAAGCGCGTTACCAGGTTGCGGACGCGAAGAAGTGGCCGGCCGACCGCCGCTACGCCATCGGCTGCATCGGGCGTCTCGTCACCAAATGCGCGAGGACCCGCAAAGGCAGCCATCGTGTTGGGGGATTGGGCCACCGTGTTGTGCGTTCAAAAGTCAAACAGGATCTCGATCCCACGGCCATTAGGGATCGGGACGATATCAAATCCGAAGGCGTCACGTAAAAGTTGCGTTTCAGGGGTGGTTGAGCCACGGCGTATGGGCCAGCCGATACTTGCCGGCAACGTCGGGTAGAGATGCAGGGCGGAACACATCTCCCGCCAGCTTGCCCGTTGTTTCCAGATGACGGGCAATGGCTTCGTCATCCGAGACCGTCCCCCCTTGCCCGCTCTTTGCAATCCCCTGCGCTTGGCAGCCTGCGCGGTGGCCGGCGGAACAGCAGTTGCAAAGAAGTCGAGTTGCGATGTCATTCTATTCCGATTGAATTGGGGTCGCGATCGAACGCACAATACGCATCGACCTTGTATCAGGCAACGACGGCCCCGATCAAACCACTTTCCCTTGGATACTCCTGTACTGAACCTGGGAATATTCTCGCGCGTGCGTTGCGCCCAGGTGTGATTAAGCGATGCGGAACTGCTTACGCAGGATCTTGTCGAACAGCCTGGCTGTTGCGAAGCGGCGCAGCAGGCTCACCAGCCGCGCCGCATTGCCCGCAGTGTAGCGCCGGCGCGGGACAGGCTCGTTAACCGCCTTGACGATGACCTTTACGATCACTTCGGGCAAATCGGCCTTGGGCATGACATCCCGCAGCAGTGCCGCGAAAGCCGCGCGTGCCTTATCATATTCGACCTTCGTCTGGTCTGGTTCCATGCCGTTCTGATCGAAGACGGTGCGCACAAATGCCGGCTCGATCACGGAAACGCGGACGTTGAAAGCCCGGACCTCGTGATCGAGCGATTCCGAATATCCCTCGATCGCATGTTTGGCTGCGGAGTAATGCGCCGAATACGGCGCCGGGATGACACCGAGGATGGAGCCAATGTTGAGAATGCGGCCGCCGCCCTGGCGCCTCATCACCGGCAGAACTGCATTCGTCATTCGCATAATGCCGAACACATTGACGTTAAACAGGGCCTGGGATTGCGAAATCGAGGACTCCTCTGCACCGCCGAACATGCCGATGCCGGCATTGTTGACGAGAAGGTCGATCTTGCCTGTTCGTGAGACCACCTCTGCGACCAGCGCGAGGACGGACGCCTCGTCGGTCACGTCACAGGCCAGCATCGTGACGCCCGTGGGGGCGTCATTACCAATCTTCCGGCTGGTTCCGAAAACGGTGAACCCCGCGCGAGCCAGACCTTCTGCGGTGGCATAGCCAATGCCTGAAGATGCTCCGGTTACGATTGCAGTTCTGACGGCGTCCATGTTTTTCCCTCGGGTGAATGTCCCCGGCTCCAGACCAGAGACCAGTTGCCTTATGCTCATTTATTGATATTATGATCATAATGCAATAGGATTTGAGTGAACGTCATGCGATACGAAAAAGGCCGAAAGGACACGTCACGCCGCAGGATCATGGATGTCGCCGTCGAGCGGTTCCGCTCGGATGGAATTGCGGGCTCGGGTCTTGCGACGATCATGAAGGATGCCGGCCTGACCAACGGCGCCTTCTATCCCCACTTTCCCTCAAAGGCCGATCTGGTCCGGGAAACCTTGTCTGATGCCTTGAACAAGCAAGCCGTATGGCTGCGCGAGGTGCTTGACGAAGGTGGACTTGATCGCGTGCTCGACATCTACCTTTCACCTGAACATCGGGACAATCCGGGACTGGGTTGCGCATCCGCAGCACTGTTGCCGGAGCTTGCGCGTCAGCCGGAGGAGACGAGGGGCATGTATGCCGAACAGTCCCGCGTCCTTGTGGTCCTGCTCGCCGAAGCGCTTCCGGCAGATATCGACGACAAGGAAGGGGTGGCGTCCGCGATTTTCGCGATGCTGATCGGGACGCTACAGCTGGCACGCGCGGTCGATACAAAGGCGTCGGGCCGCATCCTTGAGGCCGGAAAGACCGCGATACGCGTCTTGGCTGGCCCTAAGCGCACATCGGCTTCCTGCGCCTGAGATCGGCGCGCGCGCTGTTTATGCGGTCGGATGCCCGTCACACCTGGCGCGTCTTCGACCACGACTGAACCTGCGCGGACCGCACGGCGAAATCAAAACCTTGCTGGCCAAGAAAAAAAACAGACCGGAGATTCCAGTGAAAGCCTATGTCGTCGACAAGTACAAAAAGAAAGGCCCGCTGCGCCTCGCCGAACTGCCGGATCCGGAGGTTCAGAGCGCGGACGTCCTCGTGCGCGTCCATGCCACCGCCGTCAACCTGCTCGATTCAAAGGTCCGGGACGGCGGGTTCAAGATATTCCTGCCTTACCGTCCGCCCTTCGTGCTTGGCCACGACGTCGCCGGGACGGTCGTCAAGGTCGGCCCCGGCGTCAGCCGCTTCAAGGTCGGCGACGAGATCTATGCCCGGCCGAGGGATCATCGCGTCGGCACGTTTGCGGAATTGATCGCCATCCACGAAGACGATGTCGCGCTGAAACCCCGCACGCTGACGATGGAAGATGCCTCGTCCATCCCGCTGGTCGCTCTGACGGCATGGCAGGCGCTGGTCGATATCGCGAACGTCAAGCCGGGCCAGAAAGTCTTCATTCAGGCAGGTTCGGGCGGCGTCGGCACGATCGCGATCCAGCTCGCCAAGCATCTGGGCGCGACGGTCGCGACAACCACGAGCGCGAAAAATGCCACCCTCGTCAAAAGTCTCGGCGCCGATGTGGTGATCGACTATACAAGCCAGGACTTCGAGACAGTTCTCTCAGGCTACGATGTCGTACTGAACAGCCAGGATCCGAAGACACTTGCGAAATCACTCAACATCCTCAAGCCGGGCGGCCACCTCGTCTCCATCTCGGGTCCACCGGACCCGGCGTTCGCCCAAGCTCTCGGACTGAACACACTCCTGAAGCTCGTTATTCGCCTGCTCAGCCGCAGCGTACGCAAGAAGGCAAAGAACCGTGGCGTTCAGTATTCCTTCCTGTTTATGCGCGCCAATGGTCGGCAACTGGAGCAGATCGCAGGGTTGATCGACAGCGGTGACCTCCGCCCCATCGTCGACAGGATATTCCCCTTCAACCAGACGCCCGAGGCTCTCGCCTATGTCGAGACGGGCCGTGCGAAGGGCAAGGTCGTGATCAAGGTGCAGTAGCGGTCTTCTGTGAAGAAGCGAGGCGGCGAGCTGTGGCATCGGGGCAAGTTGCAAAGCTCGCCGGCTCTCACGGATGCGTCAGATAGTTTCCTGCGCCTAGAACGGGATCGAACCGATGACCCCGAGACTGACATTTCTGCGCGCCTCCCACCAGAAAGCCACAGCTACTTGCCGCCGAGGGCTCCATTGCCCAGTCCGCTTCCGCGCCACGCGGACCTAAACCAAAGGCGATCAGCCCGTTTCCGGAACCATTGTTCGAAGCAACGATCCGACAAGTTTTCAGGATGCGCTCGTCTATCACATGCGCCGGTTCGGCGACAGCTATTGGCAGCTTTACCGCGCCGTCGTCCAATGAACGAAGCATCCGACCGCTGGATCCAAGGCGAGCGCGCGTCGCGGTCAGTTGCGACCTTCGACATCCTGCGTCGGGGTGCCATCGCCCCATGGAGCCACTGTTGATTTGCCAAACTTGGCGGTAGAAGCCCCGACCATCGGAGCCTTTGAAAGGCGGCTCACGCCGCCTCCCCTTCATCGATCTGGTTCGGCTGCAGGAAGTGCAGATAGCTGATGGCGCGCTGGGCGTGGCCAGCGGCAGTAAAGATCGCCCGCTTATCGCCGGCGAGAACCTTGAGCCAGCTGTCGAGATAGCTGGCGTGATCAGGCCTCGGCTCGAGTTCTGGAACGATACCGAGATCGGCGCAGAGGAAGCAGCTGCCAAGCTCGGCGATCAGTTCTTCACGGGCGCGTTCGCTTCTGTCCTTGGCGTAGCGGCTGAGGTCGCGATCAAGTCGATTGGGTGCCGCCGTCCAGTGGGTCAGTTCGTGACTGAGGATGGCGACATAGGATGCGGCATCCCTGAACGCTTCGAAAGCTGGCATCTGGATGTAGTCGCGGGCCGGAGCGTAGTATGCGGCTGATCCACCGTGCCGGATGAGCGCGCCTGTTTCGGCAAAGAAGCGGTCGGCATGGGCGATGCGGCTGATCGGATCCTCGACTGGTGTGACGTGATGGAAGCGCGGGTTCAGACCGGTGATCTGGTCGGCATTGAAGACGGTGTAGGCTTTCAGAAACGGGATGTCGCGGTCGACTTCTTGGCCAGTGCCATCCGTTTCGGTGCGGATGAAGGAACTGGCGAAGACGACCGTCGTGCCGGTTTCGCCCTTGCGGACCGCAGCCCCGAGTTCGAGCGCCTGGCGGAATGTCATCCAGGTTGGCGATGTAAAGCCGCGGGCGATCGCTTCGGACCACAGAAGCAGGACGTTGATGCCGGAATAGGGTTGGCCGTTGTGGCGCAGTGGCCGGGTGATCCGATCGGTCGCCTGTGCCGAGCTCCAGGGCTGCATCCACGGTCTCACGCCCTGTTCGAGCTCGGCGATGATCTTGTCGGTGATGCGGCTGTAGATATCGGATCGCTGGCTGGTGTGTTGCCTGCTCATGTTCGAACCTCCGGCTTGAGGTCGCGACCATCGCGACCTGCTACGGCGGTCCGAACACCGGGCTGCAAGCGCTGACCTGCACCCGAATGGGCCGCAACGCAGTGGAGGACGGCAAAGCCGTTGCGGGGCAGCGCGGGCCCGGCAGGACCCAAAGCCGGGGCAGGACGCGAGGTCCGTGACACGACGGCGTGTTTAACGGCGGGAAACACGCTGCCGGATCCATTCGAAGGGCGAACGGCGATGGAAAGATCAGCCCGCCCGGATAAAGCTCGATCCCGGGCTTTGGCAAGTTCAAGCCGAAGGAAACACCGGAGCGCGAGGCACGCAACCAGGAACGGGTGCGGTCATCAAGGTCGCAGCGCAAAAGAAGCTCGCCTTCACGCCGGCCAAGGCACTCAAGGATGCGCTGAACAAGTAGGTCGAGCCTGCTTCGCCGAAGTGGTGGTGAAGGGACTCGTCAATCGATACCCGTCAATGCATGTCCCGGTGTCTCATCCCGTGACTACGATGAAATCGCGGATCGAACCGCCCCCTCACCTGCCCGGCCGTGCCAGCGAACGGGCAATATCGACGATGTCATCGCGCGAGGCAGTGGGATCGTCTCTGTTCCAGGCAACCCCGAGCCCGATCCGGAAATCGATCCCCCTCACCTTCTTGAGCTCGAAGGCACGGTTGGGCAGATCGCGAACCCACTCCGGTGCAAAGCCGATGCCAAGCCCTGCCGAGACAAGTGAGACCAGTGAGTAGGTGTCGTCGCAGGTATAGGCGATGTTGCGGGTCAGATCATACGCCGCGAACTTCTCGTTGAAGTACCTCTCGGTATAAGACAGGTTCTGCCTGTTGAAGGCGATGATCTTCTCATTGCGAAGATCATCGATGCCGATCTCCTCTTGCGCTGCCAGCGGGCTCGCCTTTGCCACCGCCAGCAGATAGCGCTCATGGGCAATCGAGAAGAACCGCAGCGAGCCGATGTTCTCGACCGGTCGGATGAAGCCGAGATTGATCTGGCCGCTTTCCAGGCTGCGGATGATATCGCTGGTGTTGCCGCTGGAAATATGGATGCGCACATCCGGATACTTGCGGGCAATCTTTGCCAGGAACGCCGGCAGCACCCCTGTGGTGGCCGGATAGACGGTGCCGATCCGGATCTGCTTCATCGTCTTGCCGGCAACCGCCCTGGTGATCTCGGTCGTTAGGTCGATTTCGCTGAGGATCCTGATGCAGCGATCATAGAAGGTTTCGCCTGCCCGTGTCAGCTCCACCCGCCGGGTGGTGCGGACCAGCAGCTGCAGGCCAAGCTCCTTTTCCAGCGCCTGCACCTGCGTGCTCAGCGCTGGCTGGGCAATGCGGATCTTGGCGGCCGCCCTGCCGAAGTGCAGTTCCTCGGCCACGGCAACGAAATATGAAAGCTGGCGTAGTTCCATGTCGGCCATCGGAATATCAGAGGCTAGCGAAGCTGGTGCCTCACAGCGCGATTCAGCTACATTGCTTTCATGGTTTTATAATACGTGGTTTCATGAACTGTCAAATGCTGTCTTTCCGGCAATGGACGCACGGCTGCGAGTTGCACTGAATTTGAGACGCTTGCGGGTTTCGAGAGGAATCTCGCAGGATGATCTTGCGCTCGCTGCTGATATCGAACGCGCTTACGCGGGCCATCTGGAGCGAGGGGGAAAAAACCCCACCGTTACGACTCTTGAGAAGTTGGCGATCGCTTTGTCCTGCGATATCTCCGAACTGTTTTCTCCTCTACCGGATGGTGCAAATCCACTTAAACCGCTCAAAAGCGGGCGGAAGCCTTCGACTTGAGTCATGGGGGAGAAGATTCGTCATCATTGAGTTCCAAATGCGCGGTCCTTAGCCATGCGGAAACGAAACGGTGGACTGCCCCCCGGCGCGTCCAGACCGATACGCCCGCCGCCGACGTCAGCGCCGTCCGGGCAAGGCCTGCTGACTCCGCGGTAGCAAGCGGTTTTCTCTATTTTGCTTTCGCAAGTTCGCCCTCCGTCATGCCCGGGCATTGAGTAATCAGCGATCATCAAATCAAATTTCGAGCCGTTATGGTAGCGTTCCAGCGCTTCCTGCCCGGAATGCACTTCAACGCCTTCATTCCCGAGATCGACCAGCAAATCGGCGGAACTCATTGCGATTAGAATGTCGTCGTCAACCAGCAGAATTCAAATCGACTTGCTCGGCTCGCCGTTGGAAGGGGTGCCCTCCGCAGGCAGTTGCGTGCAGCAGGGTCGGATGGGTACGAGGCGCGGGAGCGCGTCGTAGGAATCGAGATGCCATTTGCATTCGTTTACCCAATGCTTATGGTTTTTTGACGATTTCCATTTCAATGGGCATGAGGTTCGGTTGGCTGAAGCCGAAAGAGGATGATCATTGCGTACCCCAATCTCCGTAGGGAAGGCTTCTGTCGCTGTCATCGCGCTGATGTTGGCTTCATTCTTGGCGTTGCTCTCGCTTTGGCTGGTGTCCAGCTATCAGACAACCGTTCGGAGAGGGAATGAACGCGTCACTGCGGCTTCAAAGATTGTGGCGGCAAATGCCAACTGGCTTAACTCGCTTGCTCGCGAGACCTTGCACCGTATCGACGACACGCTTGGGCCAAACATGCCTGTTTCTGATCCTGGTCGCATCCACGATCTGAATAGTGCCGTGGGAGACCTCCCATCACAGGTAACAGCGTATGTCGTGAGCGCGGATGGGAAAACCCTTTTCTCTAACGACCGCGATATAAAAGCGACAAATGTCACCGACCGCGACTATTTCATCCGCCTACGGAACGGCGCAGATGAGTATACGTCCTCATTGATTGTCAGCCGCTTGACCCAGCGGCAGATTTTCGTGTTTAGCCGGAGATTGGAACGGAACGGTGCCTTTGCAGGTATTGCAGCTATCGCATTCGACGCCAGCATCATTCGGCCGATCCGTGACGCAGTGGACTTAGGCGAAAACTCAACGATCAGTTTGATCAGGCGCGATGGCCAGCTAGTAGCTCGACATCCGGAACCGGATGGCCCAGTGAACATGCGCGACTATGTTCTGTTCACCGACTACATGCGCAAAGCGACATCTGGCGTGTACCGCTCATCGTCGCCTATCGACAATGAAGATAGGCTCGTTGCTTATCGAATACTCGAACGCACTCCCTTCGTGGCAATCGCTTCGGCTGATATCAATGTGATCATGGAGCCATTCTGGGAGGATGCGAAAATCGCCGCTTTGCTGATTGCCTTTGCTATTGGGGGCGCACTTGCAGCTGGATGGTGGATTCAAAGCTTGATCAGGGTAGACACGCTGCATACGAGCCAACTTGCAGGTGCGTTGCAAGTGAACGAAATATTGATGCGCGAAATCCATCATCGCGTTAAAAACAATCTCCAGACGGTAATGGCGTTGATACGCCTACAGGGATTTAGCGGAGACGCGGTCAACCGTTTAACCGAGCGCATCTCCGCAATGTCGGCCGTGCATGAGCAAATGTACGGCTTTGACCAGTTCAGCGGGATTTCCGCTCGACAGTTCATTCCCTCGTTTGTGAACAAGCTCGTCGATACGTACGGCCGGAACGTCACGACCCAATTCGACATCGACGATATCGTCATCGCTGCCGAAAAAGCTACTCCTCTTGCGCTGCTGCTCAACGAACTCATCGCCAACAGTATGAAGTATGCTTTCGCGGGGCGTTCGTCAGGCGAGATAGATGTCAGACTGAAGCAAGGTGTGGACGGGTATTCGGAGCTTATCGTAGCCGATGATGGCCTGGGATTTGATGGTCAGCCGAACGATCCCGGGATGGGCACTCGTCTAATCAAAGCGTTCGTCGGCCAATTGAGCGGTTCATCAGAATACATATTGTCAGACGGCACGGCGTTCCGTGCCCGGCTGAAGCTAACTGACTGATTTGAGGGCCGAGCTTTATGCTTGGCCCCGAGCCTCCCACGTAGAAGCAAATTCAGGAAGGGAACACAATGCTCCGCGTGATCGGAACGTCGGATCAAATCGATTTTGCGGACATTTGCTGGCGATCCCCGCATCCGAGCGTCCCGATTCAGTAGCTCGCATGCTGTGCTGACAAAGGCAGCTGAGACTCCCATCACCCTGGCGACGGGTATCTATGAGCGGCTGCAAGGATATCCATTCAGCGCGCCTCGAACCGGGGAGCAAACTGCAGCTTCGTTTTCTCACCGAGCACCATGATGCGGGCCAGACTCCCCTTGGGAAGCAGTGAACCGCATTTCCACTGACAGATAGTCGGACTTCATTCGGTTCAAGAGCACTTTGAACTGGTCCGGGAGAACCGGCCCGAATGAATCGGCGAGTACAAGTTGATGTCCAGATAATCTAGTTGAACGGCACCAACAGTGGCCTCATCGTTGGCTTAAAGGCCAATGTCCAGCCCCCTCGCCTTCACCCCTTGAGAACGTCTTCCAGCTAGCGCCCCCTGTTAAGGTCGCACATGGCCGAACCACATTTCCATCCTCAACACCGTCTATTGACGGCTGCATGCAACCGAAGCGGTTGGTCCCTCTAAGCCAGCTCGCCCACGTCAGGAGCCCGTTCCTCCACGTAAGATGCGGATGCAATCATGGAGACTGGCACTGCACTCACAAACAACGAGGAGTGGGAGTTGATGATCCGTCCGGAAGCCAATTTCAGCAAAGGCCCCTCAATGTCTATGACGGTGTCCATGAAGGTTTGCTCTCCCCAACCCTCTGACGTTCCTTCGATCAAAACGAACTGATAGGTCGCCCCAATTTCAAACATTTCGCCCCTCCTGGCTGGTACGTCAGCCTGCCATCTAACAAAGTCATGTCAAGTCCCAGCAGCGAAATGTGGATTTCCCGGCGCTCCCGAAGCGCCGTTCTTGAGCGACCTCGCAGGAACGCGCTGTCCGGGTCGCGCATGTAGATCGCGTGGTCGGGCGCGTCCCACACCAACAATCGGTGATCTTCGCGAACACAAGGAGCCCGCCGTTCTTGTCCGTGCTTGCGTCGACAATGACATGCGCGTAGACGCGCGTGCCATCCTTGCGGAAGCGCCAACCCTCGTTCTCGAACGGCCTTCTTTGGCTGCAATTTCCAGGACACGCTCGGGCACCCCCGTTCACGGTCTTCTTCGATGTAAAACGTAGAAAATGGGCACCAAGGCGTTCGCTCTCGTTGTAGACCTTGAAACGCTGCGCGTCGGCGTTGCAACTGCTGAGATGGCCCCCTTGATATTGAGCATGTACACCGCGTAGTCGGTTATCCCGTCGACGAGGATCCGGTAGCGGTCGTCCTTCGCATGTTCCATCTCCCATCGCCGCTTCACTTGGCATGATGGCGAGCTGCCATGTCTCGGAATCACTAAAACCGGCCAGACGCTGCCCATACAATCACGAGGGCAAGCGCCAGAACGAAGGTCGCCGGCTTGCCCTACAGGCCGGCGACCTCGGTTGCAAATTTCGAAAAGAACTTGGACAGATGCCTCTCCACAGCACCCGGCGGCAGGAAACGCGGACCGGAGCTGCAAGGTTGAGGCCGTGGCAACCCGCGCCAGACGGAAACCACGGCTTCTTCGATCGAGTCCGAAATTTTGGCTACGATCCCTGTTCAGAGGCCGCCCTCAGGAGGCCTCTTCCATCCTTCCCATGGTAGTCTCGCTTGAAGGAGGCGAGTTCCTGCTTTTGGGGGATTGTTATTACCAGATAGCGCATCCCTGCCTGCGGGTCCTGTTGCATGGCGAGATCCACCAGCCACACGGTCATCGACGATCCTCGACTAAAGTCGACCAACGCCTCCATGTCGGTATCTTCTTCGTCAGCAGTATGAAATGGCAGCTCGTAGATAAAGGTTTCCTGGTCGGGCGTACCTTGCAAACTGTCGGTAAACCACTTCCAGGCGGACGCGAAGTCGATCGGAAATGGCGGCATCTCCAAGTTCAGATGCACCACGTCCCTCCCGAAGATCATCTCACCGTCGAAGAACGCGTGGATCCCCAGGAAATATTCCGAATGGCCAATATGATCAGCAAGCGCGTTTCTTAGTTTTTTGAGATTTGAGAATTTGTCGAACATGAGCAATCACCCCTCAGTACTGAGATGGCATTCCAGTCGATTTTTTCCATATGTCCGGCCGCTAAATCGAGCGGGCTAGCGATCTGGTGACGTCGCATGTTTCCTACAAGGTTCTCAAGAATTCGTCGATAGTGACGAGGCCGAACTGGACGGAGAAGCGGTCGCCCAGGAGCTCGAGCGAGGCGTGCGTCCCGAAGAACGACCACGCGGTATCCGAGATCAATTGCGCCGTGGCGGCTGCCACTACGCAGACATAGGTCTCTCCTCCAGTCAGAACGACTGTTTCCACGCACTCGCCTGAAACCACGCCATGGAGCTCCCCACTCGTCCATGGAGAGTAGGTCGGCTTGTCGAAGACACGCGCAGGGGAAACGAGCTGCCGCAGGGATGGCACGAGAGGAAGGAGGACGGGGACCAGCCCATTGTTCGTAGTATCGCTGCCACATGCCTGACACGTCTTGGGGTCTCTCGGGGGCGACCTCGAAACGGGACTTGAGGATACTTTCCCGGCCTCGGACCCGGTCTCGATGACGAGCACGACAGTTGCGGCCGGCCGGACCGACGACGACGAAGCCGCGCGTGTTCAGCGTGATCCGGACAACGCCGCGCTCGACGAAGAATTCCCTCTCGTTGGCTCGGTTCTTGCCGCGAGACGAGTGAACATGACGACGACGGCGGATACGACTTTCCCAGGCAGGAAATTCATGCGCTGAAAGCCGAGGTGGGAGGCTCAAGGATTGGGGGGCCGAAATTGCCGAGGGACGCCCGGCTCGCCAAGGCGGAGGCGCGGACGCGGTGGGATGACGTCGAGGAAATACTAGAGAACGGCCACTTGCCGCGGTCGGAATAGTCGCCGCCATCGCATACGTCGTGAGCGCGACCCGATGACTCGGATTGCGAAGTGGCGGTCTCGGTGGCCGCCACTCACCGAGCGATCAGGCGGTCCGCCTTACCATGCGTGCAATCACGATTAGAATGCAGGCACCGACAAATCCGGCGATGAGATATCCAACCCAGCCGCCGAGCACGACGCCGAACAGCGACAGGATGAAATTCGCGACGATGGCGCCGACGATGCCTAGAAGAACGTTCATCAGCACGCCCATGTTGCTCTTCATGAACATCTCGGCAAGCCAGCCGGCGATGCCCCCGATGATGATTGCGGCGATCCAGCCGATACCTGCATTTTCCATCTGGAATTCCCCTGGTTGATGTCAGGAGGAAGTAGCGTATCTCGCAGCACTTTCAATGGGGTTAGGAGAAATCTCCGCGACCCAGGCGCACCAATATCCGCCGTGTGCAATATGCTATCGGGTCATCCCTCTGGTTTTTACACGCTTGAGGGCGAAAACACCCCCGATCAGAAGGTCGCCGCCCTCCAGCAGCGTAGTAATTCTGCCGTGGGTGTTCTACTTGCGGCTATCGTCAGGAAACGGCCAGCGAGACGTTCGCGTCCCGATCATCGTAGTCGAATGCCGCTAGCGTGATCGACAGGGCAGCTAGTACATGTCAATGCTCGTGAAGCTTCACGGAGCCGGACTGAGCTTCGCCGGCTTCGGCGTCGCGCGGAGGGGATACGAACGCATAACCAGAGAGTACGGAGACCAGTGCGGGACGAGGTTCCGTGGTCTCGACAGGTTGGTCATGGGCTGAGCTCGATGCAGGCCCGGTCCTCCCAATGAGACGACACCTCGCTCGTCGCATGTGGTCCCTGTCCGTTAGTACCATGTCTTCCGTTCGGAACTTTCGTCTCGCGCCAACATTCCCCTACCCAGGCGCGGGCCGTGTCAACCGGACGCGACAGGGATGGTGAACATGACGGTTTTTCCGGTTTCCTGTCATGACCAACGAAGAGGCAGTCGAGCGCCCTACCTGTCCGGTATCGCCTCAACCAGCAGGAGGTGCTTTGAAAATAGCCACCTACAATGTAAACGGCATCGTCGGTCGCCTGCCAGTCCTTCTGAGGTGGCTCGAGGAGGACGGACCCGACGTCGTGTGTCTGCAGGAACTGAAGACGACCGACGACAAGTTCCCGCGGAAGGAACTTGAGAAGGCGGGCTATGGCGCGATCTGGCATGGCCAGAAATCCTGGAACGGCGTCGCCATCCTTGCCAAGGGGCAGGAACCTCACCTGACAAGAAAGGGGCTGCCAGGCGATCCGGACGACACTCACAGCAGATACATCGAAGCTGCCGTCGACGGGATTTTGATCGGCGGCATCTATCTTCCGAACGGCAACCCCGCACCAGGACCGAAGTTCGACTACAAGCTTCGTTGGTTCCGTCGCCTGCGCGACTACGCGTCGGAACTCCTCGAGCTGGAGGTGCCAGCGCTGCTAATCGGAGACTACAACGTTATGCCCACCGAACTCGACGTCTACAAGCCTGAACGTTGGCAGGACGACGCCCTGTTCCGGCCGGAAGTCCGCAAGGCCTATGCTGATCTCATTGCGCAAGGATGGACGGATGCAATCCGCCATCTTCATCCGAGCGAACGCATCTATACGTTCTGGAAGTATTGGCGAAATTCATTCGAGCGGGACGCCGGTTTGAGGATCGACCACTTCCTGCTGAGTCCCGTCGCCGCTCCGTGGCTGAGTTCGGCGAGGGTGCGGAGGGAGCCGAGAAGCTGGGAGCATACGAGCGACCATGCCCCAGTCATGATCGAGCTCGATGTTCCGCCATCGGTCGACGCTGACTGAAAAGGCAGGAGATCAGTTGACCGGCGGAAACCACTCTTCCGACATCAAAGTCATGGACCATGACTGCTCCCTTGCGAACTTCGAGCGCAGGACAGCCAATTGAAGCCCAAGGAGTTGCAAATCGAAACCCTGCGGAGATGCTTCGTCTTGGAAAGGCGACGGCGTGATGCGAGTGCTGGAAAATCTTGGAGGGTGGTGCGTTTCCATCACGACCGGGGCCGCCTCGTCATTGAGGCGATGGATTGCCCGAAGCCTTTGCGAATCTGATCGGGGGCCCTTCGCTTACATACGTCGACAAGACAGGCGGAAGCCGTTCGTAACGCTGCTTTGCCTTTTCGACGTGCACGGGCGTTGTCGTCCAGAGGTCGGGACCGCGGAGATCTGCAAACGAAGATAATTCGGGCTCGGCCACGACAAGGGACGCGGCCGCGATGCAGGCGCCGATCGAACTGGCAATTGCAAACGCAATCGATACGACGGCTTTCATTTGACACCATGCTCGTGAACCTGCGGTACCCAGATGCGGCCGGGTTGGTGATGATGTCCGCCGAGAGCAGCAAGTGTTACGAGGATGCCCGCCATCGCGACCACAATCGCTATGAGAGGAACAGCCAGACCGCCGGACTTTTCTTCGGAATAAATCATAGGTTCCTCCTGGGGCACCGGCAGTAGTGCCCTGAGCCGCCGCAGCGATGACGTAAACGCGGTGATTTGGAAGGACGAAAAGGGACGCGGCACACGCCGCGTCCGGATCAAGGCCTAGTTGATGACCTGGATTACCTTGCGAGATGAGGGTTCGACGATCACGCGTTCGTCATTGACCACCGCATAGCCGTATGTCGGACTATCCGGAATGGGCGTGACGACGACGGTCTCCGGCAGGGGATGTCCGACGACGACCTTTTCCTTTACCACCACACGCGCCGATGGAGCCGGAGCTTCACGGACGTAGGTGACCACCTTTTCCGGCGGCGGATCGAAAGCCGCACCGACAACAGCGCCAGCCACTCCGCCCACCGCGGCGCCGACCGGACCACCTACGATTGCCCCGGTGACAGCACCTCCGGCCGCGCCATTGACTGCCGAAGAACCCGCGAATGCGACGCCCGACATGAGCAGCGAGACTGTGGCCGCGCCGACGATAATTTTGGATAGCATATTTTCCTCCTTGGTTACGAGGCGGCCTCCAGACCGCTGCCAAACAACGGTAGGATTTCCATGCTGTTCCATCGCTCAGACCTCAGTCGTATGGCCCTCGGACCATGGTCTGAGCCCCGGAACCAATTGCGCCTGTGGTCGTTCGTGTTCCGCTGTCGCGCGTGACCTTCCCTCGCCAGTCAAGAGGACTTGAAAACGGGCCTTTCGCTCGGAGCGGCTGCCATGGATGTCGCGCTTGAGCTGTTCGATCTCCAGTCTCGTCCCCGCGACAGGAGGATCGCCGGCGCCGCTGCACCAATGTGATCATCTCAATATGATGCTTCGTTATAAGACTATTCCTAAGGATATCCCGAGGGTTTGCGATGTTCCACTTCAAGCAAGGCGGCCGTCACTGTGGGGATACAGAGCAGCCGGCCGGATATTCAGTTCCGTCAGTAGCCAGGAAAAGCATCGTTGAACACGCCGCTGACTCCGCTGATTGCGCCGCCTTTGGCTCAAGGATCTTACCAACCACCGAACTGCGCTTTCCCCTCTCGACGCTTTCCGGCTATGATGAACGGAGTCGAACAGCACGAGCGCATCATGTCCACCGCCACAGTCATTCCCCTTCCCAAACCCGTCCTGCTGCCCGTTGAAGGTACATCCGAGAGCTTCCCGGTTCGCCGTGTCTATTGCGTTGGCCGGAACTATGCAGACCATGCGATCGAGATGGGACACGACCCCAGCCGTGAGCCACCTTTCTTCTTTCAGAAGAACGCCGACAACCTTCTGCCATCGGGCAAGGATTTTCCCTATCCACCGCTCTCCAACGACGTTCATTTCGAGGTCGAATGCGTTCTTGCGTTGAAATCAGGCGGACGAGACATCCCCACTGAAGCGGCGCTTGATTGCGTCTACGGCTACGCAGTTGGCATCGATTTCACCCGGCGCGATCTTCAGGCCGAGGCCAAGAAGCTCGGTCGACCCTGGGAGGTCGCTAAGGCCTTCGAATACTCCGCGCCGGTCTCGCCCATCTTGCCTGCAGCCAAGCTCGGACATCCCTCGGCAGGCCGCATCTGGCTCGATCTCAACGGCAAGCGGGTCCAGGACGGCGATCTCAATCAGATGGTCTGGAAGGTGCCGGAGATCATTGCCGAGCTGTCGAAGCTGTTCATTCTCGCGCCCGGCGACGTCATCATGACCGGCACGCCGGCCGGTGTCGGCGCCGTCAGGCGTGGAGACCGCGTTGATTGCGGAATCGACGGCGTTGCAACACTAGGCGTCACCGTCGCCTGAGGAGGAAAAGCGATGCCGGTCTACGCTCTCGGCGGATTGAAACCGCAACTGCCACCCTCCGGCACCTACTGGATCGCGCCAGACGCACACGTGATCGGCGATGTTATTCTGGGCGCCGACGTTAGCATCTGGTTTGGTGCGGTGCTGCGTGGCGACAATGAACCGATCACCGTCGGAGAGGCCAGCAACATACAGGAATGCGTTATGCTGCACACCGATCCCGGCTCCCCTATCGTGATCGGCAAAGGGTGCACCATCGGCCATCACGCAATCGTCCACGGCTGCACGATCGGCGACAACACTCTGATCGGCATGGGTGCGACGATCCTAAATGGCGCAAAGATCGGCAACAACTGTCTTGTCGGCGCCAATGCGCTGATCACCGAAGGCAAGGAGTTCGCGGACAATTCACTGATTGTCGGATCGCCTGCGCGAGCGATCCGTTTCCTCGATGACGAGGCAATCAAAGGCCTGCGGAAGTCGGCCGAGAGATATGTGGCCAACTGGCATCGTTTCGCGCGAGACCTGAAGGCGCTATGAGACGCCGGTCAGAACAGGAGACCGTCGGCGTCGAATGCCGCGCGGGAGAGTTCGATTGCCTTTTGGCATCGGCCAATGTCGGCCACCAGTTGCGCGGCCGGGACCGCCGGCCGGCCATTCAGGTAGCCCGGTCGCTTGTCGGCAATGTCGGTTCCTTCACCTGCGCGAGCGCCTCGATGTGGTAACGGTCCACCTCGCGGTATGGCGTGGTCGCGGCGCCTTGGTCTCGACAGCGGTTTCAATCTTGGTGAGGCTCGAATGCATGCCGTCCAGCTTGGAGTACATCGCCGCGTTGTAGCTTGGTGCGAAAACAGCGCAACCGCAGAGAACGGCATTGTTGAGAGCGCAGACTTGCGGGCAAAAGCCATGTCCTGTCCCCCTTTACCCGGGAACATCATCGTCCACGAAAAGCCCAAATCGAGACTAAAATTTAACAACACCAACAGGACGTGGATTGCAATTGCTGCGAGCCCAAGCTAGGCGGCACAGGCCTCGCACAGGCCGCGAATTTCGATCGTCGTCTTCTCGGCCTTGAATTTCTTGCCGCGTGTCCAGTCCATCAGGCGGTGGTCCACCTCATGGTCGTGGAACTCCATCACCTGCCCGCAGCTTTCGCAGATCGCGAAGGCTACGATTCCGTGGCTGTGGCAGTTTTCTCCGGGATGAGCGCACGCGACGAAGGAATTGATGCTTTCGAGCCGGTGTACGACGCCGTATTCGAGCAGCTTCTCCAATGCCCGGTAGACCTGCAGGGGCGCGCGAAAGCCATGGTCGCGCAGCTTGTCGAGGATCGTATAGGCGCTGAGCGGCCCTTCCGCCTTTTCAAGCACGTCGAAGACAAGAGCCTGGTTCTTGGTAAGAAGCGGTGCGTTCATGAGCCTTGTCCTTCCATTGCCGCTTGTCCCCGCCCGCGCCTGGGCAGCAAGCTGAGGATGAAGAGTATCAATGCCGCGACCACGATCGAGGGGCCCGAAGGCGTATCGTAGCTGAGCGAGCCGAAGAGACCACCGACGACAGCGACAGCGCCGATCAGCGAGGCGAGCACCGCCATCACCTCTGGTGTCGACGAAAACCTGCGCGCGGCGGCTGCCGGGATGATCAGTAGCGAGGTAATCAGCATGATACCGACGATCTTCATCGCGATAGCAATCACCACCGCCATCAACAGCATGAAGAACAGGCGCGCCCGCTCCGGTTTCAGCCCCTCGGCCTCGGCTAGCTCGGGATTGACGGTCGAGGCGAGCAGCGGCCGCCAGAGCCAGGCGATCGCAGCCAAAACCAGAACGCCGCCACCCCAGATGAAGACGATGTCCATCTTCGATACTGCAAGAATATCGCCGAACAGGAAAGCGATGAGGTCGATGCGCACCCAGCTCATGAAGGCGACCATGACAAGACCGATCGCCAGCGTCGCATGCGAAAGGATGCCGAGCAACGCATCCGCCGACAGCGCCTGCCGCTTTTGCAGGAAGAGCAGCAGGATTGACACTGCGGCAGCCACCATGAAGACGGCGATTGTCACGTTGAACTGCAGGAGCAGCGACAATGCCACGCCGAGCAGCGCCGAGTGGGCGATCGTGTCGCCGAAATAGGCCATGCGGCGCCAGATTATGAAACAGCCGAGCGGCCCCGTCGTCAGTGCCAGGCCGACACCCGCGAGGATCGCGCGAACGAAGAAATCGTCAAACATTCCGCTCTCCGGTCGGTTGGTGATGCTCCTGGCCGTGATCGCCCGCGAGGTTGCGATGCGTTTGGCCGGCGTGATCAAGGTGCACGTGATCACGGCCACCTTGATCCTGTCCCCCAAGGTCATGGTGAACGTGATCACGCACGTCTTGATCGTGGTGATGTCCGTCGTCGGGGTGGCAATGATCCGTCACCGTTCCATCAGAATGGAGCACGCGGCCGTCGGGGAGATGGGTATGGTCATGATTGTGGCTGTAGACGGCGAGCGCTTGCGCTGCGCGGCTGCCGAACAGCCGCACATACTCGGCGCTCTGCGTCACGGCCTGCGGCGTGCCGCGGCAGCAGACATGTCCGTTGAGGCAGATCACGGTATCGGTGGCGGCCATGACGACGTGCAGGTCGTGCGAAATCAACAAGATCCCGCAGCCGGTGGTATTGCGGATCGACTTTATCAGATCGTAGAGCGCGATCTCGCCCGAGAAGTCGACGCCCTGGACTGGTTCGTCGAGCACAAGCAGATCGGGCTTGCGCGCAATGGCACGCGCCATAAGCGCCCGCTGGAATTCGCCGCCCGAGAGATGCTGCACCTCGGCCCCATTCATGTGCGAAAGCCCGACGGCCGCGAGCGCCGCCATCATATCACTCTCGGAAAGCGGCCCTGTGAGGGTCATCAGACGGCGAACGGTCAGTGGCAGTGTCCAGTCAATGGAAAGCTTCTGCGGCACGTAGCCGACCTTAAGGCCGGAGGCACGGTCCACTCTGCCCTCGTCCGGCTTGAGCACGCCGATCGCAGCCTTGACGGTGGTCGATTTGCCGGAGCCGTTCGGGCCGATCAGCGTCACGATCTCGCCGCGCGCGACGGAGAAATCAACGCCACGCACCAGCCAGCGACCGTTTCGCCGGACGCCAACGTTGGAAAGCGAGACCAGCGGCTTCGCCTCTGAATTTGCGGGATATAACATCATTTTTCCGAAAGTGCTGTTGCGCCCTGCTATTGCACACGTTATAGCATAACGCAATTGATGTAATAACATAACAACCGCAATTCAATCGGAGCATTCTGATGAAACTCGCGACGGGCCTTTCTCTCGCAATCCCCGCGATCCTCTTTGCCGGGGCGGCCAGAACAGCCGAGACGCCAGTCGTCGTCACCTCGATCAAGCCGATCCATGCGCTGGTGTCGGCCATCATGCAGGGCGTCGGCACGCCGGAGCTGATCGTCGACGGCGCGGCATCGCCGCACACCTACACCATGAAGCCGTCGAACGCCCGTGCCCTGCAAAACGCCAAGGTCGTGTTCTGGGTCGGGCCGGGGCTCGAAGCATTTCTCGAAAAGCCGCTGGAAGCGCTGAGCTCGGGTGCAACGGTTGCCGAGCTGGATCGAGCACCGGCGCTGACCAAGCTCAAGTTCCGCGAAGGCGGCTCCTTCGAACCGCATGACGACGACGATGTACATGGTGCCGGGGGGCATAAGGGCGAAGAGCATGATCACTCGGGCGCCGATCACGATCACGGTGCGTTCGATACGCATCTTTGGCTTGACCCGATGAATGCCAAAGCCATGGCCGCCGAGATCACAACCACGCTCGTCGCGGCAGATCCAGCAAACGCGCTGTCCTACGAGGCCAATGCCAAGGCACTCGACGACAAGCTGGATGCGCTCGATACGGAGATTGCCGGCATCGTTTCACCAGTGAGAGACAGGCCTTTCGTCGTCTTCCACGACGCCTATCAATATTTCGAACATCGCTACAAGGTGCGTGTCGCCGGCTCCATCACGGTCAGCCCGGAAACCATCCCAGGCGCCGAGCGCATATCGGAAATTCACAAGAAGGTTGCCGATCTCGGCGCCACCTGCGTCTTCGCAGAGCCGCAGTTCCAGCCCCGCCTTGTCGATGTCGTCATCGAAGGGACGAAGGCAAAGCCCGGAGTGCTCGATCCGGAAGCGGCAACACTCGACGCCGGCCCCGATCTCTACTTCAACCTCATGCGCGGCATTGCCAATAGCTTGAAGGATTGTCTTTCGCGTGAAAGCTGAACGTCGAAAAAGGTGGACTCGCAGTCCGCCTTTTTTTAACAACCAATTTGTAATAATATAACATATATAGGAGATTCCTGTGGATAAGAAACTGCCCGTCACTGTCCTCTCCGGATTTCTCGGCGCTGGCAAGACGACCCTGCTCAATCACGTCCTGACGAACCGCAAGGGAATGCGGGTTGCCGTCATCGTCAACGACATGAGCGAGGTCAACATCGACGCCGCACTCGTGCGCGAAAGCGGCGCCAACCTGTCGCGGACGGAGGAACAGCTGGTTGAGATGACCAACGGCTGCATCTGCTGCACCCTGCGCGACGATCTGCTGAAGGAGGTTCGGCAACTCGCCGAACAGGGTCGCTTCGATTATCTCCTGATCGAGTCGACTGGCATCGCCGAGCCGCTTCCTGTCGCCACCACGTTCGAATTCCGCGACGAAGACGGCATGAGCCTTTCCGATGTCGCACAGCTCGATACCATGGTGACGGTCGTCGACGCGGCCAACCTGCTCGCCGACTATGGTTCCGCCGCCTTCCTGGCGGAGCGTGGCGACACAGCCGGCGACGGCGACAACCGCACCGTCGTCGATCTGCTCGTCGAGCAGATCGAATTCGCCGACGTCGTCGTCCTCAACAAGATCGGCACCGCAACGAAAGCAGAACGCGAAGCAGCGCGGCAGATCATCGTCGGCCTCAATGCGGATGCGCGGCTCATCGAAGCCGATTTCGGCAAGGTGGACTTGATGGATGTCCTTGGGACCGGCCGTTTCGACATCGACCGCGCCGGAACACATCCCCTCTGGTACAAGGAACTGCATGGCTACAAGGACCATGTGCCGGAGACCGAGGAATACGGCATCCGCTCCTTCGTCTACCGCGAGAAGCGTCCCTTCGATCCGCACAAGCTGCAACAGTTTCTCGACACCCCTTGGCCGGGTGTCGTGCGCGCAAAGGGCTTCTTCTGGCTCGCCACGCGGCCACATCATGTCGGGGAACTCAGCCAGGCGGGCGCCATCGTGCGAACGAGCCGGATGGGACTGTGGTGGGCCGCGGTACCGCGCGAGCAATGGCCAAAAGACGAGCGTTTCCTCACCGCGATCTCACCCTACCTCGACCCAACCTGGGGCGATCGGCGTCAGGAGATCGTCTTCATCGGTGCGGACCCGATGAACGAAATCTGGATCCGGAGCGAACTCGATTCATGTCTGATCGATGAGGAGAATTTCGCGCCCGAGAAATGGCGAAACCTGCCGGACCCCTTCGCAAGATGGGAAGATCGGGCGGCATGAAGATGCCCGCTATCAAACCATATCGCTGCCTATGCGAGGAATGCGAGCCGCTTGCGCCGATCGACGGATTGCAGGCATCGCCGCAAGCGCAAACAGAGCCCACCGCAGGCAGCCTGTTCAAGTGCATGGCCCAGCGGCTGTTGTCGGCGCGGCCGGCCTCGTCACCATGATGGACGGCGCATAAGCAGAAAGGGCGGCTCTTGCCACCCTCCGATTGTCAGTCTTGGCCGTTAGCGCCCGACGACAATGTTGGAAATCACGCCGCTGGCGCTGCCGATCAGCAGGTAGTCGCTGTCGACGCGGACCCAACGATAGCCGCGTGGCGGCGCCGACAGACGATAGCGACGATAGTCGCGAACCTCCTGCATGTGATGGCGCTCGGCCGGGGTCATGCGATGGCCACGGTTCAACTTGTAATTCGTCGCATAAACGTCATGCTCGACGACAACAGGACGGCGATGATCCTGTGCGCTCGCCTCAGTCGCAGCAACCAGTGGCGCGGCCAGGGAGGAAACGGAAAGAAGGACGGTGAAGAGGTGTTTCATGGGGGCTCCTCGTGTTGAACACGCCCCGAACCTAGGTCCAAAACGATGAACCGAAACTGAAAGTTATATTAAACTTATGTAATTGCAACACATGCTTAAATCCATATATTAAACTAGAACATGCGGCATCACCTGCGTGCCCGGATGATGCCGCCGATCGATCAAAGCTCTTCGTAGTTGAACCAGTCGAAATCGGCCGTCGTAGCGCGGCCTGATGTGTCGAATGCCACGACGCCCGCGAAAGCCCCGGTAAACGAACCATGCTCGCCGCGTCCGCCTTCGTCGGAAACCACGCCCGCATCAAGCACCGGGCCGATCGCCTGCCAGGCACCCTTGCCTTCCGTCTGCCAGAAAAACTGCAAGTCGTTCTCGCGGATTTCCATGGAAAGCTGCACCCGCCCCTCGGCCGGAAGAGCAGTGCCGCTGCCTGCCGGAAAACTCAGGCGGCTGTGCGGATAGTCTCCGTCGCAAGACAGGATGGTGACACAGCGGCCAAGCCTTTCGTGCAGCGTCACCACCACAGCGTGGAACTTGTGGCGATTGTAGTAGTGCGTTAGGCCGGCCGCCTGCTGATAGGTGTCCGGATCGAACTCCACAACGGTCTCGGCGCGGAAACTGTGATGCTCCTGGCGGCGGGCAACCAGCGACTGCTCGAACCACGAGCCGACGCTTTCGCGGGCGATAAGCCGGAGATGGCCGGGACGGTCGGTGAGGTTGAAGATGCGCTCGGGCTGCGGCGTGCGAAGCCATTGGAAGTCGGCTGGCAGCTTGCCGCCATCGAAGCTGTATTCGGTCCGGGTGGGCCGTTCGACGGGAACGGCACCATCCAGTCCCTGCACGGAGACATCAGGCACTGTCGTCCCATTTTCGAGATAGAGCCAGCCGTCTTCCTTCCAGAGGCATTTCTGCAGGCTTGTCTCGCGCCCCAGCGTGCAGCGGCGCCTCGGCGGCAGCGGGCGGCCGCAGAGGTGGGTGTGATAGACCTGGCCGTCCTGCGTTTCGACATACTGCCCGTGCCCTGCCCTTTGCAGCACCGCCTCGGGATGATCCTTCGAGGTTATGAGGTGCATGTTCGGATGCATCTCATAGGGACCTTCGATGCTGCGCGAGCGCGCCATGGTCACGGCATGGTCGTAACCGGTGCCGCCCTCGGCCGTAGTCAGATAATAGTAGCCGTTGCGCCGGAAGAGATGGGGACCTTCGACGAGCCCCAACGGACTTCCGGCGAAGATGTTTTTGATGGGACCCTTCAGCGCCTTCGTGCCGGCATCCCACTCCTGCAGCAGAATGCCGTCGAAGGCCGGCGACTTCGGCGCGCCGCCGAAGCTTTCGGTGCGGTGGTTCCACTGCATGTTGAGGAACCACTTGCGGCCATCCTCGTCATGGAAGAGCGACGGATCGAAGCCTGAGGAGTTCACGTAGATCGGTTCGGACCACTCGCCCTCGATGTCAGGCGACGTGACGATGTAGTTGTGAGCGTCCTTGAAGTTGCCGTCGAAGCGCTTGACGTCGGTGTAGACCAGCCAGAAGAGCCCATCGGCATAGGAGAGGCAGGGCGCCCAAACGCCACAGCTGTCGGGATTGCCGCGCATGTCGAGCTGCGATTTTCGCTCCAGCGGGCGACGCACAAGCGTCCAGTTCACGAGATCGCGCGAATGATGAATCTGCACGCCGGGATACCATTCGAACGTCGAGGTCGCGATGTAGTAGTCGTCGCCGACCCGGCAGATTGACGGGTCCGGATTGAATCCCGGCAGGATGGGGTTGCGGATCATGATAGCGTCTCCTCCCTACGCCCCGCGTATTTTGCGGCACGTACATCAAAACATGGATAAGGGACGCCCGGAAATCCATCCGGGCGCCTTTGACTATTCGATTTCCGCAGACTTGGCCCAGAGATTGATGTCCGCCTCGCGGGCATAGACATCGATTTCCTTGAGTTCGTCGGGCGTGAACGCCAGATTGTCGAGCGCCTTGACGCAATCGACGATCTGAGACGAGCGGCTGGCGCCGATCAGCGCGGACGTCACGCGATCGCCGCGCAGCACCCAGGCAATCGCCATCTGCGCCAGCGTCTGGCCGCGCTTCTCGGCAATCTCGTTGAGCTTGCGGATATTGTCGATGATCGAAGGACGGATGAAATCCTTCTTGAGGAAGTGGTTCTGCGCAGCGCGGCTGTCCTGCGGGATGCCGCCCAGATACTTGGTCGTCAGCATGCCCTGCGCCAGCGGCGAGAACACGATCGAGCCCATGCCGACCTCGTCGAGCGTATCGAGCAGCTTGTCGTCCTCGACCCAGCGGTTGAGCATGGAATAACTCGGCTGGTGGATCAGGCAGGGTGTACCGAGGTCTTTCAGGATCGCAGCCGCCTCGCGGGTGCGCTGCGAGCTGTAGGACGAGATGCCGACATAGAGCGCTCGACCGGAGCGGACGATGTGATCGAGAGCCGCGCAAGTCTCTTCCAGAGGGGTATCCGGGTCGAAGCGGTGCGAATAGAAGATATCGACATAGTCGAGACCCATGCGCTTCAGGCTCTGGTCGCAGGACGCGATCAGATACTTGCGGCTGCCCCACTCGCCGTAGGGCCCCGGCCACATGTCGTAGCCAGCCTTGGACGAGATGATCAACTCATCGCGCAGCCCGGCGAATTCGGTGCGCAGGATTTCGCCGAAGGCGGTTTCGGCGCTGCCTGGCGGCGGGCCGTAATTATTGGCGAGGTCGAAATGGGTGATGCCGAGATCGAAGGCCGTGCGGCACATGTCGACCTTGCGGTCATGGGGAGTGTCACCACCGAAGTTGTGCCAGAGACCGAGCGAAACGGCAGGCAGCTTCAGGCCGGACCGGCCCGTGCGATTATACTTCATCTTCGAATAGCGGTCGGAAGCCGGTTGCCAGCTCATAATTCTTATCCCTTAAGCAAAAACGCGCGGGCTCGTCGCCCGCGCCGGACATTAGTCCTTTGGTCGCTTACTTCAAGAGTGCCTGCGCTTCCTCGATCCCGAGCGCCGCAGGCTGGGTGCAGGTCGTGGTAAGGTCGATGAAGCGGCCTTCTTCACCCGACTTCAGGATGGACGTCATGACGTCGACGCCATGCAGCGTGCGATCGAGCGAGCAGCGCGCGTCACGGCCTTCGATGATCGCCATCGCCATGTCGGCAAGGCCGGCCGTGCGGTAATTTGCGCGCGGTCCCTGCGGGCTCTCCTGGTTGGAGATACCAAAAGGATGATCCCATGCTTCAAGCGGCTTGATCTCCTTGTCGCGGCCGCTGGCCTCGACGACCCCGCCGAAGAAGTTCGGATCTGGCACATAGAGCGAGCCGTCGGTGCCGTAGAGCTCCATGTTGGCGTGGCGGTGAGACCAGACGTCCCAGCTGGCCGTCAGCGTGACCGTCGCCCCGCTGACGAATTCGAGGATCGCCTGGATCGTCGTCGGCGTCTTCACCGGGATGGTCTCGCCGTTGCGCGGCTGGCTGGTGATCGTGCGGGTTTCCGATGCCATGGACGTCATGGCGCCGACGCGCTTGACCGGGCCGATCAGGTTGATCAGGTTGGCGATGTAGTAAGGGCCGAGATCGAGAATCGGCCCCCCGCCCGGCAGGAAGAAGAAGTCCGGGTTCGGATGCCACATTTCCATGCCTGGGCTCATGACGTAGCAGGCGCCCGAGGTGATGCGGCCGATACCGCCCTCGTCCACATATTTGCGGGCGAGCTGGTGTGCGCCGCCGAGGAACGTATCCGGTGCGCAGCCGACGGAGAGGTTCTTCGCCTTGGCTATGCTACGCAACTCCTCGCCCTGCTCCAGCGTGAGCACGAGCGGCTTTTCCGAATAGACGTGCTTGCCGGCTTCGAGGATCGCCTTCGAAACAGGGAAATGCGCATCCGGGATCGTCAGGTTGACGATGACATCGAGCTCGTCATTGGCGAGAAGCTCGTCGATCGTCTGCGCCTTGACGCCGTACTCTTCAGCACGGGCTTGGGCGGCCTGCACGTTGAGATCTGCGCAAGCCAGCACCTTGAGCCCCTTGAAGAGAGGCGAAAGGGAGAAATAAGTCGTGGAGATGTTGCCGCATCCGATGATGCCGACGCCAAGTTCCTTGGTCATGGTGTGCCTCAGTAAGTCTTGAAGGATGCGATCGAGCGGGTGATCAGACGGTCGATATCGCTCGGGTTATCGTGTTCAACGACGTAGTGCTTGGCTTTGGTTCCCTTCAGCGCGGCGATCAGCTTCGACCACGCAACGGTACCATGACCGACATCGGCCCAGCCGTCTTCGTTCTTGTTCTCGCCAGCCGGCGCGATGTCCTTGACGTGGATGGACGTGATACGGCTCCCAAGCTTCTCGATCCAGGCGAAGGGATCGGCGCCACCGCGGACGACCCAGGCGATATCCGCCTCCCAGGAAATATCCGGCGCACCTTCGAAGATACGCTCGATCGGCAGCGAACCGTCCGCGAGCTTCACGAACTCGAAGTCGTGATTGTGCCAGCCGAACTCGTAGCCGGCGTCCTTGTACGGCTTGCTCATCTCTTGCAGGCGCTTGCCGAATGCGAGCCAGCCGGCACCGTCCGTCGGGCGCTCGTCAGAGGCCAGATGCGGTGCATAGATCGAATCCATGCCGAGCACCTTGGCAATGTTCAGCGACTTCTGGACTTCGCCATCGAGAAAGTCAGGGCTGAAGTGGCCGGTCGCCATGACGAGGCCGTTCTTGTCGAGATCGGCGCGCAGGCTCTTCAGCCCGGCGTCGTCCAGATCGGCGTAGATGCCCCCGAAGCCTTCGACCTCCTGGTAGCCGGCCTTGCCGAGCTTTTCGAAGATTGCCGAATAGGGCTGAAAATTGCGCGCGCTATAAAGCTGAAAACTGAGTTTTGTCATATTGTCCTCCTCGGGCCGCGTGCCCATTGCATTTCAATCAGGATTGATCCACCGACTGGCAGGATTGCAGGTCGTAGAAACGGAATTCCGGCAGCACTCCGCTCTCGAGCGATTTTGCCGGGGTGAAGGTGATGCGGCGCGTTTCACCCGCCGCAAGATCGAAGGCGTTGTCGGAGTATTTGCCGTCGGTGTCGGTCTCGATCATCACGAAGAGCGCAAGTCCCTTGGCGGTGACGTTGATACAGACGGAGCCATCCTCCTCCACATACTCATGCGTGACCATGAGGCCGGCAGGCTCGAGTTCCAGCGCCTTGTAGGTGCCGTGCACGTAGTGCCCCTCGCCACCCATGCCGTTCGACGCCGTGAAACGCCAGGCAAGCAGCGTGCCCGCAGGCAGGTCGGCGACATCGACGGAAGCCGCAGTGACGGCCGCGTCCGGGCTGCAGACCGCCTGCACATCCTTCAGATGCTTGCGCTCACCCTTCATGTCGATGCTCGAGATCGAGAGATCGACGCTTACCTCGCCAAGCGTGTCGTTGACCAAAGAAAAGCTGATCGCCTTGCCGTCTTCAGAAGGAATGGCCGCAACTGCCACCGGCTGGAAGAACCGCTTCACCAGATAGTGCATCGCCTTCCAGCGGCCGCCGTAATCGAGGCTCGACCAGGAAGCGACCGGCCAGGTGTCGTTCAGCTGCCAGTAGATGGTGCCCATGCAATGGGGCTTCAGCGACCGCCAGTACTCAACCGCCGTCTTGATCGCCAGTCCCTGCTGGATCTGGCTCAGATAGACGAAATTCGGAAAGTCCTTGGGGAAGCGGAAGTAGCGGAACATCGTGCCGGCGATGCGCTCGTTGCCGCCGGCGTTCTTCTGGTGCAACTCCATGACGGGCGACGCGACGTTCATGTCCTTGGCGTCTGCATAGGTCTTGATGACGGGCAGCGAGGTGTAGGACTGGAAGCCGAATTCCGAGCAGAAGCGCGGGCGCACCGAGCGGTAATTGTCGAAGGATTTGTTCTCGTGCCAGACGGACCAGTAGTGCATGTCGCCGGAACCGTCGGCATGCCAGGCGTCGCCAAAATCGAGATAGCCGGACGCCGGGCTCGACGGCCACCAGATGGCGTCGGGCGCCGCTTTCTTCATCGCCTGCTCGATCGTCCGGTTGAGACGATCGTAGGAGACGAGGTAGCGGTCGCGATCCTTCTTCGATTCATCGAACCATGTCAGCGCACCGACCAGCTCGTTGTCGCCGCACCATAGCGCTATCGACGGATGCGAGGAAAGGCGCCGGACCTGATAGTCGACTTCGAGCGCAACGTTATCGAGGAAATCCTCGGTGGATGGGTAAAGATTGCAGGCGAACATGAAATCCTGCCATACCAGCAGGCCGAGGCGATCGCAAAGGTCGTAGAAACCATCATGCTCGTAGAAGCCCCCTCCCCAGACGCGGATCATGTTCATGTTTGCAGCCCTGGCAGACTGCAACAGATCCTCGGTTTTCTCGGGGCTCGACCGCGAGAAAAGTGCATCCGCCGGGATCCAGTTGGCGCCGCGGCAGAAGATTTCGTGGCCGTTCATCTTGAGCGCAAAACGGCTGCCCGCTGCATCCGGCGTTGTGATGAGTTCGACGGTGCGAAGACCGATCTGCTTGGTCAGCACATCCGACGGCAGATCCACGGTCAACGTATAGAGCGCCTGCTCACCGCTCCCTGTGGGCCACCACAGACGGGGCTTGTCGATCTGAAAAACGTGGTTCACCACCGTTTCACCGGCGGCGACGCCAACGTCGAGGCGCACGCGCTCGCCGTCGAGCGAAAAATGCACGGGGACGATACCAGGGTCCTTGGCAAACAGCGTTGCACTGACCTGCAGATCCACCGAGCCGTTGAGATTGTGCACCTGTCGGGTCGTGACGTGTTCGATGCGTGCGGTTTCGAGCTTGCGTAGCGCGATCGTGCCGTAGAGGCCCAACGGCGCAATCGCGATGTTCCAGTCCCAGCCGAAATGGCACTGCGGCTTGCGCAGCATGTTGCCGTTGGCGATCGGTGAATTGCCCGTCGAATAGGGAATATAGAAGGGTTGCTTGGCCTGCCGGTCGGCGCCGGCCGCAATGCTCGAATGCAGAATGACGCGGATGACGTTGTCGCCGGCCTTGATGTGGGTGCTGACATCAGGGCGGTAGCGCCGAAAGCTGTTATCCGTGAGCAGAGCCGGCGAACCGTTGATGAAGATGGCAGCGATGGTATCGAGATAATCGATATCAAGGTACCAGTCGCCATCCGGTTCCGACAGCGTGAAGCTGCGTTCTATTGCCCAATCGCGATGCGCCACCCACTGCACCACCTCTTCGTTCCGGCCGAAATACGGATCGGGAATAAGCTTGGCGGCGTGCAGCGCCGAGTGAACATCACCCGGCAGGGTGATCTGCGTGACGATTTCACCATCTATGGAGGTGAGCTGCCACGAGCCGGAAAGGTCGAGGTTGAAGCCGTTGGTGGGCAAGGATGTCATAGCATTGTCCCGATCAGGCCGCTCTTGGGAGAACCCGGACAACCGGGGTGCGACCGAATTTGGCAGGCCAGATGGCCGATTAGAAGAACGGGCGAAGCATTTTCGGCTTCACCCGCATTGCGATTTCTAGAGGCGAAGTTCCGTTTCGGCGTCGAAGATCGAAGCCAGCGACATGTCGAAGCCGAGCTTGACACGCGATCCGGGGTTGAAGCGGCGGGAACCGTTGATGCGCACCGACATCGTATGACCGGCATGTTTCAGCCAGAGCAGATTGTCGGCGCCCATCGGCTCCTCGATATCGACAGTCGCATCATGCACTTCCGCGCCGAGGTTCTCGTTGACCTTCACATGTTCCGGCCGGACACCAAGTATGACCTTGCGGCCAGCCTGCAACGGCTCGCTCGTCCCATAGGCGTCGACCGAGAAATTCACGCCGTTGGCGGTGAACACCGTCTGGTCGCCCTGCCTGGCGATCTCGCCGCGCAGGAAGTTCATTGACGGCGAACCGATGAAACCTGCCACGAACAGATTGTGCGGCTTGTTGTAGATCGTCGTCGGATCGGCGAGCTGCTGGATGATGCCGCTCTTCATGATCGCGATACGGTCAGCAAGCGTCAGTGCCTCGATCTGGTCGTGCGTGACGTAGATCATCGTATTTTTCAGCGACTGATGCAGACGCTTGATTTCGACACGCAGCTCCGAACGCAGCTTGGCGTCGAGGTTCGATAGCGGCTCGTCGAAGAGGAACACGTCGACATCGCGCACCAGCGCACGCCCGATCGCGACACGCTGACGTTGGCCGCCGGAAAGTTCGGCCGGTTTGCGCTTCAGAAGCGTCTGGATCTGAAGGATCTCGGCAGCGCGGGCCACGCGTTTGTCGATCTCAGGCTGCGGAATTTTGGCGACCTGCAGGCCGAACGACAGGTTCTTCTCGACCGTCATCTGCGGATAGAGCGCATAGGACTGGAACACCATGCCGATACCGCGGTCCTTGGGTTCTTCCCAGGTGACGTTCTTTCCCTTGATGAAGATCTGGCCGTCCGACGCATCAAGCAGACCGGCGATGCAGTTGAGCAAAGTCGACTTGCCGCAACCGGAAGAGCCGAGCAGCACGAGGAACTCGCCGTCGTTGATCTCGAGATTGAGATCCTTGAGAACATTGACAGCGCCGAAGTTCAACGAAAGATCTTTGATGGAAACGCTCGAATTCATGGATCAGCCTTTCACTGCGCCAGCGGCAATGCCGCGGACGAAAAGTCGTCCCGACACGAAATAGACAACCAGCGGCACCAGACCCGTAAGGATCGTTGCGGCCATGTTGACGTTGTATTCCTTCACGCCCTGGACAGAGTTGACGATGTTGTTGAGCTGCACGGTCATCGGATAGTACTCGGGCCTGGTGAAGACGACACCGAAGAGGAAGTCGTTCCAGATGCCCGTGACCTGCAGGATCATGGCGACCACGAAGATCGGCAGCGACATCGGCACCATAATCTTCAGGAAGATCTGCCAGAAGCCCGCCCCATCGATGCGCGCCGCCTTGAAAAGCTCCTGCGGCAAGGATGCGAAATAGTTCCGGAAGAGCAGTGTCAGGATCGGCATGCCGAAGATGCTGTGCACGATGATGAGGCCGGTCAGGGTCCCGTATATTCCCAATTCGCGCAGCACGATAACGATCGGATAGATCATCACCTGATAGGGAATGAATGCACCGATCACGAGGATCGAGAAGAACAGTTCCGATCCCTTGAAGCGCCAGTTGGCGAGCGCATAGCCGTTCACGGAAGCGATTGCGATCGAGACAACCACCGAGGGAACGGTAATGCGCACCGAGTTCCAGAAGCCGCGCGACAGGCCGTCGCAATTGAGACCCGTGCAGGCCGTTGCCCAAGCCTTGACCCACGGTTCGAAGGTGATCTCGACAGGTGGCGAGAAGATGTTGCCAAGACGGATCTCTGGCATTCCCTTCAGCGACGTGACGATCATCACGTAGAGCGGCAGGAGGTAGTAGGCGGCAGCGACGAAAAGCGCGCCATAGAGCATGATGTTGCGCGGGGATATCACCCGCTTCGGCTTCGGACCGCTCGGCCCGGAGAATGTCTTCTCCGTCACGGCGCCGGTATCCGTATTCTTGAGAGCAATGGCATCAGGCACGCTTACGCCCTCCCCCGAATTCCAGATATGCCCAGGGCACGATGATGATGGCGACCGTTACAAGCATCATTGTCGAGGCCGCGAAGCCTTGACCGAGATTCTGCGCCTGGAACATGTAGTCGTAGACGTACTTGGCGGGAACTTCCGACGAAATGCCGGGGCCGCCGCTCGTCTGCGCCACCACGAGGTCGTAGACCTTGACGATGCCGCTGGCGATGATGACCAGCGTGGTGATGAACACCGGACGCATCATCGGAATGACGATGAAGAGATAGGTCTTCCACATCGGTATGCCATCGACGCGCGACGCCTTCCAGATGTCCTCGTCGATGCCGCGAAGGCCCGCGAGCATCAGGCACATCACGAGCCCGGTGCCCTGCCAAAGCGCCGCGATCAGAACCCCGTAAATGACGATGCTTGGTGTATAGAGCGGATCGAAGGTGAAGCTCGTCCAACCGAGCGAACGCACGACCGACTGAATGCCGAACTCAGGATTGAGCACCCACTGCCAGACGAGGCCAGTCACAATGAACGAGAGCGCGAAGGGGTATAGGAAAATCGTCCGGAACGCATTCTCGAAACGAATCTTCTGATCCATCAGGGCGGCCAGAACGAAGCCGATTACCAGGCTGAAGATCAGGGAAAGGATGCCGTAGAGGGCAAGATTCTCGATGGAAATGATCCACCGCGGCGCCGCCCAAAGGCGCTTGTATTGGTCGAAGCCAACGAAGCTCAGCCTTGGCAGCAGCTTCGAGTTGGTGAAGGAATAAAACACCGTCCAGAGTGTGCCGCCGAGAAAGATAACCATGGCGGTAAGGATCATCGGGATGGATGCAATTTTAGAGTTCAGATTGCGTAGCAACTGATTTGGCCGGCCTGCTTTCGCTTGACCCGTCATTGTAGCTCCTCCTGAAACGCAAATGCTTCTGTGATCGCGAGCGGCGGACCAAGGCTGGACGCCTCTCTGCCTTCCCATCTCCCAGGCCAGCCGCAAGTCGCGAACGTCACGACGAAACCACCTGAAGAGCGCTGTCACAAGCCGGAATTCCGGAAAATCCGGCTCCCGTAAGGGAGCCGGATCGCAACAGCCAAGGAGTAGACGATCAATCGGCAGACGCGATGATCTCGGCGAAGCGCTTCTGTGCCGCCTCAGGCGTCATCGAAGGGTTCGCGAAGAACTCGGAGAAGAGGTCTTCCTTCTGCTTCTGGCTATCCGCAGACAGCAGCTGGTCAGTGCCCGCCACGACGTTGCCCGCCTTGAGGATTTCGAGACCCTTCTTCATGCAGTCGTTAGCCGCAGCTAGATCGACGTCACCACGAACAGGCAGCGAGCCCTTTTTGAGGTTGAAGGCAACCTGTGTCTTCGGATCGAGAAGTGTCTTGGCAAGAACTTCCTGAGCCTTGGACTTTTCTGCGTCCTTGAGCAGCGGGAAGTAGAAGGCGTCGCCGCCCGTCGAGATCACTTCGTTGACACCGAGGCCCGGAAGGCAGGTGTAGTCCGTACCGGCCTTCTGGCCAGCCAGAGCGAATTCGCCCTGCGCCCAGTCGCCCATGATCTGGCCGCCGGCCTTGCCGGTGATGACCAAGTTCGTTGCCTGGTTCCAATCCTGCACGTTCGAGCCCTTGGCCATCTTGCGCGCATCGTCGGCAGCCTTAAAGACCTTGGCAATGTCCGGGCCTGCAGCCACTTCAGCATCCTTGTCGCCGAAGACCTTCTGGAAGACGTCCTTGCCGGCGATGGCGACCATCAGCACGTCGAACGCACCAGCGGCCTGCCATGGCTGACCACCAACGGCGAGCGGCACGATGCCGGCCTTTTCGAGCGCCGGTGCTGCAGCGACGAATTCATCCCAGTTCTTGGGCACCGCGACGCCGGCCTTCTTGAAGGCTGCGTTCGAAAGCCACAGCCACTGCCAGGAGTGAATGTTGACCGGAGCGCAATAGATCTTGCCGTCGATCGTGCATGAATCGAGCAGGCTTGCCGGACGAATGAGATCTTTCCAGTGCTCCTGAGTGGCGACATCGGTCAGGTCGCGCATCAGGCCGGACTGAACCAATTCTTCGGCCTGACGGCCATGGTTGAACTGTGTGGCGCCCATCGGATCGCCGCCGGTGATGCGGCTGACCATGATCGGACGCGCGGTGCCGCCGGAGCCGGCAATTGCCCCATCGACCCAGTGGTTGCCGGTGGCGTCGAACGCCTTGGCCAGTTCGGCCACGGCAGCAGCTTCGCCGCCGGACGTCCACCAATGGGTTACTTCGAGATCGGTCGCACTTGCCGCACCAAGCGGCAGCACGACGGAAGCGGCAAGCGCAGCCGCCATCAAACGGAACTTCATGAGTTTTCCTCCCTCACTGAAACGTTGCCGGAAAAACTTAGTTCAATCGATATTTTCGCGCAACAGCCCTCTCCGAAAATTTTGTTTTCCTGCGTCGTTTGCTACCAATGCCTGTCATAACGCTCAGTTCCATAGCGAGGTGAGACGACGTCAAGCAGTGGAGTGTGCAACCGCACACTGACATCAACTATCTGATATACCTATCAGTTATTTAAATCTCCGGAAGCATCTTGATTTCAATCTTTTCGCACTCGCAAAAAATACGGGCATAAATCCGAGATTCAATCATTGCGAGTGAAAGCCACTTATACCTCGGAAAAAGCGCTCGACATTTCTACTGTATCGTTACAGATTTTGGATCTTACGGGAGGAGCGGCTTTTACGGACTTCGTGCTTACAGCGCTTCGAAAAGCATCTATAAGCGAACCAAAATCGCACAGGACGGCCTAGAGGGATGGAAAACAAAGGGAATTTGGGGGGAGCGGTGGCTGAGGCAACGCGCGAACGGCCAACACTGAAGACAATCGCTTTCATGACCGGCCTTGGTGTGACCACGGTGTCCCGCGCCCTCAAGGACGCGCCCGACATAGGCGCGGAGACCAAGGAGCGCGTCCGCATGGTCGCCCGCCAGCTCGGCTATCAGCCGAACAGGGCCGGCGTGCGCCTGAGAACAGGCAAGACCAACGTCATCGCCCTCGTCCTGAGCATCGACGAAGAGATCATGGGCTTCAGCAGCCAGATGGTGTTCGGCATATCTGAAGTCCTGAGCGGCACGCCCTATCACATCGTCGTCACCCCACATTCGCATAGCAAGGACCCTATGCTGCCGGTGCGCTACATCCTCGATACCGGTTCGGCAGACGGCGTCATTATCTCCCGCATCGAGCCCGACGACCCCCGCGTCAGGCTGCTGACGGAGCGCAACATGCCCTTTGCCACGCACGGGAGGACGGATGCCGGACAGGTTCATCCGTTTCACGACTTCGACAATGAGGCCTTTGCCTACCAGGCCGTGGAAAAACTGGTCGCCAGAGGGCGAAAGCGCATCGCCCTCCTCCAACCGCCAAGCAAGCTGACATACTACACGCACACGCGGATAGGCTTTCAGACCGGCCTGCACGACTACGGCGCCGAGGAAGTGCCGCTGCGCGTTACGATCGACACCCCTCTCGAAGAAATCCGCAACGCGGTCGAAGCCATGATGCGCTCTGCGAACGCCCCCGATGGCATCGTGTGTTCTGCCGGAAGCGCTGCGATCGCCGTCAACGCCGGCATCGAGGCAGCCGGCAGACGGCTCGGACATGACGTGGATATGGTCTCCAAGGAATCGGCACCGATCCTAAACTGGATAAGGCCCGAGATCATCACCGTTTACGAAGACGTCCGCCATGCCGGCCGCGAAATGGCCAAGGCCGTCATCGCCAGGATCGACGGCGTCGAACCGGAACTGCTCCAGAGCATCAGCCAGCCGGTGTGGCGGCAGCGCGACAAATAGGGCGCTTGGCCTGAGCTCACGCCGCCGCCAGCTGACAACAACCATACCGATTGCGAAGGAGGCACATGACGAAAGCCCTGCTCATCATCGACGTCCAGAATGCAATCCTCGCCGGGAAAGGAACGCCAGAACGTCAACCGCTCATCGAGTCAGCGCTGAGCGCGACGGTCAAGCGTCTTCGCGCGCTTAGGGAACTGGCGCGGCTGCAGGGCGCGCCGGTCGTCCTCGTTCAGCATGATGGCAATGCCGATCATCGCCTGGCATTTGGCACCGTCGGCTGGGAAATTCGACCGGAGCTCGCGCCCGCAGAAGGCGACGTGGTCGTCCACAAACGGAGCTCGGATTCATTCTTCGAAACTGACCTGGAAGATCGACTCAAGGAAAAGTCCGTCACCCATCTCGTTGTCGGCGGATGCATGACGCAGTTCTGCGTCGACACCACCGTCCGGCGCGCCGTGTCGCTCGGCTATGACGTGACGCTGGTGGGCGACGGACACATGACTGCTGATTCCGAGACGCTGACATTTGCCGACATCGTCGCTCATCACAACGAAACACTGGACGACTTCGACGCCGGTACTGCCAGGATCATCGTGCGTCCGGTTGCCGCCATCCAGTTCTGAACTGGCATTGGCCTTCGCTGCGGCAATCGTCGGGCGGCGCGAAAGGCAGCTATGGTCCTGTTGACTGTCAGCCGGACCAATGGCCCGGCTGATTTCGTTGGGAAGGAAGGCTTAGAAGGTCGATGCACCGCTGCCCCATGGGCCGTGATGGAAGTCCTTGCCGTCAAGGCGGTCGAAGCCATGCGCGCCGAAGAAGTCGCGCTGCGCCTGGATCAGGTTGGCAGTACCGCGGCCCTGGCGGTAGGCGTCGAAATAGGTCAGCGCCGAGGTCAGTGCAGGTACCGGCAGGCCAGCCTGCAGGGCGGCGGCAACGACACGGCGAAGCGCCGGAAGCGACTCCTTGACCATCTCGGAGAAGGCCGGTGTCACGATCAGGTTGGCCACATCGGGTGCCTTTGTGAAAGCGGACGTGATCTCATCGAGGAACTGCGAGCGAATGATGCAGCCGTCACGCCAGATCTTGGCGATCGTGGGCATCGGCAGCGACCAGTTGAACTCGCGCGACGCCTCAGCCATGACCGCAAAGCCCTGCGCATAGGCACCGATCTTGGCGGCAAAGAGTGCCAGCTCCAGATCCTTGTTGAGTTCCGGCCCATAAGCGATCGGGAAGTCGTATTTCGGCGTGCCGAAAATCTTCTCGGCCGCTTCGCGCTCGCTCTTCATGGACGAGATGCTGCGGGCAGCAACAGCCGCTTCGATCGCGGTCGCCGGAATGCCCATGTTCTGCGCTTCGATCGCCGACCACTTGCCGGTGCCCTTCTGGCCTGCCTTGTCGAGGATCATGTCGACCATCGAACCGCCGGAGACCGGGTCGGTTGCCGCCAGGACCTTCTCGGAAATCTCGATCAGGTAGGAATTCAGGCGACCCTTGTTCCATTCTCCGAAGATGCCGCTGATGTCCTTGGAGCTCTTGCCGAGGCCGTCGCGCAGGATGCCATAAATTTCGGCGATCATCTGCATGTCGGCATATTCGATGCCGTTGTGGATCGTCTTGACGAAATGGCCGGCGCCGTCATTGCCGAGCCATGCGACGCACGGATCGCCCTTGTACTTGGCGGCAATCGAGGTCAGCACCTTCTCGACGCGCCTCCAAGAATCTTCCGTGCCGCCCACCATGATCGAAGGACCGTGGCGCGCACCTTCCTCGCCGCCCGATACACCCATGCCGATGAAGGTCAGGTCCGTATTCTTAAGACGGTCGAAGCGCGCAATGGTGTCGCGGAAGTTGGCGTTGCCGGCGTCGATCATGATGTCGCCCTTAGACAGGTGCGGACGCAGTAGTTCCATCTGCTGGTCCACGGCCTCGCCGGCCTTGATCATGATGATGATGGGACGCGGCGGGCGGATCGCCTCGACGAATTCCTCGATTGTCTTGCAGGGAATGATCTGCTTCTTGAGATCGCCGGCGCTTTCGTAGAATTCATCCGTTTTTTCAGGCGTGCGGTTGAACACCGCAATCTTGTTGCCTTTTTCCGCGATGTTGAGCGCCAGGTTGGAACCCATGACGGCAAGGCCGATCAGCCCGATTTCTGCCTTTTCCACGATAAACCTCCGGTGAGTCATTTTGGATCGGTGTTGTGGCACTCAATTGCCAAAACGGCAAGTTCGATTCGGGCTCGAATGGACTCGTATTGCGTCCTCGGCGAATTGAACCATATTGCCTAAGACGCGTGTGGGAGGAGGACGAATGACCCGCCGAAAGCGAGAACCTGGAGCGATCCTGGCTGCACGTGCGGGCCGCTACGCCGAGTTCGCGCCATCACCTGCCCTCAAGCCACATTTTCACTGCCTTTGGTCGCACGAGCTCGATGATGGGCTATCCCGCACAGTAGCGATCGTTCCGGATGGCTACTGCGACATCGTCTGGATGGACGGCCGGCTCCTCGTTGCCGGCCCTGACCGCACCAGCGCCTTCCCGCCTATCGGCGGCGGTGCCAAGATAGTCGGCATCCGTTTTGCACCTGGCGCGGCAGCCGACTGGCTCGGATTGCCGCTCTGCGAAATCGTCGGCTGCAGCATCGACCTCGCGGAACTATGGGGACGGGAAGCAGCCGCGCTAAACGCCCGTCTGACGGATTGCGCCGACGCTCCGGGACGCCTGCGCGTCCTCGCCGGGGACTTGCAGAAGCGCGCCATCGATCACGTGCCTCCTTCAAAAGCGATAGCTCACATCTTTGCAAGGTCCGGCAGAAACGCGGCGTCAGGCATCAACACGCGTGCCCTGATCTCTGACCTGGACGTGAGCGAACGCCAGTTCCGCCGTCACTGCCTCCATCACTTCGGCTATGGCGCCAAGACGTTGACAAGGATCCGCCGTTTCCAGACGCTGCTTGGCCTTTGCGGTCAAGAGGTGAGCCAGTCCCTTGCCATGCTGGCCGTGGCGGCAGGCTATGCGGACCAGGCTCACATGAACCGCGAGGTCCGTGAGATTTCAACGCTCACCCCGCTCGAACTCCGACGACAGATTGCAGGCTGACTGGCCGTTTCGTTCAATACCTTGCCCCTCACAATGCTACTCTGGCAAACGAATACGAGGAACATCATGGCGACAATGCCCGCAAGGATCATCCATCGCTCCATCGACCGGAATTGGCGTGACGTCTACGCCTTCGCTGAAGCACCAACAAACATGCCGCTCTGGGCATCGGGCTTGGCATCAGGGCTCGAGCGCAACGGCGACGACTGGATCGCCGAGGGCGTCCTTGGCACCGTGAAGGTCAGCTTCGTTCCGCACAACGAATTCGGCGTCATCGATCATACGGTGACGATCGAAAGCGGCCTTCGCGCCTACAACGCGCTGCGTATCGTGCCGAACCAAGATGGCTGCGAGGTCATGTTTACGCTCCTGCGTCTGCCAGGGATGACCGATGAACAGTTCGAGGCGGATGCCGCGCATGTCGCCCGAGACCTCGATGCCCTGAAATCGCTGATGGAGTTATAGGAAACGCTCATGACAAAGAGAGAAGACGACCTCAGAATCGACTACGTCGAGTTCAGCGTGGCCAATATCGACGCGTCCAAGAAATTCTATGGCAGCGCCTTCGGCTGGCGCTTCACAGATTACGGTCCGAACTACTGCGAATTCGACGATGGCCGGCTGAAAGGCGGCTTCACCAACCTGGAGGCGCCTCGGCCCGGTGGACCACTCGTCATCCTCTACGCGCACGATCTCGAAGCTGCCTTTGATGCGATCGAAAGGGCGGGCGGCAAAATCATTCGCCCGGTCACCGGTTTCCCTGGCGGCCGCCGCTTTCATTTCAGCGATCCGGACGGCTACGAGCTCGCAGTCTGGACGAAAGCCTGATCAGCAAGTATACGCGATGCTTTGCCCACATCCTCGAGAATGATCAATGCACCGATGACGCTTCCCGAGGAATCGCGCAGCGGCGACATGCGGCAGCGCTTCGGGGAACCGTTTTCGCATTGGGAATAGATGTGGTCGGAGTGCGCGCCCGAAAAGCAGGCATCCAGCTTCGCCTTGGCAACCTCGCTGAAACGCTTTTCTCCAATGAATTCCGACACATGACGTCCGATCATCTCCATTGGCTTCCTGCCGAGATGGACAGAGTTTGCCGCGTTGGAATAGAGGTATCGGTAGTCCTTCGTAAGCACTGCGACACGATCAGGAAGAGCCTCCAAAATCGCGGCCTGGAGGAAATTTCCATTGTCCGTGTTCGGAACATAAGCGGTGGGCGCGCAGACCGGTTCAAGATCCAACTTTGGCATCTGCCAGCGCGGCGTGGATGAACCGAAATATTGCTGCAACAGATGCGACAAGAGCTTCACATGCTCTCGCACGGCATCGCTGTCCTCGGAATACTGATCGATCAAGCAGCCGACAAATTGGAGCTGCATGTGCGCATAGAGCATATTGGAAGGTCTGTAGCCAAGAATCGCCTCGACAAGCGCATCGACGGAACCATCAAGGCTGCTGACGCGCGCATCGTCACCATTCCTTATCGCCTCTTCAATCTGCGCACAGCGCAGTGAGAACGCCTGAAAAAGACCGAGCACGACCCCTCCAATGCCGATTCCGTAAGGCAATGCTCTCGACAACGGCCAAACCTGGCAAGCCAGTTGATCCGGCCGAAACAGCGCAGTCACTCGCATTGATAGAAATCGGTAACATGACACATCTTCACTTTCAATGAAGAAGGCGCATTGTTTTTCAATGAGGAGATATAGGGGTATGCTCTTGCTAAATAACCTGCCGCTTTATTTCCCAGCGATCGTGGTACCAAAGCCATTGCTCCGGGTATTCCCGGACCCAGCTCTCAACCTTGTTGTTTAGCAGCTGTGCCGCCGCGGTCATGTCGATATTGCCGTTGGCATCGCGCGGGATTTCCAGCCGTGGCTCGATTTCAAGGCGATAGCGGTTACCGGGAAGGCGGATGCAGCGGGCGGGATAGACGTCGCAATTGAACTGGCGGACTAGCTTTCCGAGCAGCGGATTCGTCTTCACCGGAAGACCGAAGAAGGTGGTTTTCAGCCCCTTGCGGAATTTCTGGTCGACCAGAACGCCCACCCCCTGGCCCGCTTCCAGCTGTCGGGCGAGCGCAAAGGACGAACCGGCATGCGATGGCACCAGCTTGCCCATGCGCGCGCTTCGGAAATCGAAAACCTTCTGCGCCACGTAGGGGTTGTTCGGGGGGCGGAAGAGCACGCTGACGTAGAGACCGAACGCAGATCCCGCGACCGGCAGCAGCTCGAAATTCCCGGTATGGCCGGTGAAGACGATGAACGGCCGCGGGTTGGTCAGGAGATCCATAAAGATTGGAATGCCCGAGACCTCGACCCGGCCCGGCTCGCTGCGCATTGGATCAAAATCGAACAACCTATCGAGGAACACATATTCGGCGGCGAGCCGGCCCATGTTGGCCCAGCTTCCAAGCGCGATATCGTTGATCTCCACATCACTCTTGTCAGGAAAGGCATTGCGCAGATTGGCAATCATCAGCCTGTGACGCTTTGTGCGCGGGCCGATCTTGCGCATCAGCCAATCGATGAAGTTGATCGCACCATCAGCCGGAAAGAGCTTCAGGAAATTCAGGAACCCGAACATCACCTGCGCGATCAGCCATTGACGGAAATGTTCCAGCTTGAGGACGATACGGGTGATGAAGAGCTTCAATGGCTCAATCCATCTTCAAGATGATCTTGCCGAAGATCTGGCGCGACTCCATACGCTCCAGGGCCTTGTCGATGTCATCGAAGCTGACTTCTGTATCGATGACCGGATGAACCAGCCCGCGGCCCATCTTCTGCATGGCATCCGCCATGTTTTCCATACGGCAACCGAACGAACCCAGCAGCTTCAGCTGTTGCTGGAACAGCATCATCAGGTTCATCTCGGTCGATACGCCCGATGTCGAACCGCAAGTGACGAGCCGGCCGCCCCGCTTCAGGCAGAACATCGATGCTGCCCAGGTATCCTTGCCGACATGTTCAAAGACGACATCGACACCCTTTTTCTTGGTCAGCTTGCGCACCACGCCTTCGAAACGGTCGGTGCGATAGTTGATGACGTGATCGGCGCCAAGCGCCTTGGCCTTCTCGATCTTGTCATCGGAGCCAACGGTGGTGATGACGGTGCAGCCGATCTTCTTGGCAAGCTGAATCGCCGCCGAACCGATGCCCGAACCACCGGCATGAATGAGGATCGTCTCGCCGGATTCGAGCTTGGCGTTGTCGAACAGCATGTGTTCGACCGTGCCGAAAGTCACAGGCGCCAGTGCGGCACCGATAGCGTCGACACCGGGAGGAGCAGGAACCAGCAGGCGCGCAGGCAGGTTCACCTTCTCCTGCGCGAAGCCGTCGAGATGGAAGCCGTGAACGCCGGAGACGTGTTCGCAGAGATTGTCGCGTCCCTCGCGGCACGGACGGCAAAGACCACAGGTGCGCGCGCCATAGATCGAAACGAGCTGACCAGGCAGCACATTGGCAACGCCCGGACCGATGGCTTCCACCACGCCAGACGCTTCCGCGCCGATCACCAGCGGCATCTTGCGCTTAGCGAAGGCCATGCCCCGCCAGCCCCAGACATCGATGTGGTTGAGTGCGACCGCCTTGACCCGCAGCGTCACCTCGCCCGCCGCCGGAGCATCGGGTTCGGGCAGGTCGGTGATCTCAAGCTTGCGGTCATCGATCAGTTGCAAAGCGCGCATGGCAAAGTCCTTCACGGGCGCGCCCGCCCTGAGGCAAGTGCGCAGTTTATGGATGCTGCTGGCCGCACCCTATCGGTATGCGGGCGCAGCAATGTTGGTCTCAAAGGTCGGTCGGGAACCGATTAAGCCGGTTCCAGCGCCATGACAAGGCTGGCGTTCTGCCCGCCGAACCCGAAGGAGTTGGAAAGCACGGCATTCGCCTGGCCCTCGCGCTTTTTGTTCGGCACGACGTCGAGAACGATCGAGGGATCCGGATTGTTGTAGTTGATCGTCGGCGGCAACGTGCCCGTCAGCATCGTCTGCAACGAGAATACCGCCTCGACCGCGCCCGCCGCAGTCAGCGTATGGCCGATCATCGACTTGTTCGAAGACAGCGGAATGGACGCCAGCCGCTCACCGAACACCGAGAGCATGGAACTATACTCCATCTTGTCGTTTTCCGGCGTCGAAGTGCCATGCGCATTGATGTAGCCGATGGCGCTTTCATCCATACCGGCGTCCGCCAGCGCTGCGCGGATCGTCGCGATCGCCGGGCCCCCGTCGGGGGACGAACGGGTACGATGGAAGGAATCGGCCTTCTCCCCGGCACCCTTCATGATGCCGAGAACCTTGGCGCCGCGCGCAATCGCAGATTCCAGCGACTCCAGAACCAGGGATGCAGCGCCTTCGGCAATGACGAAGCCGTCGCGGTCCTTGCTGAAGGGCTTCGATGCCTTGGTCGCCGGATCGTTCTGCGTGGAAAGCGCCGAAAGCAGGGAGAAGCGGATCAGGGCTTCAGCGCCGACGGATCCGTCAGTAGCAACCGCAAGCGCGCGTCTCGTGCGGCCCTGACGGATCGCCTCGATGCCGAGCTGGATTGCGGTCGCGCCGGATGCGCAGGCTGTGGACAACGTCACCGGCAGGCCGCGCGTGCCGAAGCGATCGGCAAGCCGCTCGGAAATCGAGCCGAACAGCGCCGCCTCATGGAAAGCCGCGTCGGGGCGTTGACGCATCGCCGCCAGGAAGCGGTCATAGGCATCGCCCGGATGATCGGCTGGCGGCGAACGATCCGCAAGGTCGAAACGTGCGCTCCACTCAGGCTCGATCGGCGGTGCGGCAAGAAACAGGGGACCGTTGAAATCCCCCGAAATATCGGCATCGGCAAGCGCTTCGATCGTCGTTTCACGCGCGAAGGCGTAGGAACGCTCGACGGCGTTGGCGACCGGAATGTCGATGAAATCGACCGTCCCGGCGATGCGTGTCGAGAGACCTTCAGTCGGGAAACGGTTGATCTCGTGTATCCCGGACCGCCCGGCCGTCAGCGCGGCCCAGTTGTCTTTCAGCCCCTGGCCAAGCGACGTAATTATGCCGACGCCGGTGACCGCGACGATGGGGCGGCCGAGATGATCGTTGTAAGCCGAATCTTTCATATGCCTACTCCTCACGCTTCCGCGGATAGAACTGCGACGCCTTCGCCGCGCTGATGTCCAACGGTCGTGACGACGGCCGCAGACGTACCAGTGCTCATTGCCTTCTCATGCGCATCATCAAACGGCGGAACCTTCGCCTTGCTGTCGACTGCCAGCGCCGCCAGCGCCAGTCCAAGCGCAAAATGCGATTCAAGGCCATGGCCCGTGACGCCGCCGAAACCGCGGATCGCCGCTCCCGGGAACTGACGCTCAAGAACGGCTTTCTCGCGGCGTGCGAGATCCGTCATGCCGGTCGAGCCGGAGAAGATCGCCATGCTCTCGGGTGGAAGACCGGTGGCTGGTTCGAGGAGCCGCTCGAGACGTTTCTCCAGATTGCCAGCATTGCGGCTGCCACGATCACCTTCGATCGATGAAATCGTCGCATAGACATGCGCGCCGCGCGCCGCGGCATGGGCGCGCGATTCCAGCACAAGAAACACGCCGAGGGAACCGGTCATGATGCCCCCCTCATCGCGCGACCAGAGCGGCTGCCAGTCGCCGCGCGAATGCGCATTGATCGATTCGAACAGCAGGACCATGTCGAGCCGCTCGGCAGAGAACGCGCCGCCAACGAGCGCATGCGAAGATTCCCCGGACTTGATGCGATGAAACGCCGTCTCGACTGCCGAGATGCCGGCCGCCTCTTCGCCCATGAAGGTCCGCGAGGAGCCGGTGACCTTGTGCACGATGGAAATGTTGCCGGCGAGCAGGTTCGAAAGCTGCGCGAGGAAAAGCGTCGGGCGAAGCTCGGTCGTCAGCTTCTCGTTCAGCAGGACCTCGCGATCATTGCGCTTCAGGCCTTCATCGACGATCAGCGTGTCGACGTTGATGTCGCGCTCGCCGCCACCGGCCGCGACGATCATGTCCATGCTGCCGCAGGCTTCCGCATCGTCCTTGAAGCCGGAGTCGTCGAGAGCGAGACCTGCGGCAAAAACGCCGATGCGCTGCCAGTTTTCCATCTGGCGCTGATCGCCGCGCTTGGCGATCTGCTGCGACCAGTCGATTTCCGGGAGCGGATGAACCGGATAGGGCTTGAACTTTTCGGTCTCGACGATCGTTTTCGGAGATCCGTCGGCAGTCAGCAGCGCGATATGCGGCTCCTTGCCAACCCCCTGACACGTCACAATGCCGATGCCGGTGATCACGACATCATTCTGAGCCTTGCTCATCCATTCACTCCCTGTGCGGCGATCGCATCCATCAGACCCACTTCACCTGCACGCTTCTTGACAATATCCCCAAGCGGAACCTCGCTGAAAGGCACGGTGCGCAGCTTCAACTGCGCATCACACACCTTCTTGCCGTTGCTTGTGATCTTTGCCTTGGTGACCGCAAATCCCGAACCGTCGTGCTCCAGAAACGCTTCGATGTCGAGAACCGCTTCCGGTTCGACAAACGTACGCATTTTGGCACCATCGACCGACATCAGGAACGGCATCGCGGCAAAGTTTGTCGCAGCCAGCACGAGCATGCCTGAAGCCTGCGCCATGGTTTCGATGAGTAGCACGCCCGGAACAAGGGGCATGCCGGGAAAATGACCTTCGAAAACAGGGCTCTTCGCCGGCACGACAGAGCGCGCCTTTAGGGTACCGTTTTGAAGGTCGACCGCCTCGATGCGGTCAATCATCTGGAAGTATTCCAGGAGCATCGTATCCTCCGGCCGGAGGGGCAACATGCCCGTCGGCTAGGCCTACTTAATAACAAAACCGCCCGGCCGCCATGGTTAACGGCGACAGGGCGGAGAAAAAATGGCTGTGCCGATCAGGCCTTGGCGGCGCGCAGCTCGTCGATTTTCGCGCAGAGGTTCTTCAGCACGAAATACTCTTCCGTGGAGACCTTGCCTTCGTTGACTTCCTGCGTCCACTTTTCGAGCGGGATCTTGATGCCGAATTCCTTATCGATCGCAAAGACGATATCGAGGAAGTCGAGGCTGTCGATACCGAGGTCGTCGATCGTATGGCTTTCCGGCGTGATCGTGTCGCGATCGATCTCGCTCGTCTCTGCAATGATGTCGGCAACTTTATCGAATGTAGCGGTCACGCCTGTACCTCTTGAAATGACAATTTATCCCCCTCATAGGCAAATCCATTTCAAAAGCCAATGCCCTCACCTGCTGCAATGCGCAATTTGCAACTGTACTGTTGCTCAAACAGCATGGACCCGAAGGCCATACATGCACTCGCGACTACCTGGGCCAGACCGGCAATCGGCAATGACGACATGGCCATCGTCAAGCCATGCGTGCCGCGTCGTGCCGCAATATCGATGACCGCCTACAACAGAAAAACGAAAAACATCAGGAGGATGAATGTCAGCATCGAGCAGCTGGCATGGAACACGGATACAGCGTCGTCTATGTCCGCTGCGGTTGCAGTCTCCCGTCCGGTCGGGTTGATCATCGGCTCCATGACAACGACGCCGGAATAGATGCGCGGACCGGCAAGCTGGACATTGAGAGCGCCCGCCATGGCAGCCTCCGGCCGTCCGGAATTCGGCGAGCGGTGAAGGCCACCGTCGCGCATGGCGATACGCAATGCCTCGCGGCAGGCTGCACGTCCGCGTCGCAGCCAGGCGCCGGCCGCGATCAGCACAATTGAAAGCCGGGCCGCCGGCCAGTTGGCAAAGTCGTCAAGACGCGCCGCAGCCCATCCGAAATCTGCGTAACGTTCGGACTTGTGGCCGATCATCGAGTCTGCCGTGTTCAACATCTTGTAGGCCAGAAGCCCCGGCAGGCCGAAGACGGCATACCAGAGAGCCGGCGCCACCACGCCATCGGAGAAATTCTCGGCCAGACTTTCGATAGCCGCGCGGCAGACCGCAGGTTCATCCAGCGTTTCCGGATCGCGGCCGACAATCATGGACACAGCGGCGCGGCCGCCGCGAACGCCGCCGTTCTTCAGCCCGGTTGCAACCGCACCGACATGGTCGGCAAGGCTCTTTTGCGCCAGGAAAACAGTGACACAAATGACCTCCAGCAGAATGCCCGCAAGACCGAACAGAGCAAAGAACCAATGCAGCACCAGTCCTGCCAGAGCGCTCAAGGCAAGCAGGCCGGCGATCGAACACGCTCCGTTGCGCCGCCGTTTCTGCTTCGCCAGATCGCTGCGATTGAACCACCCATCCACACTCGAAATCGCCTTGCCGTAGAGAGCGACAGGATGCGACAAGCGCGTCCATAGCACTTCTGGGTCTCCGACTATTCGGTCGAGCAGAAGAGCCAGCACCAGCACGAGAAGATTAAGCTCGATCATCATCCGTCGTTACTCTGGAGGGCAGTGGCCAGCCGCCTGTCTCCGGCGGCATCGGCAGTGACCCCGAAACGGAGCCAATGAGGGGCGTAGTCGAATTTGCGCACCAATATGCGGTGGCGGCACAAATGCGAATGAAGAGCATCCGCCGAAGGATGATCGACGAGCGAGAAAAGTCCGCTTCCGCCGCAGATCCGAAGACCGCCACTCTCCAGCACGGCGCGCAGAGCGGCGCTTCTCTCGGCAATTGCCCGACGGATCGGGGCGGTGTCGGAACGCAGCAACGACGCGGCGATTGACAGGGCCGGGCCGGACACGGCCCAGGGCCCCAGCCAGTTCTCGAAGCGATCGAGAACCATGCTGTCAGCAACAACGAAGCCCAGCCGCAGTCCCGCAAGACCGAAGAACTTGCCGAATGAGCGCAAGACGATGAGATTGGACAGCCCCGCCACCTGTGACGCCACGCTTGCGCCCGGAACGGTATCGCCAAAGGCCTCATCGACGACGACGAGACCGCCGCTTGCGGCCATGCGCCTGCAGAGCGCGACAAGCATTTCGGGTTCGTAGGTGCGGCCATCCGGATTGTTGGGATTGACGATGACGATCAAGGCATGGGTGTCGCCGATCTGTTCCAAGCCATCCAGCAGATCGACGGCACAGCCCGCCGAGTTCAACGCACGTTCGTATTCCCCATAGGTCGGCCCGAGGATCGCAGCCCGCCCTGCCCCTTCCAGCAATCGCGGCAGAAGCTGAATGACCGACTGCGTACCCGGAACGGGCAAGGGCAGAACATCGCCGCTGCCATAATAGTCGCGTGCAGCCCTTCGCGCTTCATCTGTCAGATAGCCATCTGGAAGCCGCTGCCAGGCGCGCATGGAAATCTCGGGCAATGCCACGGCAAAGGGACTGATACCGGTGGACAAGTCCAGCCACTCCTCCGGCTTGCCGCCGTAAAGCGCCGCCGCTGCGGTAATACCCCCACCGTGGATGATCGGTGCATTCATGCTGTTTCCCCGGCGAGGTCGATCAGATGCATATACGACCCGGCAACCTGTCCGCGCTGGAGCCCGGCGCTGCCGAGGTCGTTGTTCAGAGCATCGGTGACGCCGAAGAGCCGGTCGGCATCGCCCTCGGAAACGACCGCCGAATAGTGAAACTCATGCGCCGTCATCGGTTGCTCGAAGAACGAGCTGTTGAGCGGCGACACGCGCCGATACCCGAGGTGGCGCTTTCGATCCTCATAGGTCGTCACCAATGGCAGCAGGCCGAGCATGGAATGGCGCTCACCGCCGGCATCGACCAGCCCCTCGCCCAGAACCATATACCCGCCGCACTCGCCGTAGATCCGCACGCCGCTATCGGCCGCCCGCCGCATCGCGGCCCTGAAGGTCTGCGCCGCCGCGATCTCGCCAGCGTGCAACTCGGGATATCCGCCAGGAAGATAGATGGCATCCGCCGTTCTCTCCGGCGCCTCGTCGGCAAGCGGCGAAAAGAACGAGATATCGGCCCCACGCCGGCGCCACCCGAGCAACATGTGCTCGTAGGAAAAGGCAAAAGCGATATCGCGTGCCACAGCGATACGGCTGCCAAGCGGCGGCAGGCGTGCGATGTTTGCGGTCGATGGCTTGTTCAGCCCCTGTCGCGCGACGCGCAGCAGGAACTCGAAATTACACTCTTCCGACACGGCCTCGGCCGCATGCTCGATGAAATTCTCCAACGCCTGGTGTTCTCCAGCCTGTATCAGACCGAGATGACGTTCGGGCAGGGCGATTTGATTGTCGCGCCGGACGACGGCGATGACGGGCATGCGGATCGCGTCAAGTGCCTGGCGAAGCATCATTTCATGCCGCTCGCCGCCAACCTTGTTGAGAATGACGCCGGCGATGCGGACATCTGCCCGAAATCCGGCAAATCCGGCCACGAGCGCCGCAACCGACTGCGACATATGCGAGGCATCGACCACGAGGATGACGGAGAGGCCGAGCATGGCCGCCAGATCGGCGGCCGTTCCCTTTCCATCCGCAGCGCCATCGAACAGTCCCATCATCGCCTCGATGACGAGTAGCCGGTCGCCTGAGCGATGCAGCGTCGCGTTTGCCGCAATCAGCTCCGGTCGCATTGCCCACGGATCGAAGTTGAGACAGGCAACGCCGCTCGCCGCTGCGTGAAAAGCGGGATCGATGTAATCCGGGCCTGCCTTGCCAGGTGCGATCTCCAAGCCACGCTTGCGCAACGCCCTGAGGAGCCCAAGGGTCACCGTCGTCTTGCCCGAGCCGGAGGACGGAGCCGCAATTAACAGACCACTCATGCCGTCTCCTTGCTGCTGGAATGCCGGAATGGATCGGGGCGCAGCCTTCGTCCGGCCAGTGCACCCAACCAATCGAGAGACTGTCTCAGCCGGACCACTTCGCCCACCACCACGATGGCGGGAGGCTCCAGCCCCGATGCAAGAACGGCAGCTGGTGCCTCACCGAGCGTCGTTTCCAGAACCTGCTGGCCGCGTGTCGTCGCGTTGCAGACGAACGCCACCGGCTCGAAGCGAGACCGCCCCGCCGCAATCAGGTTCGCACTGATCTCGGCGATATGCTTCATGGCCATGTACATGACGATGACTGGCGAGCCCTTGCCGACCGCGTCCCAGTTTATGGCATCCGGCACGAGACCGGAAGAGTTGTGGCCGGTCAGAAACGTGACCGCATGATTGATGTCACGGTGAGTAACCGGAATACCGGCATAGGCAAGTCCGCCGATCCCGGCACTGATGCCGGGCACAATGCGGAACGGAATGTTGTATTCGACCAGCGTCAGGGCTTCCTCGCCCCCGCGTCCGAACACGAATGGATCGCCCCCCTTGAGACGGAGCACGCGCTTTCCGGCCTGCGCCAGTTCCACGAGGCGAAGCGAAATGTCCCGCTGCTTGGCCGAAGGCTTACCGCCCCGTTTGCCTGCATATTCCAGCAGCGCATCGGGCCGGGCGAGTTTGAGACAGCCGGCATCGACCAGAGCGTCGTGAACGACGACATCGGCGTCCATCAACCCCCTGACAGCAAGCAGCGTCAGCAAGCCGGGCTCGCCCGGGCCCGCGCCCACAAGCCAGACGCTGCCGGGTTCCAGAGCCGGAAGATGTGAAAGCGCAGCTTCGATCATGAGGATGATCTATGCCCCGGTGGTGACAAGGTCAACGCCAGTTGGAGCGATGAATCCGATCTGTCGAAATCGCGTTGAAGCAAGTGTTCAACGACCGGATTCAGGATGCGAAGATTGCGGCGCAAGAGACTGGACGGACTCGACATTGCCATCGCGCCGAAATCCGCAGTAACAGCGGGCCACTAGGCTCCAAGCAGCGTATCGCGGATGAGGTCGATCACCTTCTCCGATTCGATGCCTGTGCAAACGACCTGGCTCGGCAGACCGTCCCAATCGCCCGGCGGAAAGCGGCGGCCATCCGGCTTCACGATCGTCTGCCCATCGGCGATGCCGCCACAGACGACGCGCACCGCGCCTGATATCGTGGTGAACAGCTCCGGTGCCACGACATAGACGCAGGCGCAGCTGTCGTGAACCATCATTCCGTCATCGACCGCATGCTTGTAGAAGTCGATGTAAAACTGTGACAGGTCGTTCAGCAGCTTCACCGCCTTATCGCCCCTGGCTGCAGTATCGGCGAGATAGCTGCGGCTCATCGTCGTAATCGCGGTGACATCGAGGCCGATGACGACCACCTTCCAGGGCGCGGTCATGACGATATCGGCGGCCTCGGGATCGCCGTGTATGTTCGCCTCTGCGACCGGCGACATGTTGCCCGGCACATAGAAGTTGCCGCCCATGATGACAACGCTCTTTACCAACCCTGCAATCTCGGGATCTTCCTTCAAGGCCAGGGCAAGGTTGGTCATGCGGCCAACCGCGACCAGTGTCACCTCGCCCGGATTGGCACGAACCGTCTCGATGATGAACTTGTAGGCCGGACGCGGATCGAGCGGCACATCGACGCTTGCCGGCACATTGATGTTGCCGAGGCCGTCGTCGCCATGCACGAAGGTCGGCCAAGCGTCGTCCTTGCGGGAGGGATCGATGGTAACGTTGGCACCCTTGGCGACCGGAGCCGAAATACTCCATTCGCGCTTCAGGAACAGCGCGTTGCGTGTGGTCGTCTCGATCGAGGCATTGCCGAAGACGGTCGTGATGCCGATGAGGTCGATCTCCGGATGGCGGTGCAGGAAGAGCAGCGCCATTGCATCGTCGACGCCCGGATCCGTGTCATAAATGACCTTGTGCATGAATGTTCCTTCTATCGTTATTTCCGCAGCCAGCCGGACACCGCCGCGAGATCGGCGGCAACCATAGCGCCCGCTATTGTTTCTGCAACAGGATGCGCGCGATCGCCGCAGTGGCGTGTGCCGATCTGAGTTTTGGCAAGGTCAATTCCGCTGCCGGTCCGATCGCCGCCAGGGCTGCAGGTTCGGCCACACCGTGACAGCCCGTATGCGCGAATACGGTTGCCGAGGGGTTCTTAATACGAGGCGTCTCCCGCTCGAGCGAGGCAGCATCGAAGAAGATGCTCGGGACGGCGAATTTCACTGCCACCGCCAAGATCGCCGGCTCCTGACTGCGTGTATCGATTGATGCAACGGCCGCCAGTTCCTCCGCCGCAACGCCTGCCTTCGCCAACGCAGCCACGGCCAGGTCATGCACCTCTTCGACCGATGTGCCGCGCTCGCAACCGAGCCCGAGCACATAGCGGCGTGTCAATCCGATTTTGGTCATGGGCTTTTCGAATACCGGTCCCTGTGTCGTACAAGCCATTGCAGCAGAGGGACGGAAATGCAACATGCGCGCCGATACAGCCCATTCAGAGCCCCGCCTTGTCCGATCTTGCCCCCCATTTGCTTCTCCTCCTCGCCGCCGCGGGATTTCTTGCCGGTTTTGTCGATTCGATCGCTGGCGGCGGCGGACTGATCACAGTTCCGGCCATGCTGATTGCCGGCATTCCGCCGCTGCAGACGCTCGGCACCAACAAGGTGCAATCGGTTTTCGGGGCAGCGTCGGCAACATTTGCCTACGCCCGCAAGGGACATGTCGATTTGCGCAGGCAATTGCCGATGGCACTGATGGCGGTCATGGGCGGCGCGCTGGGTGCGGCCCTTGCAACCATCGTACCCGGCGATGTGCTGCGCTCGATCATGCCGGTTCTGCTCGTGGCAATCGCCCTCTATTTCGCATTGAAGCCCAATCTCAACGATATCGACAAACACCGCCGCATCACGCCATTTGCGTTCGGGCTCACGCTCGTTCCGGCAATCGGCTTTTACGACGGCGTCTTCGGACCCGGAACCGGCTCGTTCCTGATGCTCGCCTTCGTCTCCCTCGCAGGCTTCGGAATGCTGAAGGCTACCGCGCACACCAAGCTGCTGAACTTCGGTTCGAACATCGGCGCCCTCGTTGTCTTCATCTCCTTTGGAGCAATATTGTGGAAGATCGGCCTGATAATGGGTGGGTGCCAATTTCTTGGTGCGCAGCTCGGCTCCCGGCTCGCAATGCGCACCGGCGCGCGGTTGATCAAGCCACTCCTGGTCGTTGTCTGCATAGCCTTTACAATCAAGCTGCTGGCTGATCCGCTGAACCCGATCCGCGTCTGGTTGGAGATCTGAGGCTGACGTCCGATTACTTCCGGCGTAATTGATGAGGCCTTGGCGCTTCTCCATGATCGCAATGCCTGGACGAGCCGGGCGTAAAACAGGAGATGATCTGATGACTGATGCAAACAGCAAGGCCGAACGCTACATCGCAATCTGGAACGAGACAGATGCCGCCCGCCGCAGCGCCCTGATTGCCGAAACCTGGGATGAAGCGGCAACCTATGTCGATCCCCTGATGCGTGGCGAAGGCCACGCGCAGATCAACGCTCTGGTCGATGCGGTCCAGGCGCGCTTCCCTGGCTACCGGTTCGAACTCATCGGCACCGCCGACAGCTACGGCGACAACCTGCGCTTTTCCTGGGGGCTTGGCCCACACGGCGGCGAACACCTCATCAAGGGCACCGACTTTGCCGTGCTCGACGGCGGGCGGCTGAAAGCCGTGCACGGCTTCCTGGACCAGCTGCCGGACGCCGCGTGATGATGACGCCCGCCCGCTCCGTTGGAGACTACCTTCGCGATTGGCGACAGAGACGCCGCATGAGCCAGCTCGATCTCGCGCTGGAAGCAGAGATATCGCAAAGGCACCTGAGCTTCATCGAGAGCGGGCGGTCGATTCCAAGCCGCGACATGCTGCTGCACCTTGCCGAACGACTCGGCGTGCCGCTGCGTGAACGCAACCCGATGCTGCTTGCCGCAGGTTTTGCGCCGCTGTTTTCCCAGCGATCTCTCGACGATCCGGCGCTGCGTCCTGCACGGCGGGCTATCGACCTGGTGCTGAAGGGGCACGAGCCCTACCCGGCCCTTGCCATCGACCGCCACTGGACGCTGATCGCGGCAAATGCGGCGGTTGCGCCGCTTCTTGCTGGCGTCACCGACCCAATGCTGGTGGCCGAACCAGTCAATGTACTGCGCCTCAGCCTGCACCCGATGGGCCTGGCGCCGCATATCGCAAACCTGTCGGAATGGCGTACCCACCTACTGGGGCGCCTTCACCACCAGATATCGGCAACCGGCGACCCGATCCTCGGCGAACTGCACAAGGAACTGTCCTCTTACCCCTCCCCGACCGTATCCCTGGAATCTGCCGCCAAGCATGACTTTGCCGACATCGCCGTTCCGCTCGAGTTGCAAACGAAAGCAGGCTTGCTTTCCTTCATATCCACGACAACCGTATTCGGAACCCCGGTGGACGTCACGCTCTCGGAACTGGCGATAGAGTCTTTCTTTCCTGCCAACAAAGAAACGGCGGAAATCGTCGCCGCGCCGGCTACGGCACGGTCCTAGAACAGCGCGAGCAACAACGCTCCGCAGGCAATCAGGCTCACACCGAGCCAGTTTATGATGTTGAGCTTTTCCCCGAGAAAGATCACGCCGAACACCGCCACGAGCACGATCGACAGCTTGTCGATCGGCGCCACGCGCGCGGCGTCGCCGATTTTCAGCGCCCGGAAGTACGCGAGCCAGGAGGCACCCGTCGCAACCCCGGACAGGCAGAGAAACAGCCACGTCTTCCCGGAGATGCTGGAGAGTGGCTGCCACTGACCGGTCGCGGCGACGATTGCCGTGATGATGCAGACGATAACAATCGTTCGGATAAGCGTGGCGAGATCGGAATTCACGCCGGCGACGCCGATTTTCGCAAAGATCGCCGTCAGCGCGGCAAAGGCCGCCGACAGTATCGCCCAGAAAACCCAGCTCTGTGTCATCAGAACTCCACGCCCGGCTGCCCCTTGATGCCCGATCGGAAGGGATGCTTGATGAGCTCCATCTCGGTTACCAGATCCGCCGCCCCGATCAGCTCGTCCTTCGCATTGCGCCCGGTGAGCACGACGTGCGTCATATAGGGCTTCTCGCTCTTGAGAAACGCCACCACCTCGTTGACGTCGAGATAATCGTAGCGAAGCGCGATGTTGATCTCGTCGAGCAAGACCATCGAGTTCCGCTCGTCTCGGATCAGTTCCTTCGCTTTTTCCCAGGCAGCCCCTGCCGCGGCGACATCGCGGGCGCGATCCTGCGTCTCCCAGGTAAAACCCTCGCCCATCGTGTGGAACTGGCAGATGTCGGAGAAGTGTTTCTCGATCAGGTCGCGCTCTCCCGTCCACATCGCACCCTTGATGAACTGCACGACGGCGCAGGGCTTGCCATGCGCGATATGGCGGAAGATCATCCCGAAGGCCGCGGAGGATTTGCCCTTGCCCTTGCCGGTATGAACGATGACGAGGCCTTTCTCGTCCGTCTTCGTCGCCATGATCTTGTCGCGCGCGGCCTTCTTCTTGGCCATCTTGTCGGCATGGCGCGCATCATCGTGGCCGGCGGCTTCAGTCGTTTCGTCAGTCATGTCAGTCTTCCCCGGATGAAAGCTTGGATCCATTGTCGATTTCAAGTGTGTCGTGGACGGCCCGTGCAAGATCGAACCGCGCCGAATTGCTGCGCGGCGTCCAGAGCTGGCGGTCGACCGCTTCCAGCAACCGCCCCTTCATCTCTTCGAAGGCCGCAGGGTTCTTCTCGATCATGAAGTCGCGGACCTTGGGATCGACAACGAAGGCCTGGTACACGGCTTCGAAATGATGATTGCCGACAGCACCTGTCGTTGCCGCAAAGGCAAACAGATAGTCCACTGTCGCGGCGACCTCGAAGGCGCCCTTGTAACCATGCCGCATCACCCCATCGATCCACTTCGGATTGACGACGCGACCACGCACGACCCGGCCGATTTCCTCCTCCAGCGAGCGGATCACCGGCTTTTCGGGCATCGAATGGTCGTTGTGATAGATCGACGGCCGTGCGCCAGCCAACTGCTCGGCCGCCGCCGCCATGCCGCCTTCGAATTGGTAATAGTCGTCGCTGTCGAGCAGATCATGCTCGCGATTGTCCTGGTTCTGCACCACCGCCTGGATCGACCGCAGCCTCTCCTCGAAGACGCCGCGCTCGGCACGGCCCTCTTCGCCGGCGCCATAGGCATAGCTGCCCCACACCAGATAGGCTTCGGCCAGATCGGCACGCCGCTCCCAGCCCTTCTCGTCGATCAAGGCCTGCAACCCCGCGCCGTATGCGCCCGGCTTCGAGCCGAATATGCGATAGCCCGCACGACGCTCGGCTTGTGCTTCGTCGAGACCGGCTGCGACAAGCCTCGCTGCCTCGCCGCGCATGCGATCGGCGACCGGATTGTCCGAGGCGTCTTCTTGCAGCGCCCCGATCGCGCGGATCGCCTTGTCGAAGAGCGCAATCTGCTCGGGAAACGCATCGCGGAAGAAGCCGGAAATACGCAAGGTGACGTCCACACGCGGACGGCGAAGAATCGCGGGCGGGATGATCTCGTAGCCGGTCACCCGCCGCGAGGTCATATCCCAGATCGGCTTCACGCCGATCAGTGCCAGCGCCTGGGCGATATCGTCGCCACCGGTGCGCATGTTGGACGTGCCCCATGCGGTCAGCCCGAAGGAAACCGGCCATTCGCCGTGATCTTGCACATAGCGACGGACCAGAAGCTCGGCCGACTTCTTGCCAAGTTCATATGCCGCCGGTGTCGGCACCGCGCGACTGTCCACCGAGTAGAAATTGCGCCCCGTCGGCAGCACGTCCGGACGCCCGCGCGTCGGCGCCCCGGAGGGACCGGGCGGCACGAAACGGCCGTCAAGACCACGCAGCAATCCGTCGATCTCGGCGGCGCCACAGGCGAGGATAGCGGGCTTCAGGCGGGCCTCGATCTCGGAGAGAACCGCATGTGTCGCATACCATTCGCTCGGACAATCAATCTCAGCACAGACGAGCTTTGCCGCGAGCAGTTCGATGCGTTCGACGGTGTCGCCCTGTGTGCGCCATGGGTCGGTGGAGACCTCGGCGAGGATCGTCGGGCGCGCTCCGGACCAATCGGCCGCCATGTCGCAATCGAGCGGGTCAAAATTCCCAGCGTTTCCGGCACGTGAGGAACAGCCGGGCGCAACCGTGCGATTTGCCTTCTCCCCGCCGGGGAGAAGTCGAGCCGAGAGCTCAGCCTTTGCAACCAGGTCAGATTGAGTGTCAAACGGATGATGCAGCCCCTGCGCGCCTTGATCTTTCCCTTTGTGGGGAGGTGTTGGGGAGGTGTTTCCAAACACATCCTCCGCAATTGCCCGCTGCAAGCTGCGATCGCCGCCCTGCCCGAGCCCCCGCGGCACGCGCGCCAGCGCCACCGTCAGATCCGTCAGCAGCCGCCCTTGAGGCGAAACGCCGAAAATGTGCAGGCCGTCGCGGATCTGCATTTCCTTGAGGTCGCAGAGGTACGCATCGAGCTTCTTCAGCGCTTCGGTCTCGCTCTCGCCCTCAGCAATGCCGGCGTCACGGTCGAGGCCGATATCGGCGACGAGGTTGAGGATCTGTTTGCTGAGCAAACGGATCCGGCGCGGATCGCCGCCGGAAGCTTCGTAGTACTCGTCGACCAGCGCTTCCAGATCCTTCAGCGGCCCATAACTCTCGGCGCGCGTCAGCGGCGGCGTCAGGTGGTCGATGATAACGGCAGCGGTGCGGCGCTTGGCCTGCGTTCCCTCACCGGGATCGTTGACGATGAAGGGATAGAGGTGCGGAAGCGTCCCCAGGATTGCCTCGGGGTAGCACTCCTGCGACAGCGCCAGCGCCTTGCCCGGCAGCCATTCGAGATTGCCGTGCTTGCCCATGTGAATGACGGCATGGGCGCTGAATTCGTGACGTAGAAAAGCATAGAAGGCGAGATATCCGTGCGGCGGCACGAGATCCGGCGAATGATAGCTGTCCTTCGGATCGATATTGTATCCCCGCGCCGGCTGGATGCCGACCAGCACGTTGCCGAAGCGGGTAAACGGTAGCGCAAACGCCCCGTCCCTGACATAGGAATCAGTCTCTGGCGCGCCCCAGCGATGGCAGATCTCTTCCTGAATTTTTGCCGGAAGACTTTCGAAGAACGTCCTGTAAAGACTCAAGGAAAGCGTCTCGCGAACAACCTTGCCATCATGACCGGAGTTCGTTGGCCCCTCCATCAGGTGCCGTATCAGCGCATCGCCATCTGCCGGGATGTCGGCGACCGGATAGCCGGCTTCCTGCATCGCCGAAAGCACTTCGATTGTACCCGCAGGTGTATCCAGCCCGACACCATTTCCGAGACGTCCATCGCGGTTCGGATAGTTCGCCATGACAAGTGCCACCCGCCGGTCCTGCGGCTCCGTCGTGCGCAGTCGCGCCCAACTGGCGGCGAGCCGCGCGGTGTATTGCATGCGGCCGGCATCCGGCTCGCTGGCAACGATGTTGGCCTCGACCAGCGCATCGTAGCGCGCAGCCGACTTGAACGAGACAGCGCGCGCGAGAACCCGGCCATCGACCTCCGGCAGCGCGACATTCATGCCGAGATCGCGCGCCGAAAGACCCTGCGACGATGCGGCCCATGCCTCTCGCGACGACGCGGAAAAAATTGCCTGCAGCACGACGGCATCGCTGGACTCCAGCACGGTCGGCTCCCGTGAAGCGCCGGGTGCAGAGACCGCAAATCCGGTGGTGTTGATCACGATATCAGGTTTCACCGCATGAAAGACAGTCTCGATGATGCCCTTCGAGACCGGGTCCTTGAGGCTGTAGGCAAACACCGGAAGCGACCGCATTCCCTCCACCGCAAGCGCTTCTATCAGCGCTTCGACAGGTCCGGTTTCGCCGCTCTGGACGAGAGCGCGATAAAAAGAGATTGCGACAGTCGGGCGCTCTGCTTGGTCTCCATCCGGGGTCGCCGCTGGGGAGAAGAGGAGATCAACCGCCGACTTCCATTCCTCGACGCCAATCACCCCGCGTCCGGGCCACCAGATCCCCGCCTTCATCAACGGCGCAGCCGCTTCCGGCTTCTCGGCGCCAGATAGCATCGCCTCGGCATACGCAAGAAACGCATGCGAATTCCCGTCGCCACCCTCGATCAGGTAAGCCCAAAGCGCATTCAGATCTTCAAGCGGCACATTCGAAAACGGCGTCAACCCTGCATCAGGTTTGGAATCTCCTGGCAGGACGGCAATCAGCGCGCCATGCCGCGCGGCGGCGGCGTGCAGCGCTTCGAGCGCATAGTGAAAGTAGCTTGCTCCGCCGAGCGCACGCACGACAATGAGCTTCGCATGCCGTGCCGTTCGCTCGATATACGCATCGACCGACATCGGATGCTTGAGGCTCATCAGGCTTGCAATGCGCAGCGTTCGCGCCGGCTCCCTTTGGCCATACGCAGCCGCGATTGCCGCAAGCTCGGTGTCGGCGGCCGACAGGAACAGGATATCGCCGGGAGACTGACCGAGATCGATCGCTTCCTCGCCGTCACTGATCGTTCCCTGCTGTGCCAGAAGCAGATGCATTGGTTTGCCTTATGCCAGGGCCTCTATCGCCTTGCGCACCAAAGTCTCGTCCATCTCGTGCAGCCCGATCACCACCAGGCGGGTGCCGCGCGCTTCACCAGGCGCCCATGCGCGGTCGAAATAGTGATCGATGCGGCTGCCGACGGCCTGCAGCTGCAGACGCATCGGCTTGGCCGGGACATCGATGAAGCCCTTGAGACGGAGTACGTCATGCTCTGCGATGATGCCTTTCAGCTTTTCCGCGAAAGCAGCGGGATCAGCAACGGAACCGAGTTCGACGACGAAGCTGTCGAATTCGTCGTGGTCATGCGGCGTACCGTCCTCGTGCTCGAGTTCGTGATGGGACTTGCGGTTGATGATATCGCCTTCGGTGCCGATGCCGAGACCGAGCAGGATGCTTGCCGGCACCTCGCCGTTCTTTGCCTCGATCATGACGGGCTTGCGGGCAATGCGAGAGGCGACTTCGTCCCGCACGCGGCTGAGGCCGGCGCTGTCGAGGAGATCGGTCTTGTTGAGAACGATGAGGTCGGCGCAAGTCAGCTGATCCTCGAAAAGCTCCTCAATCGGGCTTTCGTGATCGAGCGACTCGTCCTCGACGCGGCGCGCTTCGACGGCATCGTGGTCGTCGGCAAAACGGCCTGCGGCGACGGCGGCGCTATCGACCACCGTGATAACCCCGTCGACTGTGACCTGCGTGCGGATATCGGGCCAGTTGAAGGCCGCGACGAGCGGCTGCGGCAAGGCCAGCCCCGAGGTTTCGATGACGATATGGTCGGGGCGGTTCTCGCGCTCCAGAAGTTTCGTCATCGTCGGGATGAAGTCGTCGGCGACCGTGCAGCAGATACATCCATTGGTCAGCTCGATGATATCGTCCTCGGTGCAGTTTTCCGCGCCGCAGCCCTTCAGCACCTCGCCGTCGACGCCGAGATCCCCGAATTCGTTGATGATGAGCGCGATCTTCTTGCCGCCCGTGTTGGACAGCAGATTGCGGATCATCGTCGTCTTGCCGGCGCCAAGAAAGCCCGTGATCACGGTCGCGGGAATCTTCTGCTGGTTCATGGAATTCAACCCTTCATTTTCAGCGGCAATCCAGCCGCGATAAAATACACGTTCGCAGCTTGCGCCGCGATCATTTGGTGCAGCCGCCCGGCATGGTCGCGAAAATCCCGCGCCATACGGTTTTCCGGCACGATGCCGAGGCCGACTTCATTGGAAACGATGACGAGCTGTGCCCTCGCCTTCGGCAAATGCGCGGCAAGGGCTGCGAACTCCACCGCCGTGTCGCGCTCCGCCATCATCAGATTGGTAACCCAAAGCGTCAGGCAATCCACCAGGATCGCTCGCCCATTGCCATCGACAGCCGCAAGGCATTCAACGAGATCGAGCGGTTTTTCGTGGGTGGTCCACAGGTCGCCGCGATCTGCCCTGTGCTGGTCGATCCGTGCACGCATCTCGCCATCCCACGCACGCCCGGTCGCCACGTAATGGCGCTCCAGGCCGCTTGCCACAACCAGTTGCTCGGCAAAGCGGGATTTTCCCGACCGCGCACCACCCAGAACGAAGGTGGCGCCCGAAGATGGGTTGTTCATGGGAAATGCAATCCGATCTGCCCGCAAGCGACCGGCAAGGCGACCGCGTCATGCGATCGATAGATCTGTCTTTCAGCCATGACAACCTCCGTGCTGGCAACGGGGACATCGCCCCATGGGTGGGCTCTGCGCCCGGCACGATATGGCAGGTCTCCTGGCTCGCAGTTAAAGGCCGCGATCGGGGCGCACCGATAAACCGGTTGCCCTGATCGTGCCAGCGGATCTTCCTCGCCTTCCCGGCTGCAATCATGAAAAGGCGGACGATTCGTAGAAAAAGAGGCGTCCAGCCCGGGCTGATCATGCTTGCACTACCAGTGGCTTTTCCGTCGTCTTCCCCGCCTCACCCGTCAGCACCACGCAGACAGCCGGTAACGCGCATCCGACGCCGGACGGAAGACCCTGACCGCTCTACAGTCGCGGGGTCGGCTGTGATGAAAGCGCCCTGATTGGGTCCACCCCGTCACATTCCCTTTTCATCCGAAACGCTTTAGGCGATCCGGAACCATCCGTTATGGATTCATGGTTAGGCAAGCGCCGGCGGGAAGTCAATCGGGCTTGGCCGCTTCGCAGCGATAGGAAAACAGGAGGACCGCTCGAAAAGACGACCATCTCTACCACATTTATCGTCTTTTATCAGTCACTTACGCATAGGAATCTGTTGCCATCGCCGGGCTTTTGCCGCAATTGAACCGCAAACGGGTGCTGTCGCCGTCGTCGTACCTCTCCCTCGCCCTTGACCGGGCCTTTGCCCGCCTAGTTTCCTTGCCATGCTTCTCAAAATCGATATCCGCCGGTTTGGCCTGCTTCACACTCTGTTTGACGTAGGACGGATGCGCGCGCTCCTACGGCGCAGCGAAATGGGCATGGTCATCGCGGGCGCGATCGTCGGCGTCACATCCGGCCTCGCAGTCACAGGCATGAGTCTCGTTTCACGCGAGATGCACAGCCTGATCTTCGGCATCAGCGATGTCGAAAGGTTGAGCTCCTCCCAGATCGACAACAAGTTCCTCTTGCTTGCCGCGCCAGTGGGCGGCGGCATGCTCCTCGGTCTGCTGATGTTCATCCTGGCGAAGACACGCAAGAAGCCGATGGTCGACCCGATCGAGGCGAATGCGCTGCACGGCGGACGACTGTCGCTGACGGACAGCATCCTGGTCGCCGTCCAGAACCTGATATCGAATGGTTTCGGCGCCTCCGTCGGACTTGAAGCCGGCTATACGCAGCTTGCCTCGGGTCTCGCCTCGAAGCTCGGGCTCAAGCTGCAGCTGCGCCGCTCGGACCTGCGTGTCCTCCTGGGTTGCGGTGCCGCGGGTGCGATCGCGGCGGCCTTCAACGCGCCGCTGACAGGGGCCTTCTATGCCTTCGAACTGATCATCGGCACCTACACCATCGTATCGCTGACGCCGGTCGTCGTATCCGCTCTCGTTTCGACGCTGGTGGCGCGCCTACTTGCCGGCAGCGATTTCGTCATCGACGTCGGCTCGTTCGGAACCGTCATGCCGGCCGACTACGTTCCGGCCGTCCTTCTTGGTGCGGTATGTGCAGGCGTCGGCATCCTGATCATGCAGGGTGTGTCCTTCATCGAAGAGCTCGCCCGCAGAAGCTTGATCGCCCCACCGCTGCGGCCCGCGCTTGGCGGCATCGTCGTTGGCCTGCTTGCCCTCATTACGCCGCAGGTGCTTTCGGCAGGCCACGGCGCGTTGCATCTGAACCTCGACAGCGAGGTCGCCATCCCCGTGCTGGTCGGCCTCCTCCTGCTGAAGTCGTTTGCATCGGCCATATCCATCGGCTCTGGCTTCAGGGGCGGCCTCTTCTTCGCATCCCTGTTCATGGGCGCTCTGCTCGGCAAATTGTTTGCCTATTCCGCGCCGTATTTTGCCAACGCAACCCTGACACCTGTGATCTATGCCGTGGTCGGCATGAGTTCGCTTGCGGTCGCGGTCATCGGCGGACCGCTCACCATGACGTTCCTCGCGCTCGAAATCACGGGCGACTTTCCCATAACCGTGCTCGTGCTCGCCGCCGTACTCAGCTCGTCGCTGGTGGTCCGCAGCACGTTCGGCTACTCCTTCGCCACCTGGCGCTTTCATCTGCGTGGCGAGAGCATCCGCAGTGCCCACGATGTCGGCTGGATCCGCAATCTGACCGTCGACAAGCTGATGCGCGCCGACGTGAAAACCGCCAAGGCAGGCATTTCCATGGAGGAGTTCAAGGAGCGCTTTCCGATCGGCTCCGCTCAGCGCGTCATTCTTGTCGAGGACAGCGGCAAATACGCCGGATTGGTGCTGGTGCCGGAGATCTATGCGAGCCTCACCGACAGCGACGACGACAGCAACGGCCTCGACCAGTTCGTCCGCTACCGCAACGACTTCCTGCAGCCGCAGATGAACGCCAAGCAGGCCGCCGCGATCTTCGACAAGACCGAAAGCGAAGCACTCGCTGTCGTCAACAATCTGGTGGAGCGGACTGTGGTCGGCCAGCTGAGCGAGGCCCACACGCTACGCCGTTACAGCGAAGAGCTCGACCGGCGCAGGCGGGAAGTGTCAGGCGAAATCTAGGGCAATTCCAGCTGGCATGCGCAGCGGTTTGCGTCCGCAATGGCGCAGGAACAAAAAGATGGAGCGTTTTCGCGATTCGAAAAAAGCAGAAAAGCTCTAGCTTAGGAGGTCGCCGAGCCACCGTTCGTCAAGATGGGTCTCAAGCTCGGCGGCGATCTCGTCGAGCGCCAGCTCCACGCCTGCACGGTAGTTCCGTCTCTCCCCGACGAGGCCGAAGCTCTGCAGCAGCCGGGAACGGTAGGCGTCGCTGGAAAAAACACCGTGCAGGTAGGTCCCCATGACCCTCCCATCGCCCGAAATAGCGCCATCGGGCATACCGTCCACGATGGCGAACGGCCGGGCGCAGTCCTCACCACGTGTTACGCCGAGGTGGATCTGATAGCCTGAAAGCGGCTCACCGTACTCGACCGCGGTTGCGGTGCTGTTGCGCACCGTCTTTTCAGGCGCCATCACCGTTTCGACCGCAAGCAACCCGAGACCCGAAGCTTCCATGGCATTTCCCTCTATTCCCCTGGGATCGCGGACCTTCAGGCCGAGCATCTGATAGCCGCCGCAAATTCCCATGACGCGCCCGCCGCGCCGCACATGGTCCGCCACATCGGCATCCCAGCCCTCCGCCCTCAGATCGGCAAGGTCGGCGATTGTCGATTTGGAACCGGGCAGGATGATCAGCTGCGCATCGACAGGCATTCGCTCGCCCGGTCGCACGAACACCAGATCGACATCCGGCTCGGCCCTCAGCGGATCGAAATCGTCGAAATTTGCAATTCGAGGCAAGACCGGAATGGCTATCTTCAGCGCTCTGCCCCCGCTTCGGGCCAGCCGTTCCAGCACCACCGAATCCTCTGCCGGAAGACGCGAGGCTGCCTTCAGCCAAGGCACGACACCGACACTTGACCAGCCCGTAAAACGCTCGATAGCCGCTATACCGTCATCGAAAAGCGAGACGTCACCGCGAAACTTGTTGATGAGGTAACCGGAAATCATCGCGCGGTCTTCTTCGGAGAGGATCGCATGCGTGCCCACCAGCGAGGCAATGACGCCGCCGCGATCGATGTCGCCGACCAGCACGACCGGCACCTTGGCGCGCGTCGCAAACCCCATGTTGGCGATGTCGCCCGGCCGCAGATTGATCTCGGCCGGCGACCCCGCTCCTTCGACGACAACCAGATCAGCGCCAGTGGAAACGTTGGAAAAGCTCTGCATGACGTAGTCGAGCAGTTGCGGCTTTAGCCTCTGGTAGTCGCGCCCCTTCGCCTGCCCCCAGACCTTGCCCTGGACGACGATCTGGCTGCCGTTTTCCGTTTGCGGCTTCAGCAGCACCGGATTCATATGCACCGACGACGGCACGCGCGCCGCCATCGACTGAAGCCATTGCGCTCGGCCAATCTCGCCGCCGTCATCGGCGACCGCCGCATTGTTGGACATGTTCTGCGGCTTGAACGGACGCACGCTGATGCCGCGATTGGCAGCGAGCCGGCAGAGCCCGGCCACCAGAACGGTCTTGCCGACATCGGAGCCTGTTCCCTGCAGCATGATGGCTTTTGTCATTGTCGAAAGCTCCGAAACGGTCGCCAACGGACTACAATGGCGCTCCCGCGTCGGTCAATCGCAACCGCCGAAATTGCGAAAGCCGCGCTGACCCATGACGGTCGCGCGGCTTGCCGAAATACCCTGGCGCATTCGCCCATACACGGCGAAACTCGCTTTCTCCGGGACGCACTACCTGATCCGGAGAAGCAGCGGTTGTCCCCCGCCACGCGACTACCATAGCGTCACATCCTTACCGGAGAGTTAGTGAGCCGTTAAGCAAAGATGAATTCGTGCCCTTTTTTGATTTTTTGCTACGCCACGTCTGCGCAGACAGCGATGATTGCTGCGCAATCGAATTGATTGCGCTGAGATTAACTATTTTAAATCAGCCGCTTAAAATCGCCTTCTGTGTTTCACAAGAGCGTTGATTTCCCAAAGCGAACGGGTAGGCTCCTTTCCAAGGCGCCAGCATCGGCGTCAAAGCGACGGCCAAAAGACACGCTGCAGATGTGGGCTTGCAATCTGCACGGGACGTAGTCTGCCGGTGCTCGTACAAAAGCGGGAATGGAAATGAGAGCTTTTTGCAGGTCGATCATGATCGCGGCGGGACTGGTGGGCGCAGTCAGCGCTGCCGCTGCGGAAGAATGCGGCAATGTTTCCATTGCCGGAATGAATTGGCCCTCCGCCACGATTGCCGCGAATTTCGACAAGATCATTCTGGAGACGGGTTACGCCTGCAAGGTCACCATCGTCTCCGGCGATACGAAGCCGACCCTCCTCTCGATGAACGAAAAGGGGGAGCCCGACGTCGCCTCCGAATTCTGGGTCAATGGTGTACGCGTGGAGCTCGACGCTGCGGTCAAGCAGAACCGCATCGTTCAGGCGGCGGAAATTCTGTCTGACGGTGCGGTTGAAGGTTGGTGGATTCCGAAATTCGTCGCCGATGCCAACCCTGACATCCGCACTGTGCAGGACGCACTGAAGCATCCCGAACTCTTTCCCACACCGGAAGGTCCCGGGGCCGGCGTCTACAATTGCCCGCCGGGCTGGACCTGCCAGACGTCGACGGCAAACCTCTTCCGTGCCCTTGGTGCGCAGAACAGGGGCTTCAGATTGATCGATACCGTCACCCCGGAAGGTCTCGACGCGTCAATCGCCGCCGCCTTCGACAAGAAGGTCGGCTGGCTCGGCTACTACTGGGCGCCGACGGCTATTCTGGGAAAGTATGACATGACGCGGCTGAGCTTCGGGGTCGGCCACGACAAGCCCGAGTGGGACAACTGTACTGCGGTTCCCGGCTGCGCCCGGCCTGAAGTCAATTCCTACCCGGTGTCGCGCGCTTTCACAATCATGACGAAGGCCTTCGCCGATCGCGCAGGACCAGTGGCGAGCTACCTGAAAAAGCGATCTTGGGACAACAGTACGATCAACGATGTGCTGGCCTGGCAGGACGAACATAAGGAAAGCAACCGGGAGGCGGCATTCTACTTCCTGCGCAACTATGCCGATCTATGGACCAAATGGGTCCCGGCGGATGTCGCCGAAAAGGTGAAGGCTGAACTGTAGCGCATTCATGTCGGGTGGCGGCCGCGCCGGCCATCGGGTCATTTTGGTACCGATGTTCCCGCGCAAGCCCCGCTGCCCTACAAGCCGGGCGAGCCTCGTTGGCCGACTCGCGAGTCGGCCGCACCGACATATGGAGATTTCGATGACGTCCGCCCCGTTCCCAGATCGCGAGACGATAGCAGCCAAGTTCTCGGCACTTGCCGATCAGGACAAGGCCTACGTCGCGCTGCTGCTTGAAAACCCCGCGCAGGACGACAATCTGATCGAAGGCTTGCACCGTCATCTGGACAACGCAGCCGGCGCTTCGTTTCTGAACTCGTTGAAGCTGGAACATCTGGGAAGGTGGATCGGAGAGGCAGCACCACCACGCCTGCAGATTCGATTGATGGAAGCTGCAAAATCCAGCCAGCATCCAGCCCACGCGGCATTCCGTAGAGGGCTGAATGCGTCCGGAGGTCTCGTCAAGGCATACCCGCCGGCACAACTATAGGCTGCTTATCTCACAGCGCGGTCAACCGAACGGCCGGCGTCCTGCGTGGCATTCACGGCATTGGCTGTATCGCGCCCGACACCGCGGATGGTGTTGCCGCAGGAGGTCAGCGCAAGCAGAAGCGCGATGGCGGCACCGAGTCTAACCATGGTGGTCATATTAGAAATCCTGTATTTGAAATGGCTCCCTGAGGCAGCAGCTAAGACTGCTGCGGTCTCTTAACGCACTGGGAAGAAAAAGGTTTCCACACCTCTGGATATCTCAGGCGGCAATCGCCTTGGCCTTCTCCGCGAAAGCGAACCGAATGCTGTCAGCCACCGCCTGAACCGGCCCGGACATCTGCGAGGCCGTCAAGAGACGGATGTCGAAGGAGCCGAGTTCAGGCAATCCCTCCTGCCCACCCAATATCGCCATGTCCTCGCCGACATAGGAACGCGGCAGCGGCGCGATCGCAAGGTCGGAAACGACAGCGGCACGCTGGGCCATGGTGTGACCACTGAGAAAGGCGATACGATAGTCACGCTTCATGCGTTCCAGCTGCGCAAGCGCTTCGGAGCGCCAGATGCAGCCCTCTTCCCAGATCGAGATCGGCAAAGGGTCGCGCCGGTGGGCCGTGCCGCATTTTGCGCCCGCCCAGACCAGCCTCTCGCGAAACACGATCTCGCCGTCGGTCGGCAGCGGACGCGTTGCACAGTTGATCAGCGCCAGATCCAGCCTCTGCTCTTCGATCCGCTTCCTGATACCGATACTCATGTCGATCGTAACGTCGACCATGATCCCGGGGAAACTATCGGCAAAGCGCCTGAGGATGCTTGGCAGCAGCCGCTCGCCGATATCCTCCGGTGCGCCGAGGCGGACGACGCCGCTGAGCTCAGGCATGATGAAGCGCGAGACAGCCTCGTTCGACAACGCTAGGATATTGCGTGCGTAGGAGAGAAGGACCTCTCCATGCTGCGTCAGCGACACCGAACGGGCGTCACGCAGGAAAAGCGTCGCGCCGAGTTGCTCCTCGAGCTTTTTGATCTGCATTGAAACGGCCGACGGAGTTCGGAAAACCGCTTCGGCGGCAGTCGAAAAATTGCCCGTCTCGGCGATCGCCACGAACGTGCGCAATACGTCGTTATCGAGCAACGGAATGGGACGGCGAAGAGAAAGTGTCATCGTCTCATCTTTCAATTTTTCTGATTTATGACACCATATCATTTTGTTTGTCTGAAAGTCAACCAATGGCTAGCTTTCATCAGGATCGCACGATCCCGAGGAAAGGAGGCAAGGCGATGACACTTCAGGCAATCATGAAGAAGCTGCACGAACTCAGGTCGCGCCAGCGCACCCGGGCGACGAGGAAGTGGGTGCGCCACCATCTGGCGAGATTGCCAGCGCATCTGGTAGACGATCTCGGCGTACAGACGGAGCAATGAGCTCCAAGACATCGAGCGAGCTCTGTCGATTTAAGAGGGTGACAATGCGGGTGTATTGCTGTAGCAAGCTCCCATGTCATCCGCTTGTGCATATGTTTCCCGATTTTATTACTTCCGCGCTGTTGTGCGGAGGTGGGAAAATGCGTGAGTAGATAGACGCAAAACGATCCCGACCAACCGCTAGTCTACCTGGCGGTTTTTTTATGCGCCCGGTATGACCTCCTGGAGACCAAACCGTGTCGAACTCGACAGACGACCTGCGCATCGCCAACATCATCGAACTCTCTTCGCCCGCACAAATCATCGGAGAGCAACCGCGAGACGAAATCGTCAGCCAGACGATTTCAGAGGCGCGGAAGGACATCCACAATATCCTCGCAACCGAGGACGATCGGCTCCTGATCGTCGTCGGCCCGTGCTCCATTCACGACCCGATCGCGGCCATCGACTACGCCTCCAGGCTTGCAGAACAGCGCAAAAGGCTGGGTGACGACCTCGAGATCGTCATGCGCGTCTACTTCGAGAAGCCACGCACGACAGTCGGCTGGAAGGGGCTCATCAACGACCCCAATCTCGACGGCAGCTTCCGGATAGAGGATGGCCTGCGTATCGCGCGAAAGCTTCTGCTCGACATCAACAAGATGGAACTGCCGGCAGGATGCGAATTTCTTGACACCATAACGCCGCAATACATCGCTGACCTGGTAAGTTGGGGCGCGATCGGCGCGCGCACGACCGAGAGCCAGGTGCACCGGGAACTTGCGTCCGGCCTCTCCAGCGCGATCGGCTTCAAGAACGGTACGAGCGGCGACGTGCGGATCGCACTCGACGCGATCATTTCGGCATCTCAACCGCATCATTTCCCGGCGGTGACGAAGGATGGCCGCGCGGCCATCGCGTCGACACGCGGCAATGAAGATTGCCATCTCATCCTGCGCGGCGGCAAGCAGCCGAACTACGATCACGACAACGTCGAGGCTGCCGCCACAGCATCCCTCGCCGTCGGACTTGAGCCACGCATCATGATCGATGCCAGCCACGCCAACAGCCGGAAGAACCCCGAAAATCAGCCCGCGGTGCTTGAGGACATTTCGCACCAGGTCGCCGCCGGAGATACCCGCATCATCGGAGCGATGCTCGAGAGCAACATAGTAGGCGGTCGCCAAGACCTCGTCCCAGGTAAGGCTCTTACATATGGCCAGAGCATTACCGATGGCTGCATCGACTGGCCGACGACTGTTGCAGCTCTGGAAGGCCTGGCTGCCGGCGTCAGGGCAAGGCGCGCCCTGAAAAAGACAAGAGGATAGACATTCCGGATCGGTCGGAGCGCTACCATTCCTGCTCTCCGACCGTCCCTACCGTGAACTTGCGTCGCTGGTACGACTGCCCCAAGTGGTCAGAAACCAAAATCGCCCAGTCCCGGATGGTCGTCAGGCCGACGTCCGAGCGACCAGCGAAATTTGCGCTCTGCTTCGGCGATCGGATGCTCGTTGATGCTGGCATGGCGGTAACGCATCAGACCATCGCCATCGAACTCCCAGTTCTCATTCCCGTAGGCCCGATACCAGTTCTGGCTGTCGTCGTGATATTCATAGGCGAAGCGGACGGCGATCCTGTTGCCGGCAAACGTCCACAGCTCCTTGATCAGCCGATATTCGAGCTCATGCGCCCATTTTCTCGTAAGGAACGCTACAATTTCCGCTCTTCCGTTGACGAACTCGGCACGGTTTCGCCAGCGGCTGTCTTCGGCATACGCCAGAGCAACCTTGGCCGGATTTCGACTGTTCCATCCATCCTCGGCAAGTCGAACTTTTTCGGCGGCGGTCTTGAGCGTAAATGGCGGCAATGGTGGCCGGGACATGTTGAACTCCTCCATCTGTTTCGCGGCGTGGACGTATGGACTGCGGAACCTGGCGGATCTTGAACGAAACAAGCTCAACGCGACGCCGCGGGCACCATTTTCGAGTGGGGCATGCGCCGCTACATTCCGATGACGTCTACAGCCGTGCCAAGTTCCTGCCTCGCAAGGTCAACCACGCTTGATTGATGGGTAAACAGGATTGTCTGGAACGACTGCGATGTCGAGGCAAGCGTCCGCAAGCCGGCGCGGGTACGATGGTCGTCAAACGTCTGGAAAATATCATCGATCACCAATGGAGCCGGTTCGTTGCGCGACGAGTAGTCTTCGAGGAACGCAAGCCTTAGCGCCAGATAGAGCTGATCACCGGTGCCCTCGCTCAGGCCCGAAAGCTGGACGCGCTCGCCGCTCGCCCGCACCGCATGAAGATGAAGTGCATCATCGTCGCCATACTCCTGGACCAGGCCGAAAAACGCACCTTCCGTCAAAGCGGAAAACAGCGTGCCGGCGCGGATGATCACCGGATCCGACTGAGCCTCTCGATAGGCCTCCATCGAGCTTGCAAGCATCCTCGCGGCAAGCTTCAGGACCACCCACTGCCGCGCCAGATCCCTTGTTTCCTGCTCGGCGGAGAGCCTCTCGAAAACCGCATATTCGACGCTCTTGCCGGTTTCCAGTTCCTGCCTCCTGCGATGGTTCTCTGCCAGCCGCGCCGTCACGTCGCCAAGGCGGTCGACGAGCGCCGCGTCCTCGCGCTCCAGCTCCTCGACAGCGAGCGCCGCCGCCGTTCGGTCGAAGTCGGAAAGCTCAGCGCGGATATCCTCTTCACGCCCACCGTTGGCCTGTTCGGCGAAGCGTCGCCGGCTGGCAAGGAGCCTTGCCTGGGCGATGCGGCGCTCCCCTAGCCTGTGCAGAAGAGCCGAGGGCTCGACAACCAAGGAAAGCGAACTGGTCAGATCCGACAGGGCATCTTGGCAGCTCGTGGCATCACCATCGCACCTGGCAAGAGTAAGTTCAGCGAGTTCCAGATCGGTCACCAGCCTGGCGCGCCGCTGATGTTCGGCGTTCGCCGCGACGGCCCTGTGGTGCAGCATATCGATCGCCGCGTCGGCCGACAGTTGCGAGAGATCACTGCCAGTGTCACTGGTCAGTGTCTTGACGCTTTCCTCGAAGGCCCCGATGTCGCGCGTCATCCCCCTCACCCGTCGATCCCGGTTCTCTCTTTCGGAAAGCACCTGAGGCACCTGCCTCCAAAGATCCATGGTGGCTTCGGCCATCTCGATCGTGGCTGTTTCCCCCAGATTGACAGTCGAGGCTGCCTCGGCAAACTCGGCCTGCCAGCGCTCGATCCGGCCTCTCAGGTCGTCCGCCTCGGCCTCGATATCGCCAATGCTCTCGAGGCTCGAAGCACGTTTTCCCTCTGTTGCGCGGCTTTCGCTCCAACGCTGTTCCATGACGTCGATATGCCGAACAAGCGCGCGCCCGAGAACCGCGCAAGGCAAGGTGCGGGCATCCGGTAGGGCCGTATCTCGGGCGATCTCGGCGAGCACAGGCAATATGCGGTCCTGGCTTATCCGTAGGACGGAAAGTTCGTCGGACAAAGCATTCAGGGATGCCCGCTGTATGGCAAGAGCCTCCACGGCCCGGCGCCACTCGATCATCGGCTCCGCGCCGAGCGGTACAACGCCCGACTGTGCGAAGAGGCAGAGATAGTCGGCTTCCAGGTCGGCAAGAGCCGCCCTTGCCTCTCGCTCTTCCGTCGCCAGCATCTCCCCGGACTTGGTGAGGTCCGAGCAACGCAATTGCAGCTGGGTGTGACGCGCCACCCGCTCGGCATCCGACAATGCCAGGTCTGCGAGACGGTCCGTTCGCGAAATAGCCGCCTCGACGCCCGTGAAGCCTGCCGGCGTAGGACTATCGACGAAGTCGCGCCACAATTGGTCCCTGAGCTCGCGTTCGGTGGCAATCTCCTCGCGCGTGACAATCACATCGCCGCGTTCCAGATGCCTCATTTCGTCGGCAACAGCTTGCGCCTCCGCGGCAACGTTCGCGTTTTTGCCCGATGTCTCGCGCACCGATGTCGCCGCTGCCTCGATCATGCGCCGATGCCCGAGGAGTGTCGATACATCGGGCAACGGCACCGCCAGGAGCCTGTCCAGGCTGTCGATGGACGGTTTCAGCCGACCGATCCCGTCTTCGAGCTCGAGCCGTGCACGTTCCACGCGGACCTGCAGGCTGTCGATGCGAGCGATGTCGCTCAGGTCCGCCTGGAGAGCTGCGAGCCGGTCCGAATACTGCCGTGGATCAACTGGTTGCGGGCCGTCGTGGATGTTCTCCAGATCCTGCAGATAGGCCCGCTCTTTCGAGAGGTTCCGCTCGACATCGGTGTAGGATCGACGCAACTCGCGCCCGACCTCTATCAGCTGGTGAAGGCGTGCCAGCGCGGCATCGGTCGGCTGCATATCGGCGAGCTGGCCGACATCGCCGTCCAGGCCGAGCTTGCGGGTAAACTGACGGATCCGCTGATCGAACTCGTCCACCTCGCCCCGAACGCGGCCAATGTCCGATTTCGCAGCAAGATAGGCGGACTTGCCGGCATAGATCTCGATGATCTTGCCTGCGGCCGTGTAGAGCGCTCCGTCAACTTGGGCGACACTCAGTTCGTCGCGCAGTCGAAGGACATCCGTGCGTGCCACGTCCCTCTTCTCGACAGCTCGCCGATGCATATCGATCGCTGTCTGGAGACGCTCCTCAGCGTCGGCAAGGCCGTCGATGTCGGAGAACGCAGAAACCGCAATCGCATCAGCGTCGATCTCGCGGATCAACGGCTCCAGACTTCGCAGAACGGTAAGACGACTATGCTCACGTCGTTTTTCGAGCCTGCGGCCCTGCAGTTCCGCAAGCTCGGCGTCGCTCCGTTCCACCTCGTCTACAAGCTTTTTCCAATCCCCGGACTTCAGCTCGTGCTCGCGTTCGGCTTTTCGGGCCTCCTCGTGACGTTCCAGAGCCTGATAGAACAACCTGTCCTTTGACCGGCGTTGCGCGAAGATCCCTTCGGCATCGCTGTCCAGTGTCCGCCTAAGATTTGTCAGGCCTGTCAGCCCTGACGCAGCCGAAAACAGCAAGCTGCCGATCTCGCCGCCGCTTTGCAGCATGGCAGCCGCGCCGTCGCGCAGTCGGCGTGTATCCAGCCCGAAGGCTCGCTCGAAGACCGGCCGTCCCAGCGCGCCAAGAAATGGCGCCAGCGCATCGTCCGCAAGCGGCGTCTCCTGATCGGAATGAGAGACGATCGTGTTCTTGCGTCCACGACGGCGCCGGAACCGAATGTCCTTGCCACCGCGCGCCGTTATGGCTGCGCCGATCCTGAGCGTCGAAGCTTCATGCAGGAAATTCTGCTCGATCTCGTGAGGAAAGCCGAAGAGCAGGTCTGAGAAGGCCTTTAGCGCCGAGGATTTACCCGCTTCGTTCCGGCCATAGACCACATGCAGTTTCGCATCGGCCCGAAACTCCAAAGGGCGATCTGTCAGCGCTCCGTAGCGCAGAATATCAAGACGGTCGAAGCGCATTTCAGTCCGCTCCCTCGCCGCGGGCGAGCAAGAGCTGTCGAGCCTCTTCGATCAGTGCGTCTACGGAGATCTCAAGCGGAAGGTTGCCGGCGCCGAGACCGGCAGGCAAGCGCGGCAGGATCGACGAGATCAGAATCTCCGCTTCGCTCTGCAAGTCCGCATCCTTGCCGTGTTCGGCAACAAGCCTCCCGAGATCAAGTATCGCACCATCCGGTTCAGCCAGCAGAGGCGGCTCGATGATCTGCAGCTCAAGCTTTTCCAGCCAGATGTCTTCATGGGCGCGATGGCAGGCCGCCTGCACCTCGTCGATCCATTGCAGCCGATTTGCCGTGAAGTTCCGGTGAAGGCGCGAGGCCCCCTTCAATCGAACGCGCAGGGCGGTCGAGCGGCCATCGGCGCCCGCACGGATCGAACGCGCTGCGGCCTCGACACGCTTCAATATGTCGAACGAACTGCCATCGACGTCGATACCGATCTCCACAATGGCAAATCGGGCCTCATCGACAATGAGACGTTCCAACGCCACACGCCCGTCCTTCACGGTCACCAGCAATGCACCCTTGGCCCCCACTTCCCTGACGCTGCGACCTTGTAGATTGCCCGGGAACACGATCGGTGGATCGGTTGCCACCTGCTCGAATTCGTGCACGTGGCCCAGGGCCCAGTAATCGTAACCGCGTGAACGAAGGTCATCCAGGCAACAGGGAGCATAGGAAGCGTGCGGCTCCCTTCCCGTCAATGACGTGTGCAATACCCCGATATTGAAGCATCCCTTCACAGGCGCTGGATAGGACAGCGCCAGATTGTCGTTGGCGGATCGCTCCGCAAAGCCTTGCCCGTGTAGGACCACTTTGAGCCCTTCGATGGACATCGATCCAGGCTTGGATGTCGGGAACTCGTGGACGTTCGACGGCAGGGATATTGTTTTGGTGATCACGCTCAATGCGTCGTGGTTGCCACGCAGCAGGTAGACCGGTATCGCAGCCCGCTCGAGCCGCGCCATCTCGCGGTTGAAGAAGAGGCCGATCTTGTTGTCCTTCCAGTCGCCATCGTAAACGTCGCCGGCGATGATGAAGAAGTCCACGCCAAGTTCGATCGCACGGCTGACCAGCGTTGAGAAGGCCTTGCGGCTCGCCTCGACGAAGATCGCCGCGATGTCCGGATCCTTGAGAGCAAGGCCCTGGAACGGGCTTCCGAGATGGAGGTCGGCTGCGTGGATGAACCTGAAAGACGACATGCACTCGCTCTGCGTTCACGAAGACAGTGCGACTCTATGGAACCGGACAGCCGATTGATACGATTCGTGCGCAGAAACACCCGCCCCCCATGCGATAACCACATGTTTTTGGCCTATGGGAGCGCGATGCGTCCGAAAATCCCACCACTGCCTTTCACAGTGCGGCATCGCGCCGCCTCTGCAAGCTCCGGATCGATCTATGAAAGAACCGCCCTGGGCTCCAGGGCCTCAAGGCCGAAGACGCCGTATTCGCGGCCGATACCGGATTGCTTGAAACCGCCGAACGGCGCGAGCGGTTCGTGGGGGGCGCCGTTTATCACCACGCGGCCGGATTGAAGCCGGTCTGCGATGCACCGTGCGCGCCTGGCGTCGACACCTACCCGCCAAACTTCGCGCTTTCATCGAATCAGAGAAAACCAGGCCAACGGAGGGACGAGACCGGAGCGTTGACCGCCCTTCACGAAATGCGACCGCGTTCGTCACCCACGGTTGCTATCTCTCGGCCTTCGACGCGATCGTCAGATCGGCACCAAAGGCTTCGCGCAACTCGCCCTCCTGTCCCTCTTGCCGGTCGGCGGCTTGATGAAGCAGCGTCGACGTGTATCCCTTCGAGCGGGTCCCCTCGATCAGTGTGACGTCGGCGTTGCCCGGATTGTCGGAGCGCTCGAACCAATCGACGGAATGCTGCAGGAAATTCATCTCAAACGCTCTGTTGGTGACGCCATGGCCGACGATGACGACGTTGTCTCTGCCATTCATGGCGTCATGCATGACGGTTTGCAGGAAAAGGCGAACCCGCTGCGCGACATCTGCCCGGCTCTCGCCATCCGGCGGCCGCGCGTAGAACTTGCCGCTGCTGCTGCGCAGTCTGGCCCATTTTTCGAATTCGTCGGGAAACTTGTGTTTTCGTTCGGCATGATCGTAGATTTCGGTAAAGAGGCCAAAATCCTGCTCCCGCAAAAGATAATCCTCCCTGACATCCCCAACAATCTTGGCCGGCAAGGCTTCCAGCAGGGCATCCTTGCTCTGCCTCGTCCTTAGGAACGGCGAGTACCAGATGCGCAGCTTCTGGAACCCGGCGCTCGGGACGCCCTCCAGATAGGCCGCAATGATCCGGCCCGCTTCCACCGCCTGTCGATGACCCCACTCGGTCAGCGGCACATTGTGATCGCCGAATTGGCCGTACGCCCGTTCGTTGATGTTGCCTAGGGATTCGCCGTGGCGAACGAGAAAGATACGCATCGGCCATCCCGCATTGTCCGTAATGGAATCGACCGTATCATGAGCGCCCTGGAAGCGCTGCGCAACGTGGTCTGCGAAGCCCGGCGCTGGCCATTGCCAGTGCTGCGAAGCGCCCTACCTCCCGTTGTCCGACAGGACATGGTCATACGAGGAACATTGCCGGACCTCCACGATGATCTGAAGGAACATCAAGGAGGCATTCTCTTGAACTGGATACGCAATGAGAGTGCCGAACGGACCAAAGCGAGCTTCCCTGAGCTGTTTTTCGATCTGGTGTTTGTGTTTGCGCTCATTCAGTTGTCGCACACGCTCGCCACCGACTTCAGTCTGACAACCGCCTTTGAGAATCTTCTGCTCGTTCTGGCGATCTGGTGGTTGTGGATCTACACGACATGGGTCACCAACCTTCTCGACACCGAGCAGGAAGCTGTCAGGCTGTTGCTCTTCGCGCTGATGTTCGGCGGTGTTCTCCTGGCGATCGCTCTGCCGGAGGCCTACGGCGAGCATGGAAAGGCCTTTGCAGCTTTGTATTGCGCAATGCAGCTCGGTCGCTCCGTGTTCACCCTCTACGCTTTTCGACAGGTCGATCGGGCGTCGTATCTGACCTTTCTTCGCATTACGGTGTGGATTCTTGTCTCAAGCCTGTTCTGGATACTGGGCGCCTTCGTTGGACTGGAGGCACGCGTGAAATTCTGGGCGATCGCTCTCCTGATCGAATATGCTTCTCCGGTTGCGCGCTATTGGGTTCCATGGCTTGGGCATTCGCCTCGCGAAACCTTGCGTATCTCCGGAGAGCACATGGCCGAGCGCTGTGCACTCTTCGTGATCCTCTGCCTCGGCGAAACGATCCTGACGACCGGCCGCAACGCTGCCGAGCACATGCAATCGAGCACGTCCTTTGCTGTCTTCTGCAGCGCTTTCCTGATGACCGGGTTCATGTGGTGGATCTATTTTCACCACGGACAGCAAAAAGCAGCCGACAAGGCCGAGGCGACCTCGGCGCCCGAAACCGTCGCCCATAATCTCTTCACCTATGGGCACCTGCCGATCGTCGCGGGCATCATCCTCACAGCCGTCGGCGAGGATTTCAGCCTGTCCCATCCGGACGAAGAGAGCAGCGTGAAAAATGCCTTGGCGATCCTCGGGGGACCGGCCCTTTTCCTCCTAGGAAATCTATGGCTCAAACTCGCAGCCGCACAGAAACTGCCCCTCTCTCATCTTGCAGGATGTGTCATACTGTTGTCTGCGGTAGTGTTCGTGCCCTCGCAGACCAACTTTGCCATTCAAATCGTGAGCGCAGCGACATTGCTGATGGTGGCTTTGTGGGAATATTTCGGCCTGCGGCGAACAGGGGCGGCAACTGCTTAGGGCTTGCAATCTCCCTCGGACAGAGATCGCCGATGGTGAGGTTTTTCACGCCGTGCGAGATCAAGAAGCAGCGTCTGGCGGCTTTTGCTGCCGTTGATCTCCGGCAATTCAGGCACTGGACCATGCAGCGGATATTGCGAAAGATCGAGCGAGCCAGCCCTGTCGGCGAGCTTCGAAAGACTGACGGCAGGATGGATGAGGTGCTGGATGGCGCCAGGCAGCAACGTGGTGATCGGTAGAATAGAGAAAAACTCCAAGCTTGAGCGGGGTTTTTGATCGGTCATGCTGCCCTCCTTGACCAGAAGATGCCAACACCGCAGAATATAATCTATAGCAACTATATTCTATTTAGGTGTTCGTTCGCGATTTGATTGTCGCGGGGCCAGTCGAATACGCGGACAAAGTTCCCTGGGGGCATTCATCGGCATGTCGCGAGGCCCCCTCCATTGATCTTCGGCAGGGGCGGGCAAAAAAGAATTTCTTCTTATGGGATCAAATAGATATTGCTGGACTTACGGCGTCGGCCGTCAAACCCTCAACGCATAGGTGACCCGCCAACCGGGATCACGACAGCGTGGGCCAAAGATGTCTTTTCAACCAGACCTGACCGACCCCTTCGTCGCCAAAGCGGTCGAACTTACAACACTCTTCGACAGGGATGCCGTGGAGCGCGACAAACGCGGCGGGCGCCCGACCGAACAGATACGACTGCTCAAGGAGAGCGGCCTGCCCTCGGCGCAGATTCCCGTTCGATACGGCGGAAAGGGTTCATCCTGGCTCTCGATCATGCGGGTCGTGCGCCAATTTGCCCGCACAGACGGATCGCTTGCTCATCTCTTCGGCTACCATCACCTGCCCCTCAATCTCGTGCTCTTCCGGGCCTCGCAGGCGCAGAAGGATCGCTGGCTGGGCACGTCTGCCGCGGAGAACTGGGTGTGGGGGAACTCGGGCAACGCGATGTCCAAGACGTCGTCCGGCCGGCGCACGACCGACGGCTGGATCGTCAGCGGCAAGCGGCCCTTCTCATCCGGCTCCCACGTTGCCGACTACATCCAGATCTCCTGGGAAAACTCACAGGGGCAACGGCTGACCGCCGGGATACCGGCTGACCGCGAGGGGATCGTCATCGAGGACGACTGGGATGGTCTCGGACAACGCCAGACGGGCAGCGGGACCGTCACCTTCCGCGACGTGCGTGTTTCGGACGACGAATTGATCAGCTCGCCCGAGGTAGCGATCACGCCATACACGTCGTTGACGTCTCTCCTGCAGCAAAGCGTTTTGCTCAATGTCTTTGTCGGCAGTGCGCAGGGGGCGCTGGAGGAAGGGCGGGTCTACACGACGACCGCTTCACGGCCCTGGATCTACTCCGGCGTGGAAAAGCACACCGATGACCCATGGATCCAGCGCCAGTATGGCGAACTCTACATACGCACGCTTGCTGCAACCGAACTGGCAGACAAGGCCGCGCGCAGCCTGGACGCGGCTTTCGGCAAGGGGCCTGCGCTGACTTTTGAGGAACGCGGCGCAGCGTCCATCGATATTGCCACGGCAAATGTCTACGCCGGCGACGTGGCGCTTGCCGTGTCGAGCGAAATCTTCGAGGTCATGGGCGCTCGCTCGGCAACCAATGCCAACGGCTTCGATCGCTTCTGGCGCAATGTGCGCACCCACACGCTCCACAATCCCGCGGAATACAAGAAGCGCACGATCGGCACATGGTTGCTGTCGGGCGAGTTTCCCGTTCCGGCCATTTACCGCTGACCATTTACCGCTGAAAGGAATATCGATGGCAAAGCGCAAGGATCAGATAAAGCTGGGCGCCTTCCTGCTGTTTACCGGCCACCATGTCGCCGCGTGGAGACATCCAGATGCGTCGGTCGGCGTCGAATTCGAGAACTATGTCGAGCTTGCCAAGCTCGCCGAGGCGGCCAAGTTCGACACCATCTTCTTTGCAGATGGTGTCGCCGCACGGCTGAAGGATATCGAGGCGGCAAGCCGCAAGGCTCACAGCGGCGTCTATCCCTTCGAGCCTATCACATTGCTCTCGGCCTTGTCGGCGGTCACGAAGAATATCGGCCTGATCGCAACCGCTTCCACGAGCTATTCCGACCCTTACAATCTGGCACGCCAGTTCGCATCGCTCGACCGGCTAAGCGCAGGCCGTGCCGGATGGAATCTCGTCACCTCCTCCGACCCCGATGCAGCCTACAACTTCGGACACGACGCGCAGATCCTGCACGAGGACCGCTATAGCCGCGCCGAAGAATTCGCCGACGTCGTCCTCGGCCTCTGGGACAGCTGGGAGGACGATGCGTTCGCACGCGATCGGGCAAGCGGACGCTATTTCGATCCGGACAAGCTTCACAGGCTTGATCACAAGGGACGGCATTTCAAGGTACGCGGACCGCTGAACATTCCGCGCTCGCCGCAGGGACGACCGGTCGTGGTGCAGGCCGGCGCTTCGGAGCCGGGCAAGGAGCTTGCCGCCCGCACCGCCGAAGCGATTTTTGCCGCGCAGATCACGCTCGATGAAGCCAAGGCCTTCTATGCGGATGTCAAGGGTCGGCTCGGCAAGTATGGCCGCTCGCCAGACGAGCTGAAGATATTGCCGGGCATCTTCCCCGTGGTGGGTCGCACGGAGAGCGAGGCTGAGGAGAAGTTCGAAGCGCTTCAGGAGCTGATCCAGCCGGAGGTCGGCCTCAATCTGCTGTCGCAGCTGAGCGGTATCGACCTTCGTTCCTATCCGCTCGACGGACAGATTCCCGACGATCTTCCGGTCACGAACGCCGGCAAGAGCCGGCAGGAACTGGTGCTCGATCTCGCCCGCCGGGAGAAACTGACGATCCGCCAGCTCTATTTGCGCATCGCCGGCGCGCGTGGCCATTGGCAGGTCGTCGGCACGCCGTCGCAGATCGCCGACGTCATGGAGGAGCGGTTCGAGAATTACGGCGCCGACGGCTTCAACATCATGGCCCCGATCATGCCCGGTGGACTTGCCGATTTCATCGAACTGGTGGTGCCGGAACTACGCCGACGCGGCCTTTTCCGCCACGAGTACGAGGGAACGACGCTGCGCGAAAATCTCGGCCTGAAGCGCCCCTCAAACCGTTTCACCACCAACAGCGCCGTTGCGGCGGAATAGGGCAAGACGACATGAGCCGTGACAAACTGTTTCTGATTTCGCCGGGATTTTCAGATCCGAAGCACCAGGGCCCGGCTTTCGTCTGCCCGCATTGTAACGCGATCGAGGGCCTGCTCGCCAGCTTTCCGGATCTTGCCACTGCCATCGAGGTGGAGCGCGTACCCTTTGCGCGACCGCGCCAGCCGGTGATCGAAGCTGTCGGCGAGGAGAACCAATCGCTACCGGTCTTGCTGCTGGCCGGCAACGCGCCTTCCGATGCTTCAGAAGCAAACGGCATACGCTTCGTCAGCTCGACCAATCGCATTCTGGAGCTGCTTGCCGAACGGCACGGTTTTCCGAAACTTCACAATTAGAGGGAGCATGGACAATGACGGTAAAGCCTTCAGGATTCGAACCGCCCCTACCCTTGCCGGCGCTCTTCGAGCCGGATACGGGCAATCCCCACATCGCCAAGGCGATCGAACTCCGCGAGATCTTTGCCCGCGACGCGATTGAGCGTGACCAGCTGGGCGGCAGGCCGCAAGAGCAGATCAGGTTCCTCAAGGAGAGCGGCCTCGTCAATCTTCTGATCCCCGAGGAGTTTGGCGGAGCGGGCGAGCGTTACTCGACCGCACTGAAGATCGTGCGCGAATTCGCCAAGGTCGATGGCTCCCTCGGGCATCTATATGGCTACCATTTCAGTCCGCTGCAGAACGCGATCACAGCCGGGTCCGATGCCCGGTCTCGCGACATTCTGCGCCGCTCGGCGGCAGGACGATGGTTCTGGGGCAATACGACGAACAGTTTCTCCAAGAGCCTGTTCGGCAGGCGGGCGCCGGACGGCGTCTTGTTGAACGGCTTCCGTCCGTTTGCCTCGGGGTCGCATGTCGCCGACTACCTGATGGTGGCCTGGGAGGACGAGGAGACCAATCAACGCAGCGTCGCCTATATCCCGCCGACCCGCGACGGCATCACGATCGCCGACGATTGGGACGGCATCGGCCAACGGCAGACGGGCAGCGGCCGCGTTCTCTACAAGGACGTCAAAGTCCATTGGGACGAGATCCTGCCCGAACGTCCGCGAGATCCGATTGCCCTGCTTGCGCCGCTGCAGCAACAGAGCGTGCTGTTGAATGTGTTCATCGGCAGCGCTCAAGGCGCGCTGATCGCGGCGCGCGACTATACAGTCGAGAAATCGCGCCCATGGATCTATTCCGGCGTCGAGCGCCACTTGGACGATCCATGGATCAAGCGGCAGTATGGCGAACTCTGGATCAAGGTTCAGGCGGCGACCGTCCTCGCCGACCGGGCACTGGAATCGCTCGATGCGGCGTACGCCAAGGGAGCCGGGTTGACCGCGCAGGACCGGGGATCGGCTGCGATCGCAGTCGCCTCGGCAAACGTCCTGGCCGGACAGGTCGCGCTCGACGTGACGAGCGAGATATTCGAGGTCATGGGTGCCCGCTCCGCTGTGCGCGCCAACGGCTTCGACCGCTTCTGGCGCAACGTGCGCATTCATACCCTTCACAACCCGGCCGAATACAAGACCCGCAACGTCGGCAACTGGGTCCTCACGCAGCAATTTCCCGAGCCCGGTATCTTCCAATGAGCGCCAGACGGGAACTTCATCTCAACGTCAACATCCTGCACTCCGGCTTCTCGCCGGCCGCCTGGCGGATGGAGGGAAGCGATCCGCGGGCATCGTTCGACATCAACCACTACATCAACGTCGCACGCATCGCCGAGCGCGGCGCCTTCGATGCCGTCTTCCTTGCCGATCAGGCGGCGATCTCCGACCGTGTCGATTTTCGGCCATTGACCTCGCTGGAACCGACCATCGTGCTGGCCTCGGTGGCGGCGCATACGCAGCATATCGGCCTTATCGCGACCGCGTCGACGACCTACAACGAGCCCTACAACATCGCCCGCCGGTTCGCGACGCTGGATCATGCCAGCGGTGGCCGTGTCGGCTGGAACATCGTCACAAGCGCCGACCTGTCGCAGAGCCGCAATTTCGGCCTGGAAAAGCCGGTCGAACACAACAGCCGTTACGAGCGCGCGGCCGAGTTCACCACTGTCGTAAAAGCGCTGTGGGACAGCTGGGAGGAGGAAGCCTTCGTCGGCGATGTCGCGACCGGTCGCTTTGTCGATCCGTCACGCGTGCATGCGATCGCGCACCGGGGAAAGCATTTTTCGGTCCACGGACCGCACAATATCCCGCGCCCGCCGCAGGGACATCCCGTCATCGTCCAGGCAGGCGGCTCGGAGGACGGCCGGCAACTGGCGGCAGAGCATGCCGAAGCGGTCTTCTCGGCGTCGCAATCATTCGACGAAGCGCTCGACTATGCCAATGATCTGAAGGCGCGGGCAGTGAGTTTCGGGCGCCCGCGCGATAGCATTCTGGTGCTCGCAGGTCTCGCGACCATCATAGGCAGCACCGAGGCAGAGGCCAGGAGACGGCAGGAGGAGCTTCGCGAACTCATCCCCCTTGAGTACAGTCTGGCGCGCCTCTCCGGTGTGCTGCAGATCGATCCGGCGCGGCTGAAGCCTGATGAGCCGCTGCCGGAGGATATTCCGCTGCCCGCCGATGGTGGACACACCTTCTTTCGCGCCACGCTCGCACTCGCCAGGCGGGATCGGCTCAGCGTGCGGGACCTCATCCGTGCGCTGAACGGCGGCACGGGACATCGCACCATCGTCGGCACACCCGGAGGCATCGCCGACGATATCGAAAAATGGTTCCTTGCCGGCGCTGCCGACGGCTTCAATTTGATGCCTGACGTATTGCCGTCCGGGCTCGAGACCTTCGTCGATGAAGTGGTCCCGATCCTGCGCCGGCGCGGCCTTTTCAGACATGAATATACCGGCAAGACGCTGCGCGACCACCTTGGGCTTTCACGCCCGGCCAATCCCTATGCCATTGCTGCCGAATGAAGGAACGGAACGATGACTTTGTCGAGCTACAGAAACGCGAATGATGACGACCGCCTGAACGAACTTGCCGGCGAACGCTACCGGGCGGCTCAGGCTCTGGCGGGCGACTGGAACGAGACGTTGGACACCATCCTCTCGCATCGCAGCGTTCGCAACTACCTCCCCGCACCGATCCCGCATAGCGCCATAGAGCTTGCGGTTGCCGCGGCGCAGTCGGCACCAAGCTCTTCGAACCTGCAGGCCTGGAGTGTTGTCACCGTCGAGGATCCGGCGCGCAAGGAGAGGCTGAACGCGGTTTCAGGCACGCAGCGGCAGATATCCCAGGCTCCGCTTCTTTTGGTCTGGCTTGCTGATCTGCATCGCCCGCGCAGCATCGCGACGGCCGGCGGCACGGCCGCCGAGGGCCTCGACTACCTCGAGAGCTTTCTTCTCGGGATCATCGATGCAGCGCTGGCCGCGCAGAACGCCGTGGTCGCGCTGGAATCGCTTGGTCTTGGAACATGCTATATCGGCGCTATCCGCAACGATCCCGAAACGGTTGCCCGCGAGCTCGGTCTGCCTGTTGGCGTCTTTCCGGTCTTTGGGCTGACGGTCGGCTATCCCGATCCGGCACTCACCGCCGCCGTGAAGCCGAGACTGCCACAGGCAAATGTCCTGCATCGCGAGCGCTACGACGTCGCGACGGCAGCGGGCGGCCTTGGCAATTACAACGCAGCCTTGAAGGCATTCCAGAGCGAGCAGTCTATGCCGCGCATCGATTGGACCGAGCAGGTCAGCAGCAGGGTTGGCACCGTAGAAGCGCTGAAGGGCCGGCATCGTCTCGCCGCAACTGCCAGCAAGCTCGGCTTCGCACTCAAGTAGCTCGGGCCTACCCGCCGCGGCTACTCCGCCGCAATAATGGTCAGGCCGGCGCGCGCGATCCGGCCCGGAAGAGCCTCGATCGCGCTCAGCGCCCTCGCCTCCGCCTGTAGCCAGTTGCGGAAGAGATCGACGCGCATCAGTCGCGCCTTGTGCGGCGTGCTGGCGAAGAAATAGGAAAAGCGTACGGGCTGCGGATTGCCGAACGGGCTGACCAGCCGCCCGGATTTGAGTTCGGCCTCGGCCAGACGCACCTTCCCAAGGCCCAGACCGTGGCCGGCCAGGGCTGCATCGAGTACCAGAGACGATTGGTTCAGCCGGAACCCGCCCTGCGGCAACCGGTAGGAGAGCCCCTCGGTGCGCAGCCAGGCGCTCCAGTCCGGGCAGGAATGATCGTGCTCGGCACCGTCCTCATGCAAAAGCGGCACGCCTTCGATTGCCTGCGGCCCCGCCCAGAGGGAATTTCGGTCGGCAAATTCGGGACTGCAGACCGGCAGCACCGCCTCGGAGAACAGATGATCGACAACAAGACCGGTATAAGTGCCGCTGCCGTAGCGGATTGCGCAATCGGCATCTCCGGTGTCGAGATCGGTCAGCTGCGCCGAGGCATCGACCAGAACCTGCAAGGCAGGAGCAGCGCGCCGCAGAGCATCAAGCCGGGGTATCAGCCACTTGCTGGCAAAAGAGGGAGCGACCGAAACCCGGATCGGAAGATCATGGTCGCTTGCGGCAAACTGCGTCATCGCCGACAGCACCGCATCGAAGGCATCGGTGAGGCCAGGCATCAGTGCCTGCCCTGCCGGGGTCAACTGCAGCTGTCCGCGCGTCCGATGAAAGAGCGGCTTGCCGAGGTACTCCTCCAGCAACCGGATCTGCTGCCCGACGGCAGCAGAGGTGACGTGAAGCTCGTCGGCGGCGCGAATGAAATTCAAATGCCGCGCCGTCGCAACGAAGGCCCTGAGCGACGTCAGCGGCGGCAGGCGCGCAAGCGTCGGCTGAATGGTTTTTTTGCGGGATTCGACCACGGTGCTCATAGGGTGATTGCACCACAATCATGGCTGCCAAGACGAGAACCCGCTTTGCGCCCACCATCACGGTGGAAACATTTCCTTCTCCGTTTGACGGCACGCGGAGAACCAAAAACTAAAACCGTGAAATTGTCTATATTTTTAGTAGACTACGCTATTTGGAAAGCCGACGCAGAATAAACGCCTAGACGAAGCTTTTCTTTTCGGGAGACGTAGAAAAACATTCTTCCCAATTGCCATTTCCCGACGCGATGATGCGCGTTGAAGGCTGTCCCTGCGCTGGGCACGAGCCGATTTTCTGGGGGCATTTAATGGACATCAAGAGACGTCAGCTCAATCAAATTCTTGCTCTGACCGCGGTCAGTGCCATTGTCCCAATCAGTGTTTTCGCACAGGCGGCCGAGCCGAACGCGCGCGCAACGCTGAACCTGCTCGTTCAGCCTGAACCGCCAACCCTCGTGACACTGGCCCACACAGCCGGGCCAACGACGCGCGTCAGCGGCAAGATTACCGAGGGCCTGCTCGCCTACGGCCTGGATTTCAAGCCCATACCGCAGCTCGCGACGGCGTGGCAGGTCAGCGACGACGGCTTGCAGTACACATTCAAGCTGCGCGAGGGCGTGAAATGGCATGACGGCCGTGATTTCACGTCCGCCGATGTGGCCTTTTCGGTCCTCGCCCTGAAGGAAGTTCACCCGCGCGGTCGCGCCACGTTTTCAAGCGTCACCGACGTTGCTACGCCGGATGCTCATACCGCTGTCATCAAGCTCTCAAAACCGGCACCCTACCTCCTAGGCGCGCTTCAGGCGAGCGAATCGCCGATCGTGCCGAAACATGTCTACGAGGGCAGCGCAGATCTGCCCGGAAACCCTAACGGCCGCGCACCGATCGGCACGGGGCCGTTCATCTTTCGCGAATGGACCGCCGGCAGCCACATCATTCTCGAACGCAACCCGGATTATTGGGACAAGGGTCGGCCTATCCTCGACCGCATCGTCATCAAGTTCATTCCCGACGCGAGCGCGCGGCTTGCCGCACTTGAGACCGGCGAGGTCGATATCGCGCCGGACACACCGGTGTCGCTCAGCCAGATCGACCGCATAAAGTCCCTGCCGACGCTGGCGGTCGATGATCGCGGCAATGACTATTCGCCGACCGTCTACCGGATCGAGTTCAACCTTTCGAACGAATACTTCAAACACGACAAGGTGCGCCAGGCCGTCGCTCACGCAATCGACCGGCAGAAGGTCGCCGACATCGCCTTCTATGGCTACGCCATTCCTGCGCCCGGGCCGATCAGCCCCTATCTTAAGACATTCTACAATCCCGATGTGCCCGTCTACGCCTTCGATCTCGCCAAGGCGGAACAGCTCCTGGACGAAGCGGGCTATCGGCGCGGCGAAAACGGCATCCGCTTTGAAGTCCCGCACGACGTAATGCCCTATGGCGACACCTACACCCGCATCGGTGACTACCTTCGCGACACGCTCGCCAAGATCGGCATCAAGGTCGATCTGCGCGGCCAGGACGTGCCGACCTGGCTGAAGCGCGTCTACACCGACCGCGACTTCGCCTTTGTGACCGGTGGCATGGGCAACACCTTCGATCCGACGATCGGCGTACAGCGGCTCTACTGGTCGAAAAACTTCAAGAAGGGCGTGCCCTTCTCCAATGGCTCCGGCTACAGCAATCCCGAAATCGACCAGATCTTCGAGCAGGCGGCTGTCGAAAACGATCACACCAAGCGGGTCGAACTGTTCAACAAGATGCAGGTGATCATCGCAAGGGATCTGCCCGACATCACGCTCGTCTCCTTCAGGCAGCTGACGATCTTCAACAAGAAGGTCCAGGACCACACCGTCGTTGCAGATGGTCTGTCCGGCAGCCTGTCGTCCACCTACCTCCTCAAAAACTCCTGACGCCCGGCTCTCTCAAGGACAAGTGCAATGACCATCAATCGCCGCCACTTCAACCAGCTCCTGCTGCTCTCGACCGCAGCGACGCTGCTGCCCTCGATCAAGGCTTTCGCAGCGGACGAAAAGCCGCAGGCGGGAGGCACGCTGAACTTCATCGTCGAACCCGAACCGCCGACCATTCTCGCCCTGGCGCACACCGCCGGCGGCACCCAGAAGGTCAGCCCGAAGATCACCGAAGGCCTGCTTACCTATGACTTCGACCTGAAACCCAAGCCGCAGCTTGCGACCGAATGGTCGATCAGCGACGACGGTCTGAACTACACCTTCAAGCTTCGCCCCAACGTCAAGTGGCACGACGGCAATGATTTCACTGCCGAAGACGTCGCCTATTCGATCGAGCTTCTAAAGCAGGTCCATCCGCGCGGGCGCGGCACCTTCGCCAATGTCACGAAGGTCGAAACGCCCGATCCGCTGACAGCCATCTTCCGCCTGTCCAAGCCTGCGCCCTATCTACTGACGGCGCTCTACGCGGCGGAATCGCCGATCGTACCCAAGCATATCTATGAAAATACCAAGATCGCCGACGTGCCCACCAGCCCCAACGGCAGCGCGCCGATCGGCACGGGACCCTTCGTGTTCAAGGAGTGGGTGCGCGGCTCCCATATCATCCTTGAGCGCAACCCGAACTACTGGGACGCCGGCAAGCCCTATCTCGACCAGGTCGTGGTGCGGTTCGTGCCGGATGGCGCGGCGCGCGCGGCAGGCTTCGAGACGGGCGAGTTCGACATCGGCGGCGACAATCCGATCCCCCTCAGCGATCTCGAGCGCATCAAGGCGCTGCCGAACATCGGCACGGATTCACGCGGCTACCAGACGAAGGGGGATCAGACCCAGCTCATCTTCAATCTCGACAACCAGTATCTGAAGGATGTGCGCGTACGGCGCGCGATCGCCCACGCGATCGACCTGAACGTCATCCTGAACACCGTCTGGTACGGCTACGGCCATGTGTCGCCAACGCCGATCAGCGCGTTCCTGCCGCATTATCAGGATCCCTCGATCAAACCTTATGCCTTCGATCTGAAAGCCGCCGGGCAACTTCTGGACGAGGCCGGATACAAGCCGGACGCAACGGGCGTTCGCTTCCAGTTGCGTCTGACGCACAACTCCTACAATGAAGGCTTCAAGCGTGTTGCCGAATATCTCAAACAGAATCTGGCCCGCATCGGCATCGCCGCAACGATCGATTCCTACGATTTCTCGACCTACATCAAGAAGGTCTATACCGACCGCGCCTTCGACCTCACGGCGGAATATCTCGGCAGTCAGTTTGACCCGACGCTCGGCGTACAGCGCATCTACTGGTCGAAGAACTTCAAGATCGGCCTGCCCTTCTCGAACGCCAGCCACTACGCAAATCCGGAAGTGGACCGGCTTTTGGAAGCCGCATCGGTCGAGATCGACGACGAGAAGCGCAAGCAGGAGTTCAACGCTTTCCAGAAGATCATCGCCGAGGAGGTTCCAGTCGTGAACCTGATTTCGCTCGAGAACGTGACCGTGTTCAACAAGCGCGTGAAGAACCATACGACCGGCGCCGAAGGCGTGCAGTCGAACTTCGCCGATGTCTATATCAAGGACGGCGAAGGCTGATTTGCCGGGAGAGCCGTTTGAAATCGGGCGCGTTCCAACAGGGACGCGCCCTTTTTGTCTTCCTCAGGATGCGACGCGCTCGGCGGGAGTGACCTTCGCCAGGAGACGGTCGGCCAGTGCAATCGCCTGTGCGCGCTGCTCGGTGATCGAACTCGATTCCCAGGCGACACCGCGCAAGGGATGACCGATCGCGCTGAGATTGCGGTGGACATGCCCCTCTCTTGAAATCAGCGCGCCGTCGGTCGTGGCATCGATCCCGAAGCCGGTGCTGTGCGGCCGGACTTCGCCGCTTGCGAGCAGGTTTTGGACGAAAGGATCGGCTATCCGGCGCCAGTCGTGCAGCTGGTGACCGCGGCAGTCGATAATGCCATCAAACACCGATGTCTCGACGCCGAGGCGCGTGCGGATGGTCGCAACGATACGATCCCCATCCGATGCAAGTTCGACCAGCCGGGCGGAGCGATGGGAGAGCCGCTCCTCGTTGACTGCCCGTTCGATCGCAGCATGTGTGTCAGGAGCGGAGCGATGCGCGGTGACGTCCCAGAACGCCCTGAGATGGCGAGTGAAGCGGAGCCGCTCCCGGTCGTTGGCCTTCTGCCAGAGCGACAAGATGTGGGGGCGGATTGCAAGCGGCAACCCCTGCCAGTCTCCTCCGACCTGCGCTATCGCCCGGCGTTCCGCCTTCACCAGGGAAAGCAGGGACCGGGCGGTCGCCGGCAGGGGGCGATCTGCCAGGAAGTCGCGGGCGGGCTCGGTGTTTCTGCGGCCTTCCACGAACTGACCGCGCCGCGATATGACCTGATAACTGCCACGATAGCCGCGAGCCTCCATGCTGGCAACCGCATCGACCATCGACAGGCTCGAGCCGATCACCAGGATGTCCTTGCCGTCTGCCAGCCTGTCGAGAGCTGCGGGATCCCAGGGATTGGCGGCAAAAGCCGGGTGGCTCGCCACCGGAGCCTCCTGTGCACTCGGTCCGGCCTGGAAGACGCCAAGCGCCAGAACCACCTCGTCGGCCTCGATCGCATCGCCATTTGCCAGGGTCACCTGCACATTGTTTGGCGTTGATCTCAGGTGCGCCGCAGACGAACGGATATGGCGGAACGTGCATCGTCCCCGGGCATCGGCAATCGCTCGCCCCAGCTCGTCACGGACGTAGGTTCCAAAGAGATAGCGCGGCGGCGTGCTGGAGGCGACGTCGTGGGGCGGTTCCCAGCCGTTCTCCGCGCCATTTTCGCTGAGCCAACGGGCGAGATGTTCGGGATCCTCGGGATGGAGGGAAAAGATATTCGCCGGGCCGTTCACCAGGTGAACGACCTCGGTGGTGCTGTAAGCAACACCGCGCCCGAGTTCGGCACGGCGCTCGACAACAGTGATGTCCAATGGCTGCGTGGCTGCATCCAGCAGCTTGATTGCGGTCAGCGCCCCGGCAAAGCCGCCGCCGATGATCGCTATGGAATGACGGTGGGGATGGTCAATGCGCATGGTCTCTCCTGCCTCCGCATGTTGCTGCGCAGGTCAATGAATACCGGTTGGTGGTGGCGGTCGCCGCCGGCCTAAGCCGACCGCAACGCTTTCTGGTCGCGGCGGTTTAGCAGCAGATCAAGCGCATTCTGGCCCGCGATTTGGCGCTGCTCTTCCGAACTCAGGCCAGCTGCCTCGAATGCCTTGGAGAGGATTTCCTGCGTCGGATCGTGCCCGAGGATCGGCCAGTCGCTGCCCGTCAGAACATGGTCTGCGCCGACGAGGCTTGTAACAAACCGAATGAAGCGTGCCTCGGCCGGCATGATGTCGATATAGAGATGGCGGCGCTTGCCTGTCGGAGCATCGGCGAAGATCGAGGGCAGTTCGCCGAAGGGACCCGTGAGTGCCAGCGCCGAAACACCGAGCGCGGTGATCACCACCCGTAGCTCCGGCAGCTCCTCGAAAACACCCGAAGTCACGAGCGCGATCGCGGCTGCCGCATTGATCGTGCCGCGGCTGAGCCGCGTTCCCAACCGGCCCAGGCCGGCAAGCTGGGTTGCGAGCGGCTCGGGATTGATCGGATGAACGAAGACGGGAACGCCCAGTTCAGCAGCAACCCTCAGGACCGGCCTCGCTTCCGGCGCATCGATCAGCCGGTCGCCCTTCACACTGTCGACAAACAGTCCGGACAGGCCGAGTTCGAGAATGGCGCGCCGCGCTTCTTTCGCTGCCTCCTCGCCGTCGTATGCGTCGACGGTCGCAAGGGCGAAAAGCCTGTCGGGATGCCTGGCGACAGTTGCCGCCAGATCGTCGTTCAGACGCCGGCTGATATCGCGAAAGTCGGCATCCGGGGCTGCGACCATGGAAAGCGCGACGCCAATCACGCGCTGCGCGATACCGGCCGCGTCGCTGTCGGCGATCAGCGCGTCGAGATCGGAGATCTTCGAACCGATCCGTTGCCAGAGGGGATCGAGGGCGCGCCCGGGCGCCCGGTAGACCTCCCATCCCGCAGGCAGGAAATGCGTGTGGAAGTCGACGATATTGAGCGTGCTCATGATCTACTCCGCTGCCACCCTTCTGGCCTTGCGCGCGGCTATCCCTGCCTTGACGAGCGGTGCGACGTCGCGGCCGTAAGCCACGGTGTCTTCAGTCGGATAGAAGCCGCGCATCAGGAAATTCGAAACCCCGGCGTCGTAGTAGTCGAGGACTGCCTCGGCGACCTGGTGGGGCGTTCCGACCAGCGCCGTCGAATTGCCGCCGGCGCCGCTTGCAGCTGCAACCTCCGTCCACAGCCGCTTGTCGAGCACCTTGCCACGGCTCGCCGCCTCGCGCAGCCGCACCGAGCCGACGTTCGACGGCAGCTTTTCGCCATTGCCGCCGACGCGCGCGTTGGCTTTCACCTTCTGCAGGATGTCGTCCGCCTTCTCCCATGCCTTGTCTTCTGTCTCAGCAACGACGATGCGGAAGGCGATCGTAAAGCGGATATCGTCGGCGCGCTTGTAGGGCTCGGCCGCAGCACGCACCTTGCCGATGGTTTCACGCACGCCGTCGAGCGGCTCGCCCCAGAGGGCATAGATATCCGCGTGCTTGCCGGCAACGCGGAAGGCGGCATCTGACGAGCCGCCGAAGGAGATTGGGATGCGCGGCTGCTGAAAGGGCTTCACTTGGGAAATCGCGCCCTTGACGCGGTAGAACTCTCCATCGTGATCGAAAGGTTCGCTGCTCTCCCAGGTTTTCCTGAGCACATCGAGGTATTCATCCGTACGGTCGTAGCGGCGGTCGTGCTTCAGAAAGTCGCCATCGCGTTGCTGATCGGCATCCGAGCCGCCGGTGATGACGTGGATCCACAGGCGCCCCCCGGAAAACTGGTCGAGCGTCGCCAGTTGTCGCGCTGCCAGCGTCGGCGCAATGAAGCGCGGACGATGCGCAAGAAGTGCACCGATGCGCTCCGTCCTGGAAAAGACATGCGCCGCAATCTGATTGTTGTCGGGCCATGTCGAGAAGGCACCGATCAGCAATCGGTCGATACCGGCTTGTTCGGCGGCCTGCGCATGGTTGACGATATAGTCCTTGTCGATGACAGGACCTTTTGGCGGCACGATATCGGAACCTTCGCGGTTCGAAACGTGTCCGATAAACTCCGAGCTCATGAAATCAACCTTCCCTGGAAGCAGCCGGCTCAGAACACCTTGCCCTCTTGGAGGTGTGTCGTCGTGCCGTTGATGAAGTAGTCGCCGATCACCCGTGCCTTGTGCAGCAGCGGGTTGTGATTGAGGACGGTGCGGATGTTGCGCCAGTGGCGGTCGAGGTTGAGGTGGCGGGATGTCGCCGAGCCACCGCCGAGTTCGAAGACGTTCGTTGCGGCTGCCAGTGCAAGCTGGGAGGCCACAACCTGTGTTCTTGCCGTCGCCAGAGCGCTTTCGACGAGCGCTGCCTCGATCTTGTCCGCGTCGTCGGTATCGAAGGCCTTTACCGTTCGGTCGAGCGCGCGCGCGCTCTCGCGAATGAGCGTGTCGACCGCAAACGAACCGGCGGCAATCTCGCCCAGTATCTTCTGCACGAATGGATCGGCACTCGCCGTCTCGGCGGCACTGTGCGCGGCGGAACGCGCCTGCCTGCGCACATATTCGGTGCCCTCCGCCAGAGCCCCGCGAACCGCGCCTGCCATCGAGGCTGCAAGATGCAATTGCCGCAGTGTCGACGTATGGCGACCGACCAGCGTGTTCAGTCCGCGTGTCGAGATTTCGTGCGGAAGCACTTCAACGTCTTCGAGAAGCACGCCACCGCTTGCGGTCAGGCGCTGCCCCATGCCGTCCCAGTCGTCGAGGATGGAGATACCCTTGCGATCGACGGGCAAAAGAACGCTGACAAACTGGCCTTCGTCATTCTTCGCGCTGAAGGAGGCGAAATCCGCAAAGGCTGTTCCGGTTGCATACCATTTGCGGCCGTTCAGACGGTAGCTGTCGCCAGTCTTCGTCAGTCGCGTCGTGACATCGCCCGGCCGTTTGGTTCCCTGCTCGGTGTGCGCGCCGCCGAACAGCTTGCCGGAGAGGACGCGGCTGAGCTGGGTACGGTCGATCGCGGTGTTGGGATTGAGGAGCAATCCCTCGGTAAAGTTGAAGTGGCTTCGAAGCGCATGAGCGACATTGGAGTCGGCCGCCCCGATCGCCATGATCGTCTCGATATAGTCCACGACCGAACCGCCCGGGCCGCCCAGCGCAACGGGCACCCGCAGCGTTCCAAGCCCGGCGTCCTTGAACAGCCGGAAGGCTTCGAAGGGAAGCTCGCGCTCCAGGTCGCGCTGGACGGCGCCCTTGGCGATCTCGCGGGCGAGGTCCGGAACCTTCGCGAGCAGAGCTGACAAGTCACCGACGGGTGACCCGCTGTGGGCGCCAAGCTGGTCATGAACTGGTAAGGGGGAAGAAGCGGTATTTGCCATGCGAAGGCCTTTTCGTCGCCGGAGCGGTGATGGCAGGGTCCGCCTTCGCGGACCCTGCCGGGTTTTCGATCAGGCGACGGCGCGTGCAAGCGGCACGACATTTTCGGCGCCCGATGCGGCGCTGCGCGGCACGCGGCCTTCCACCGGATGGCTCGGATCGTTGAACCCGGGGGTCGACGGATGGCCTGTCGTGACGAGACGATCGACCAGCGCTTCGTCCTCGGCGTCGAGCTTGACGTCGAGCGCGCGGATGTAGCTGTCCCAATGCTCTTCCGTGCGCGGGCCGGTGATGGCTGCGGAAACGAGCTTGTTGTTCAGCACCCAGGCAAGCGCAAACTCCGTGGGGTTGATCCCCTTGCGGGTCGCATGCGCCGCGATCTCCTTGGCAATCGAGATCGACTCCGGACGCCACTCCGTCTCCAGAATGCGCTTGTCGCCGCGGCCGGCGCGCGTATCGGCACCAGGCTCCTGGCCAGGCTCGTACTTGCCGGTCAACACACCTCGTGCCAGCGGCGAATAGGAGACGACGCCGAGCCCGTAGTGATGGGCGGCCGGCAGCTGCTCGGCTTCGGCCGTGCGGTTGACGATGTTGTAGAGCGGCTGGCTGGCCACCGGCCTGTCGATGCCGAGCTGATCGGCGAGGTGCGATACCTCGGCAATGCGCCAGCCGCGGAAGTTGGAGACACCGAAATAGCGCAGCTTGCCGGCCCGGATCAGGTCGGCGATGGCCCGCAACGGCTCTTCAAGCGGCGCGTCGAAGACGGCGCGGTGAAAATAGAGGATATCGATGTAGTCGGTGTTCAACCGGCGAAGCGAATTTTCGACGGTCTCGATCACCCATTTGCGCGAATGGCCGCCAAGGTTCGGCCCCTTCTTGTGCGAATTGACGAACTTGGTAGCAAGCACCCAGTCGTCGCGATGCGCCTTGATGCCGCGACCGACGACCTCTTCTGACTTGCCGTCGTGATAGACGTCTGCCGTATCGATGAAGTTGATGCCCTGCTCGCGGGCCTTGTCGATGATGCGGAACGCGACCTCATCCGGCGTCGGACCACCGAACATCATGGTTCCCAGGCTGAGCGGCGACACTTTCAGTGCGCTGCGTCCGAGATAGCGATAGTCAACCATTTTCATTCTCCATTTCTATTGGGCGTGGTGGCAGGCAACGGCGTGGCCGTGGCCGAACTGACGGAAGGCTGGATCCTCTGCGCGGCAGATATCGGTGGCGAGCGGACAGCGCGTATGGAAGCGGCATCCGGCTGGCGGATTGTGCGGGCTAGGCAGATCGCCGGTGATCGGCGCGGCCTGCTTGCGCCGTGATGGATCGGGCACGGCAGCGAGCAGAGCCTGCGTGTAGGGATGCTTGGCGTCCGACCACAGCGCGCTGGTCGACGCACTCTCGACGATACGACCAAGATACATGACGAGAACCCGGTCGGCGAAATAGCGCACGACCGAGAGATCATGCGAGATGAAGAGATAGGAGAGCGAGAGCTCGGCCTTCATCTCGACCAGAAGATTGAGGATCTGCGCCTGGATCGACAGATCGAGCGCCGAGACGGGTTCGTCGCAAATGACGAGTTCCGGCTGCAGGATGAGCGCACGAGCAATCCCGATCCGCTGGCGCTGACCGCCTGAGAATTCGTGCGGGTAACGGTCGAGCGCATCTGCTGGAAGCCCAACGTGCTCTACCATGGAGGCTGCGATGGCGTTGCGTCGCCCGGCGTCGCCGATGCGGTGAACGGCAAGCGGCGCGGTCAGGATCGCTCTGATCGTCTGACGCGGGTTGAGCGAGGCGAAGGGATCCTGGAAGATCATCTGGATGTTGCGGCGGATCGACTGCAACTCCTTGCCCGACATTGCCGAGACGTCGCGCCCCTTGAAGGTCACGTTGCCGGAAGACGGCGTTACCAGCCGCATCAGTGATTTGCCGAGGGTAGACTTGCCGCAACCGGATTCGCCGACGAGCGCGACGGTCTCGCCCTCGCCTATCTCAAGCGAGACATCGTCGACGGCACGAACCGTCCCTGCGGCTGCTGAATAATGTGTCGAAAGCCTATCGACCGACAGTAGCGGCATGGGCTGCCTCCGCAATGGCTGGAACATAGGGGCACGCGACTTCTCGCCCGGACGAGAAGCTGAGGAGCGGCGGAACGGAAGAACCGCATGCGGAACGGGCAACCGGACAACGCGGGCGGAACGAACAGCCTTTTTCGCCGGCTGCCGATACGATTGAGCCCGGGATTTCCGACAGCGGCCCGTCGCGGTAGTGATAATCGGCCTTCAGCCGTGGCGAAGCAGAGAGCAGGCCTTGCGTATAGGGATGATAGGGGGTCTCGAACACCTCATCCGGTAGCCCTTCCTCGATCTTGCGCCCGGCATACATGACGACCACGCGGTCGGCCCATTGGGCGACAATGCCGAGATCATGGGTGATCAGGATGACGGCCATATTCAGCTGGCTGCGCAGATTGTCGAGCAATTGCAGCACCTGCGCCTGGATGGTCACGTCGAGTGCGGTGGTCGCTTCGTCGGCAATCAGGAGCGTCGGATTGCAGGCAACCGCGATGGCGATCATCACCCGCTGGCGCATGCCGCCCGAAAGCTGGTGCGGGTAGTCATCCACCCGCCGACCCGCCTGCGGAATGCTGACCAGATCGAGCAGTTCGATGGCGCGCCCCCGCGCCTGCCTGCGGCTCAGATTTTCATGGATGCGCAGTACTTCGATGATCTGCTCTCCAATCGTCAGGACCGGATTGAGCGAGGTCATCGGCTCCTGGAAGATCATCGCGATATCGCGACCGCGGATGCGCCGAAGCTGTCGCTCGGGGAGCGCCAAGAGGTCCTGCCCCTTGAAGTAGATCTGGCCGCCTGCCCTTGCCTGCCGTGGAAGCAGACCCATGAGACCGAGTGCGGTCAGCGACTTTCCCGACCCGGATTCGCCAACAACAGCCAGCATTTCACCGGGCTCGGCGGTGAAACTCACGCCCTTGACCGGCTCGGCAGACGGAAAGCGAACCGAAAAGTCGCGCACATCGAGAAGACTGGTCATCAACGCTCCTCCGAAAAGCGGGGGTTGAGCGCATCGTTCAACCCGTCGCCGATCAGATTAAGGGCAAGCACCGTGAATACGATCGCAAGCCCTGGCAGCGCCGTCAGATACCAGGCAGTGCGGATCACGTCGCGCCCGGCACCGATCATCGAACCCCACGACACCCGGTTCGGGTCCCCCAGCCCCATGAAAGACAGCGCCGATTCCATCAGGATTGCGCTGGCGACCATCACGGAAGAGGTGACGATCAACGGCGGAAGTGCATTCGGCAGGATCTCGCGGAAGATGATGCGCGCGTGCCCGAAGCCGAGGCTGCGGGCGGCGAGAACATAGTCCTTCTCCCGGATTGCCCGGAACTCGGCCCGTGTCAGACGCGCAACGGTCGGCCAGCTGACGATGGCAATCGCGACCGTCACGGTCGAGGTCGTCGGCTGTGCGATCGCCACCAGCACCACCAGCAGCACGAAGCTCGGCAGCGTCTGGAAGATCTCGATGAACTTGACAAGCAGGTCGTCGACCAGGCCGCCGAAATAGCCGGCGGACGCACCGATGGCGATGCCGGCCGTCAACCCGAGCGCGGTTGCCGCGATCCCCACCGTCAGCGAGATACGCGCTCCATGGAGAATGCCGGCAAGCACATCCCGGCCCATGGAATCGGTGCCCAGCGGATAGGCGCTGGCCTGTCCCGGCCAGAGGAAGGGTCGTGCGACCATCTCCATCGGATCGCCGGGATAAAGGACAGATGCAAACAGCGCCGCAAAGGCCACGGCAGCCAGAAAGGCAACGCCGAACAAAGCATTCGGATTGGAAAGGAAGACCTTCAGTTCCCTGCGTGCGCCGCGCCATGCCGTACCTGGTACGGAGGCGCGAACATCGGGCGCGTGGATATGGGCCCAACGCGGCTCCGGCTTTGCGCTCTCAGGGTCGTAATCCGCCTCCACAACGCCCTTTGCGGTGAATTCGATTGCCTCGCCTGCATAGGGTCCAAGCTTGTAGGTATTCATCGACTTGCTCCAATTCTGGGGTCGAGCCATGCCTGCAGAAGATCGACGGCAGCGTTTGCGACGATCACAAGGAAGGACGAGAGCAGCAAAATGCCGAGCAGAACGCTGAAATCGCGCGCCATCACAGCTTCGAACGCGAGGCGACCGAGGCCTGGCCAGCTATAGACGGTCTCCACCACCACCGCGCCGCCGAGCATGCCCCCGAAGTGCATGCCGGCCATTGTCGTAATCGGGATCAGTGCATTGCGCAGGATGTGGCGGGTCGTCAGGAAGAAGGGCGACACGCCCTTGGCGCGCGCTGTGCGCACGAAGTCCTGCGACTTCACCTCCAGCATCGAGGCCCTTGTCAGCCGCGCATAGATCGCGAGGTAGAAGAGCGCCAGCGAGGTGGCGGGCAGCACCATGTAGCGCATGCGATCGAGGATGGCAGGAATGCCCGTCAGGCGTGACCCGATGGTGCTGTCGCCGCCGCTCGGCAGCCAGCCGAGCTTCACCGAGAAGAGCAGGATCAGCATCAGGCCGATCCAGAACCCGGGAATGGAATAGAACAGCAACGACACGATCGAGATCAGTCGATCCGGCAAGCGTCCCGAAAAAGTCGCCATCAACGACCCGAGGAACAATCCGACCGTGATCGCGATGAACAGGGCGACAAGCATCAGCATCAGCGTGCCCGGCAGACGCTGGCCGATCAGATCAGCCACCGGCATGCCATAGCGCGGTGAGAACCCCAGACTGAAGTGGGCAAGGTTGTTCAGGTAGTTCCCCAACTGCACGAGGATCGGATTGTCGAGGCCGAACCGCTCCCTGAGCGCTGCCATCGTCTCGACGGTGGCCGAGCCCGATTCGGCCGCCATTACATCGGCAGCATCCCCCGGGGCGAGCTTCAGCAGGAAGAAATTGAGGATGACGATCCCGAGCATGGTGGGCACCGCCTGGACGATCGTCTTGCGAACCGTTCGCCACACGCGCTTGTAAGCCGACATTGCCATTCACCTCGCGACGTTCGCAGATTTTGTTTTCGCTGTTGCGCAATAATAGTTGACTAAATCTGTGTGTTTTGTCAAATCCGTATTGGCAAATAATTCTACAAATAGCCAATAAACAGGCCTATTGAAAAATTAAATGCCACAATTTTCTAGTTTTGGGGGTATTCATACCCAAGCATCGCTCTGCTGAGGTAAAAAGCCCTACGGCGTCGCACCTCGACAGAAAGACAGACCAGGAAGGGCCGATCCAATGGAATGCGGCTCGCAGCCTTTGAGGGACGACACATGACCGTATTTTCGGCTCCGACGCGCCGCAGCTTTCTTCTCTCCTCGGTCGCGCTCGGCGTGACCATGGCAACCCACCTGCCCGCCCTTGCCGAGCCGGTGCGTGGCGGCACGGCGGTTCTGCTGCTGTCCGCCGAGCCGCCGGTGCTGACGACGATCGCACACACGGCCTTCAATTCGGTCTATGTCTCGCCGAAGACGACCGAAGGGTTGCTGACCTATGACTTCGACCTCAACCCGAAGCCGCTGCTGGCCAAGGAATGGGCGATCAGTGACGACGGGCTTCGCTATACGTTCAAGCTTCGCGACGGCGTGAAGTGGCATGATGGCCAGCCCTTCACCTCGGCGGACGTCGCCTTCTCGATCAAGACGATCAAGGAGGTGCATCCGCGCGGCCGAAACACCTTCCTCAATCTCGTCGATGTCGAAACGCCCGATGCACTGACGGCGGTCCTGACGCTTTCGAAGCCGGCGCCCTACCTGATCACGGCACTCGCCTCCTCGGAAACGCCGATCGTTCCCCGCCATGTCTACGAAGGCACGAAGGTTGCCGAGAACCCGGCAAACCTCGCACCGATCGGCACAGGACCCTTCAAGTTCAAGGAGTGGGTGCGCGGAAGCCATATCGTCTATGAGCGCAATACCGATTACTGGGACCAGCCGCGGCCCTATCTCGATCAGCTGATCGTCCGCTTCATTCCCGATGCCGCAGCGCGCTCGATCGCGATCGAGACTGGCGAGATCGACCTCGCGCCGTCGACGCCGGTGCCGTTGAGCGACCTCGAGCGCTTCAAGACGCTGCCAGGCATCGCCTTCGAAACCCGCGGCTATCAGTATTCAAACGGCGTCAGCCGCATCGAGTTCAATCTGGAGCGTCCTTTGTTCAAGGACGTACGCGTCCGACAGGCCTTTGCGCATGTCATCGACCGGAACGTGATCCGCAACACCATCAACTACGGCTACGGAGAGGCTATCTCCGGGCCGATCAACCCGAACCTGACCAAATGGTATGTCGCCGATCTCAAGACCTATCCGATCGATCTGGCCGCAGCCGAAAAGCTGCTCGACGAGGCGGGCTATCCGCGGGGTTCCGACGGCATCCGCGCCCGCATCAACCTCGACTACGTGCCGAGTGGCGAAAGCTACCCGCGCGGCTCCGAATACATCCGCCAGGCGCTCGCCAAGGTCGGCATCGACGCCACCGTCCGCAGCCAGGACTTCGCGACCTACACCAAGCGCATCTACACCGATCGCGACTTCGATTTCGCCTTCGAAGGGATGAGCAACCTCTTCGATCCGACGGTCGGCGTGCAGCGTCTCTACTGGAGCAGGAACTTCAAGCCGGGCGTGCCCTTCTCCAACGGATCGGCTTACTCCAACCCCAAGGTCGATGCACTGCTGGAGGCCGCGGCCATCGAACTCGACGCCGCAAAACGTGTCGAGCAATGGCGCGAGATCCAGCAGATCCTGGTCGAGGATCTGCCGGCGATCGACATCGTCAGCCAACCGGAACTCACGATCTACAACAAGCGCATCAGCGACCACACAGTTGGCGGCGAAGGCGTGTCCGGAAGCCTTGCCTACGCCTATGTCGCCGCCTCCTGAGGCAGGCGGCTAATCCTCTAGAACCCGAGAAGCAAGGGGACGCCATGTCCATCCAACACCTGCCTGGCTCGTTCGTGGGCCTGCCGAAATTCACTGCGCCGACGGATTTTCCAGACAGTCCTTTGTCGAAGGCGCTTGAGCAGCCCGTATTGCTCGGGCTCTTCCTGCCGATCCAGGCGGGCGGCTGGACCCAGTCGACGCTGGAGCGATCGACCGACTGGCGCTTCGACTACAACAAGGCGCTGACGCTGAAAGCCGAGGAACTGGGCTTCGATCTCGTCTTTGCCCTTTCGCAATGGCTGCCCAAGGGCGGCTATGGCGGCGTCTTCGACGGGCAGGCGCTCGACAGCTTCGTCTCGACGGCAGCCCTTGCCGGCCTGACGAAGAAGATCATCCTGATCTCCACCATGCACGTCCTCTACGGCCCATGGCACCCGCTGCATCTCGCCAAGTTCGGCGCCACGCTCGACCATATTACCGGCGGGCGCTGGGGTATCAACGTCGTCACCGGCCACCGGGCCGTCGAGCACGAAATGTTCGGCTGGCCGCGCATCGAGCACGACAAGCGCTATGCGCTGGCCGCCGAATTCCTGGAAGTCGTCCAGCGGCTCTGGAGCGACACGGAGAACTTCTCTTACGAGGGCGAAAGCAGCTGGAAGCTCGGGGGCGGGTTTGTCACGCCGAAGCCGAACTTTGGACGCCCTATCCTGGTGAACGCGACGGGGTCGGATGCCGGCATCGCCTTTGCCGGCCGCTACTCCGATATCGTGTTCATCACCAGCCCGACGGGCGCCGATATCGACAGCGCGCTGCAATCCCTGCCCGCACATACGAAGCGGGTGAAGGAAGCGGCCACCGATGTCGGCCGGACGGTGAAAACGCTCCTCAATCCGATGGTCATCTGCCGGCCAACGGAAAAGGAAGCCTGGGCGCTAGCCGACAAGATCGTCGCCCACGCCGACCAGCGTTCGCCCCACGGCTTCCAGTCGCTGAATTCGGATGCGCAGGCCTGGAAGGGACGCGACCCGGCCGACCCCTATCGCGCCATCGGCGGCAACATCCGTGTCATCGGCTCGCCGGAGCAGGTGGTCGATCAATTCGTCAAACTGAAGGCCGCCGGCGTCGATGGCCTTCAACTCAGCTTCTTCGACTTCCGCGACGACCTGGAATTCTTCGGCAGCGAGGTCCTGCCGTTGATGAAGCAGGCCGGCCTGCGCCACTGAAAGGGACGATGATGACAAAGAATACCGTTTCTGAAATCTGGTACACGCGCTGCCCTGTCCCGACGCCCGTCGGCCTTGCCGCGCAGCTCGGCTATCTCGAAGAAGGCTTCCGCAAGGACGGCGTCACGCTGAAATCGATCATCGACTCGCCGGACCGCAATATCCGCCAGAGCCATTTCAACCACACGCTCGACTGGTCCTTCCGTCACGGCGGCAACGTGCCGCCGATCCGCGCCCGCTCGGAAGGCCGCAAGACGCGGCTCGTCGGCATCACCTGGACCGATGAATTCCAGGCGATCATCACGCTGCCGGAAACCGGGATCAAGACGACGAAGGACTTGAAGGGCCGGCGCTTCGGCATCGCGCGCCGCCCGGAAGGCATCGTCGATTTCATGCGGGCCACGGCGCTCAAGGGGCTGGTCTCCGCGCTGTCGCTCGAAGGCCTCGCGCCGTCCGATGTCGAAATCGTCGATATCGCTCTTGCCGATTCCGTTCTTGCCAGCCAGGAAGGGCCATCGCTTTTCGGCCTGAAGCGCCGGCAGGCCTATGGCGAGGAAGTTGCAGCCTTGCTTCGCGGGGAGGTCGACGCGATCTACGTGAAAGGCACAGCCGGCATCAATGTCGCCAACCTTATCGGCGCCGTGGAGGTGGTCGAGTTCGGCTTCCACCCCGACCCGAAGATCCGCATCAATTCCGGCTCGCCGCGTGTGCTGACCGTCGACGAGCTGCTTGCCGAGGATCGCCCGGACCTCGTTGGCCGGTTGCTGGACGCGATATTCAAGGCGAGCGCATGGGCCGAAGCCCATCCCGAGGAAACGCGCCGCTTCGTCGCCCGCGAAGCGGGTGCGACCGAAGAGCAGGTCCTCGCGGCCAATGGCCCTGATATCCACCATCACCTCGGCCTCGGCCTGCAGGCCGAACTCATCGATGCAATCGGACACTACAAGGATTTCCTGCGCGACTTCGGTTTCCTTGCAGACGACTTTTCCATCACCGACTGGGTCGACCGCCGTCACATCGACGCTTTCGACACCCGCGCCGTCGCGTGAAGCAGAAAGCATCCCGATCATCATGACACAGGAATTCAACGACCTGATCGGCAAGGCGAAAGGCCTTGCCGATGAATTCTCGACCAATGCCGCCCATCACGACGCCACGGGAGACTTTCCTTTCGCCAACTTCGAGACGCTGTTTGGAGCGGGTCTCCTCGGCCTCGTGACCGCGCGCGAGCATGGCGGATTGGGCGGCGGCCTCAAGGAGGCACAGGCGATCATCAGTGAAATCGCCCGTGGCGAACCGTCGACGGCGCTGGTGCTGGCGATGCACTACAACACGCACTACTCGATCCGCCGCTTCGGCAAATGGGCGCCTGCGTTGGCGCAGCGGGTCTTGTCTGCAAACCGCATGGGCCCTGCCCTGATCAACGCCGCCCAGGCCGAGCCGCGCATCGGCTCCCCCGCTCACGGCGCGCTGCCCGAAACAATCGCCCGACCTGATGGCGATACCTGGCGCATCACCGGGCGCAAGAGCTACGTCACCGGCATTCCGATCCTGAAATGGGTTGCTCTCTTGGCGCTGACCGAGGAGGAGACGCCGCGCCTTGCCTCCTTCCTCGTGCCGACCGATGCACCCGGCCTGCGCATCGAAAAGACATGGAACGCCGCCGGCATGCATGCGACGGCGAGCGACGACATCATTCTGGACGATGTCGTCATCGCCGCTGACGATATCATCGAAGCGCAACCCGCCAGCCAGCCGATCGTACGCCACGAGCATGCGACCGCCTTCTTCTTCTCGCTGATCGGCGCCGTCTATCACGGCGTGGCCAAGTCGGCCCGCGACCGGGTGTTGCAGTTCGCCGCGCACCACGCGCCGGCCAGTCTCGGCGCCCCGATCGCAACGGTCCCGCGTGTCCAGGATGGGCTCGGCGAGATCGAGATCCGGCTTGCCACGAACGAGAGGTTGTTGCGGTCGCTCGGAGAAGACGTCGATGCGGGGCGGTCGGTCGGAATGGACGGGATGAGCGTTCGCCACGTCGTGATCGACAATGCCGTCGCCATCACCAATCTGGCGCTGGAGCTTGCCGGAAATCCGGGCCTCAACCGGGATTTCCAGCTCGAACGGCACCACCGCGATGCGATCACGGCACGCTCACACGCGCCACAGAGCCATATGATCCGTACCATCGCGGCAAAGGGAGCTCTGGCGCGAGTTGGCGCTTCGCAGTGAGAGATGCCGCGATTGAGGCGCGGCGTCCGTCTTGTAGAGCTGCCTTCCTTCGCCATCTGCAGCAACGGAATACGCAATCGGCAGTCGTCAAAATAGACCTACACCGCACGTAATATTGATTGGAGTATTAATCATAGTATACACATGAACAGGCACCACCCGACGCCACTGGAACACCAGAGGTTTGATGATCGTCAAGAATCGTATTGCACCACTGATCTTCGATACGCGTTCATTGCCAAAGGAACATCAGTTCGAGGCATGGCGCGCCTATAATTCAGCGGTCATCGACGTGTCATTGTCTACGGACAACCGCAACGCCTTTACCTTCGAGAACAAGGTGTGGGACTTGGGCGCCATTGCGTTCACGTCGTCGCGCATGCCAGGCCCGCTGGTACCACGCAGTTGGGAGCATCTCAGCAAGGATCCGCTGGATCACTGGTGTTTTGTTCTGCCCGAAAGCGCACGATACACCGAGCAGGCGGTCGAAGGCTCGCCAAAGGTCTATTTTCGATCCCTCGGCCGGCAATTCAGTGGCGCTGCGGCGGACTCGAGCGTATCGACACTATTCATTCCGCGCGATCTTCTGCGCCCCGTTGCAGGCTTGCTTGACACGCACTCGGAAACGCTCGCGAGCGATGGGCTGGGTATTCTCCTGTCCGATTTTTTCATCTCGGTAGAACGACGCCTCCCCACGATGGTGACAGAGGACGTCCCGCGCCTGGTCGAATCCATTGCCGCGATGATCATCGCGTGTGTGGCGCCAACGCCCGACAGGCTGGCCGAGGCCAGCAAACCGATTGCATCGACGCGCCTGGAGCGAGCGCGGCAGAGGATCCATATGAGCCTGTTGTCCCCAACGCTCAGCCCGGCAACTCTCTGCCGGGACATCGGGGTCTCTCGTTCGACGCTGTATTCCCTGTTCGAACCGTTGCAGGGCGTGTCACATTACATCCAGCGACAACGCTTGCTCGCGGCCTATCGCATGCTGCGGGATCCCACCAACCGTTTCACGACCAGCGAGCTTGCCGAAATGTTTCGCTTTTCCGACGCCAGTACCTTCACGCGCGCTTTTCGGCAGGTGCTGGGATGCTCGCCACGGGACGTACAGGGGACGATCCTCGCGCCGGCTCCCGCTCCGGCGTCAACCCCGATGCAAACGGTCGCGGAATTGGGTGGCATACTTCGCCGTCTTCAATCGTGAGATGCGAGCCGGAAGGATGGCGCGAAAGCGCTGTCGCTCCCATGCAAACCAACGCTTCCGCCATGTGTTGAATGATCACCAATGACGCAAATCGTCGACCAGCCGCAGCTCCACCTGCGGCTGGTCGTTTGCACAACCGAGTATCAGGCGTCGGGGCTCAGCCAGATCTGTCCAAAGCTGTTGTTGATGCCCTGGGCGCCCGGCGCGAAATTCCGAACCTTCTTGTTGGCGACGATCTGCGCGCCTGCGGCGACCAGGTCGACGGATACGACGTCGTCATGGATGAGGCGCTGGAACTGGTACCAGACGTCGCGGCGCTTGCTCTCGTCCGGTTCGACTGCCGCGGCTTCGAGGAGCCGGTCCACCTCCGGATTGGAGTAGTGACTTGCGTTGGAGAAAACGAGACCGATCTTGAAGTTCTTCGACCAATAGGCGCGCTGCACGCCAAGCGTCGGATCGAAAGTGTTCGAGAGAGATTCAATGACGAGATCCCACTTGCGATCCGTGTAGACGGTCTTGAGGAAAGTCGCGAGATCGAGCTTCAGGATTTCGGCATCGATCCCGACGACGGCAAGCGACTGCTTGATGAAGTCTGCATAGGACGGCGGCAGGAACGAATTATAGGCGAGACGCAGCGTGAAGCGCGTTCCACCGGCCCCGCGCGGGTAGCCCGCCTGGTCAAGTAACCTTTCGGCAAGCTTCGGATCAGGCTCCCTCGCCGTGATGCTCGGATCGTACCATTTCGGCAATGCCGTGCTGATCGGGCTTGGCGAAACCTGCGCATATCCATAGAGCGCGATATCGACGAGCTTCTGCAGATCGATGGCATGCGCGATTGCCAGTCGCACGTCGCGCTTCGTCAAGATCTCGTTTTCATAGTTGAAGAACAGCTGCTGCTGCGGGCCCGAATAGGCATAGGTCGTGGTATCGACGACAAGGCTCGTATTGGCCTTCAGGCGCTCGATATCGGACAGGGGCACAGGATTGGCGCCGATATCGGTCTCGCCCGTTTCGAGCGCAGCGGCACGCGCGGCGGGATCGAGAATGACGCGCAGCACGACCCGGTCGAGATAGGGCTTGGGCGCATCCCAATAGTCCGGGTTGCGATCGAAGATCAGATGGCTGCCGGGCACCCATTCCTTGAGGATGAAGGGACCGGTGCCGATCGTTTGTTCCAGTTTCGGCTGCTCCTGCGGCTTGAAGGTCTCGTACACATGCTTGGGAACGATCGGCGATTCCGAGCTGCTCAGCGCCGAGATGAGGTAGGGAGCCGGTTTGGACAGCACGATGACGGCGGTGTGGGCATCCGGCGTTTCGACGGCCGTGACGTTCTGATAGGTTATGCGGCCGCGTGGGTGTGCCTCCTTCAACCGGAAGATCGTGAAGTTGACGTCGTCAGAGGTGAAATCCTTGCCGTCGTGCCACTTGACCCCCTGGCGCAGCTTGAAGGTATAACGAAGACCGTCCTCGCTGACCGACCATTCCGTCGCCAGCAGGGGAATGGGATTAAGATCGTAATCGAAGTCCAGAAGCCCTTCATTCACCTTCGGCCCGATCGCCTGGCCGGTGCCGGACGACGTGTTGATCGCGATCAACGATGTCGGATCAGGATAATAGGCCCAGTTGAGCGTACCGCCACGAACAGGTGTTTCTCCGGCGGCAAGGGAAGGACGGGTAAAAGCAAGGCTTGCGCTGCTCAGCAGCAGCAGCTGGTTGAACTGGCGGCGGTTGATGGACATCACGTCTCTCCTGAAAAATCGACGACGGCAGAGCCGGCGGCACACCCCTTGCGCCGCCCCCGATGATCTCCGCCGGCCGGCAAAATCCGAAGGCAGAAATTCTATCGTCTCGCGAAAGCAGCCCTTTCAAGCCGTCGCGCATCGTTGCCATAACATCCAGGGAACGGTCGGAAGTGGGGCACGAACACGAGTGGCATGGGGCTTGTCGGCTCTGCCCTCGTCGGTTTCGGGATAAAGCTCGGCGTCAGCCCTTGCCTCGCCTCCTCGACCGCATTTCTCACGACAAGGTCGGCATCGTTAGAGGTCATTCCTGGCTCGATCCTGGAAATTCCCGAGAGGTCACCCGCCGGGGAAGCATCATGGAATCTGCGAACTTTCGTCCCAATGCTTTCCAGTCATCGCAATGCGACAGATCGGAGCGCAGTAGCGCTTGTGGACCCCGCCCGTTTTCATGTTGATGAGGTCGCCCTTCTTTATGGGTCCGTTCGCGAACCGGGTATGGGCAAGGGCGCTACCAAGGCCAGCGGCTACCACAGGTGCTGTTGGCAGCGGATCGCTACCGTGCCTGTTCAGCACGCCAGAGGTCCACATCGCCGCGGTCACAATGATCTTTTCCGTTCGCAATGACATCCTTGATGCGGAATGCGGGCTTTCGATACGGTCCAGCTGGGTCCTCGCGACGAGGGCAATCCTGTTGACACACCAAATATATCCATTATTCTGGATATATGGAATCGAAAAACGCAATCGCGGCGCTTGCCGCCTTGGCGCAGACGACGAGGCTTGAAACCTTCCGTCTGCTGGTAAAATCGGAACCGGATGGCATTCCGGCAGGCGAACTGGCGCGAATGCTTGACGTTCCACAGAACACCATGTCCGCACACCTGGCGACCCTGTCGCGGGCTGGCATCGTGAGAAGCGAACGGCAGAGCCGATCTGTCATCTATCGCGCTGACCTCGAAGGTTTCCGTGTCCTCACTCTCTTCCTGCTGAAGGACTGCTGCGGCGGCAACGCCGAGTTGTGTGCGCCGCTTATTGCCGATCTCACGCCATGCTGCTCGCCGGAGAAATCGGGACCATGCGTGAACTAGAGCTTTACCCGGTACCGGCCGGAGACGATATCAAGTCCGCTTTGACCGTGGCGGGCCTTCCGGTGGACGATCTCGATGAGCGTGGTCGGTCCTATTTCCAGCTCTTGGACGGCCAAGACAGCATAGTTGGCTACTCCGGGCTTGAGGAATGTGGAAGCGCCTGCCTTTTGCGCTCGATGATGATCCTGCCTGAGTTCAGATCGCGAGGATACGGACGGCAACTGGCCGAACTGACGATCGCACAGGCTCCCCTCGGCTGCGAGGTCTATCTCGCAACCACAAGCGCCGAGACGTTTTTCGAGGGCTTGGGCTTCGTCGCCGTACAGCGCGATGATGTACCTTCGACAATCCTCTCCACCCGCCAGCTATCGGGCCTCTGTCCCGCGTCGGCGACGATCATGAAACTCACCCGGCATCCGACCTAGCCACGGACCACGACCATGACCCACAAGCCCTACAACGTGCTCTTCCTGTGCACGGGAAACTCCGCACGTTCTATTCTCGCCGAGTCCATCCTGAACAGGGATGGCGGAGGTCGCTTCAAGGCCTTCTCCGCAGGTAGCCAGCCAAAAGGTGAAGTGAACCCACACGCGCTAAAGGAGCTGGAGGCCCTCGGCTATCCGTCGACGGGTTTCTCGTCCAAGACCTGGGACGTGTTTGCCGAACCTGGCGCTCCCGCGATGGACTTCATCTTCACGGTTTGCGACAGCGCAGCCGGCGAAGCCTGCCCTGTCTGGATCGGCCACCCGATGACGGCACACTGGGGCGTGGAGGACCCCGCGGCGGTTGTCGGCACCGAGGTCGAAGTTCATCGTGCCTTCGCCCAGGCCGCCCGCTTCCTGAAAAACCGCATCTCAGCCTTCATCAATCTTCCACTCGCGTCCATCGATCGCATGGCGCTGGAACACAATCTTCGCCAGATTGGTGCGTTTGAAGGTGCATCCGTCAAATCCGAAAGGGCCAACTGATGTCCACCTTCGAGAGATACCTTACCGTCTGGGTCTTCCTGTGTATCGTTGTCGGCATCGCGCTTGGTCACCTGATGCCTGGTGTGTTCCATGCCATCGGTGCTGCCGAAGTCGCCAAGGTGAACATTCCAGTGGCCATTCTCATCTGGCTGATGGTTATCCCGATGCTGCTGAAGATCGACTTCGGTTCTCTTGCCAGGGTCACTAGCTACTGGCGCGGCATCGGGGTCACGCTTTTCATCAACTGGGCCGTCAAGCCTTTCTCGATGGCGCTCCTCGGCTGGCTGTTCGTGGGATGGCTGTTTCGCCCACTGCTTCCCGCCGACCAGATCGATTCCTACATCGCGGGCCTTATCATCCTCGCCGCCGCCCCTTGTACCGCAATGGTCTTTGTCTGGAGTAACCTCACCAAGGGCGAGCCCCACTTCACCCTCTCCCAGGTGGCGCTGAACGACGCCATCATGATCGTCGCCTTTGCGCCGATCGTCGGGCTCCTGCTGGGCCTGTCCGCGATCACCGTTCCTTGGGACACGTTGACGATCTCGGTGGCCCTCTACATCCTGATCCCGTTGGCCCTCTCTCAGGCCATCCGCAAGTACCTGACGGCAGACGGCACCACACGCAGGCTCGATGCCCTGTTGGCGAAGCTACAGCCACTATCCCTCGCCGCACTGCTGGCGACCCTCGTTCTCCTGTTCGGCTTCCAGGGCGAGCAGATCATCGCGCAGCCGACCATCATTGCGCTGCTGGCGGTTCCGATCCTGATCCAGGTCTACTTCAATTCAGGACTTGCCTATCTGCTCAACCGGATGTCCGGAGAACAGCATTGCGTGGCCGGTCCATCCGCCCTCATCGGCGCCAGCAATTTCTTCGAACTTGCCGTCGCTGCCGCCATCAGCCTCTTCGGTTTCCAATCTGGAGCAGCGCTGGCAACGGTCGTCGGCGTACTGATCGAGGTGCCGGTGATGCTGTCGGTCGTCTGGATCGTGAACCGTTCCAAGGGATGGTACGAAGCCAGCCCCGCAGTCATCAAGAATACAGCCAGCGAAAGGGCGTAAACATGGACGTCACCATTTACCACAATCCGGCGTGCGGAACGTCGCGGAACACACTGGAGATGATCCGGAATGCCGGCCTTGTGCCCAGGGTGATCGAGTACCTCAAGACACCGCCTTCTCGGGGACAGCTCACCAAAATGATCGAGGACGCGGGCCTGACTGTCCGGCAGGCAATCCGCGAGAAGGGAACCCCTTATGCAGAACTCGGGCTCGACAACCTGAACCTGACCGACGACCAACTTCTCGACGCCATGTTGAAGGTACCGATCCTCATCAACCGCCCGTTCGTCGTCACTGCGATTGGAACCCGTCTGGCCCGGCCCTCCGAACTCGTGCTGGACATCCTGCCGGACACCCACAAGGGCGCATTCACCAAGGAAGATGGCGAGAAGGTCCTCGACGAGGAGGGAAAGCGGATTGTCTGACATATTCCCCGCATTGGAAGCCCGGTATCTGCGCCAGCCCGATCTCGATGCCCTGCGCCCGGCTTTCTCCACGCACAAGCCGCGAATCCTTATCCTCTACGGTTCGCTACGCGAAGTCTCCTACAGCCGTCTGCTCGCCCATGAAGCGCGCCGCCTACTTGAACGCCTCGGATGCGAAGTCAGAATGTTCGACCCCAAGGGCCTTCCCCTACCCGACGAGGAGCCGCCCTCCCATCCCAAGGTGCAGGAATTGCGCGAGCTTTCCGAATGGTCTGAAGGGCAGGTCTGGGTCAGTCCGGAGCGCCATGGTGCCATGACAGGGATCATGAAGGCGCAGATTGACTGGATTCCACTCTCGATCGGTTCTGTGCGTCCAACGCAGGGCAAGACGCTCGCGGTCATGGAGGTGTCCGGCGGCAGCCAATCCTTCAACGCGCTGAACCAGATGCGCGTTCTCGGCCGCTGGATGCGGATGTTCACGATTCCCAATCAGTCGTCGGTAGCGAAGGCATATCAGGAGTTCGACGCCGAAGGCAGAATGAAACCCTCGTCGTTTTTCGATCGAGTCGTGGACGTCTGTGAGGAACTGGTGAAGTTCACGCTGCTGACCCGCGATGCCTCCAACTATCTCACGGACCGCTACAGCGAGAGGAAGGAGGACGCCGCGAACCTGGAGAAACGGGTCGCGTTGAAATCGATCTGAGTGATATCGACCCGGTCCGTTTTGCGCCCCAAAAGCCGCCGGTTGATATGCCCCGGGAGACGGTGGCTTCAATACAGAATTGGCCGACATCTGGTAAACTGCCACCTCAACAGGGATGATATCATGGCAACGCCCGACCAACAGACGCATTGGCAAGGTGTCTATACGACCAGGTCTGACACAGACGTCAGTTGGTACGAGGAAACCCCGAAGCTATCGCTGACGCTGCTGCAGGAAGCGGGACTGACACCGGCAATGGCAGTCGTCGACATTGGTGGCGGAGCGTCGCGGTTGGTGGATACACTGGTGGACGCCGGTCAGGCGCACGTTGCTGTGCTTGATCTTTCCAGCGCAGCACTCGGCAGGGCCAAGTCGCGACTGGCAGAGATGGCTCATGTAGAATGGGTTGTATCGGATGTGACCTCATGGATGCCGGACCGCGCGTATGACCTCTGGCACGACCGGGCCACTTTTCATTTCCTGACAACTGTCATCGATCAGCAATCCTATATTCGCGTCCTGGCACGGGCCCTCAAAGACGGAGGCAAAGCCGTGATCGGCACCTTCGCTTTGGATGGGCCGGAGAAATGCAGCGGTCTTCCGGTAGCCCGTTACGATGCGGAGAGCTTGCAAGTGATTCTTGGCGAACAGTTTAGGCTCGTTGCAACGCGGCGGCATGAACACACGACCCCATGGGGATCAGTGCAGAATTTCCAGTTCAGCACTTTCGAAAAAGTCGGCGGCTCCAGCGCCCCGTCACCGGTTTCATTCCCATGACACCAGTCCGCCATGGGCGGCCGATAGCGGCGGCCATCCGCGGTCATGTATCCGCGGTGGAGACCCCAATCCCGCTTCGCTTCGCCGAAGACGCCACCGCCATGAACGCCACGATACCTATCGCGCCCAGGCAGGCGTTTGCCAGCAAAGCGACGTCGATGCCGAATGTTTCCATCACAACGGAGAACACGAATGGAGCCATGGCTCCCGCCGCAAGCCGTGACGCCGCCATCCGTCCTGTGATTGCTCCATAGCCTTCCGATCCGAAGAGCCAAAGCGGAAGTGACCCTTGCGCGATGCTGTTGATGCCCGATCCCAGCCCAAGACATACCGCGAATGCCACAGCACCGGGCAACCAGGCTCCCGACACTCCAAGGATAATAACACCCAATACAATCAGGACGGCCGACAACGTTGCCAGCATTGGCGGCGAAAGGCTCTTTCCGAAAACCATATTGATCAATCGGCTCAAGACTTGGGAGGGGCCGAACAACGAAGCGACAATGACCGCAGCCCCACCGAGCCCGATCCCGCCCAGCATGGGGACCATGTGGGTCAGTATGGCGGAAAGCGAAAAGCCCTGCAGGGCGAATGCCAATGAGACCACCAACATGCCGCGCCGCCTTGCCTCGGCCGGTAACGCTCCGACGACAGGGGCCATAGGCTTGTGAAATGAAAGAGCCGCCTCGGATCGCCTGTGGCGCATTATCCAGTAGTGCAAAGGCAGGCATGCGATCAGGTTCAACCCCGCGAATGCCACGTAGATTTCACGCCAAGAAAAATCTTCATGGAGGTTGGCCGCAATCGGCCAGAAGATGGTAGACGCGAACCCGCCGATGAGCGTGAGATAGGTGATGCTTCGGGAGGCGGCCTTTGGGCGGCTCTCGACGAGCGCCGCGAATGCCGCCTGATACTGCACCATGCCGGAAGCCACTTCGAGAAGGACGATGGCGACAGAAAATACCGCGACCGAGGGCGACCAAGCGCAAAGCAGCAGCGTCACTGCCGTCAAAGCCGAGCCGGCGGTCATCACCAAGGCGGCACCGAAACGATCCATCCACTTCCCGATGAAGGGAGCAGAGAGCCCCCCGACAAAAAGTGATGCCGAGAAGATGCCGAACACCTGTTCTACGCTCAGGCCGAGATCGCGGGCCATTCCGGGCGCGAGGATGCTGAAGCTATAATAGAGCGTGCCATAGCCGATGATCTGCGTGAGGCCGAGCGCGCAAACCACGGCGACCGGAATTCCATCCTTGGTTTCAGACATTCTGTTGTGCTGCCGTGGTATCGGATGAGCAGCAATCCCCCTCCTTGCCTGTGACCCCGAGAACCCTTGGATGACCCGAACAACAGTCCTCCATCAGAAACCTCACCAGGCCTGACAGCGCCTCGTAGTTCGCGCTGTATCGGATTGATCGGGACTCCCGTCTCTGGGCGATCAGGCCCGCGCGTTCCAGTTCCTTGAGATGGAAAGACACATTGGAGGCTGAGACCCCCATTGCCTCGGCGACGGCACCGGCAGGCATGCCGTCGGGCCCGGCGACCACCAGGTTTCGGACGATTCCCAAACGGGTCTCCTGAGAAAGCGCCGCGAAGGACATGAGGGCTTGACGCTCTTCCATATTTTAATAATCCTAAAACTATCAAACCAAGGAGTAGCTCGGATGACGGTCTTGGACAATAGCTTCGATGCCGCTGACGATATCAGTTTGGGTTCGCTCCTGGAAAAGCTCGCACGAGCGGCAGAAAAACCGCTCGTCTTCGAATACGACGGAATGTCAGTCCGTCCGGGGTATCACGTCACCGAGGTCAAGGCCGGCCAATTCTCCGCTCTGGACTGCGGAGCGAACCCTGAGGCGTGGTCGGAAATCTTCGTCCAGCTGTGGGATGTCGATGACGGTGATCGGAGGCACATGACGGCTGGAAAATTTTCAGCGATCGTCAGGAAGGTCTCTGAACACGTTTCCCTCGACGGCTCAGCCAAGCTGACATTCGAGGTGAGCGACGGTGTGAAGCCCATGCAGCTCTACTGCGCTAACGCTCCTGTAGAAGCGGACGACATCCTTCGTGTCCGTCTGTCGCCACGCCCTGCCAGTTGCAAACCACGCGACCGCTGGCTCGCAGAACAGGCAGCGGTGACATGCTGCGCACCAGAGGCGGGCAAGAAATGCTGTGCGTGACAAAACAGCAAGACAGGATCGTAACGTTCTTCGGCCGCACCACCTGATACAGGAACGGTGCCCCCTGCTCCAGCCGAAGCCTGCGGGTCGTCCCCATGCCGAGCGGTGCCGCTGGCATTCAGGGGCACAGCCAGAAAGTCGATATCAGGTCTCTCAGGCACCGCCCCCCAACGACACATGTCCTTCAAGATACTTCCCTGGAACACTCCGCGATGGCAGCCTCCTATTGCGGCAGGCATTCCCAACCTTGTCTTGATTGCAGAAAGATCGACGACGTCCTCGACTGTGATCGAGAAGCCGGTCAATCGCTCATCGCCTAACGCTTGGGCTCAGACCCATTAAATCGCACGACGAGACCTTACCCGTGGGCGAGAGACGCCTCGAGGATGGAAATCGGTCCTGAGGTCTGAATCACCCGTTCAAGCCGTAGCCCGGCGGCGTCGAACAAGCTTGCATACTGTGCCTCTGTCCTCTCCAGGCCGCCGGTGACGGCGAGCATGACCACGTCGATACTTTTAATGTGGTGCGGTTCGTCACCCGGCGGCACCAGCGTCTCTGCCACAAGCACCTTCGCGTTTGGTAGCATCGCCTTTCGGCAATTTCGCAGGATCGCCGCAGCACGCCCATCGTCCCAATCGTGAACGACCTTCTTGATGACATAGACATCACCACTGGGAAGGCTCTCAAAGAAATCACCAGCGATAAATTCGGTGCGCGGCAGGTCGCCTCCGGTACCCTCGTGTGCCGCCGCGACGCCCGAAGGCAGATCGAAAAGCACGCCGCTCAAATGGGGGTTGCGGGCCAGGATCGACGAGAGAAGCTGACCATGTCCGCCGCCAACGTCTATGATCCGCGTGAAAGGTCTGAAGTCATAAGCTTCGGCAACGGCCTCGTTGCTGCCTTGGCTCACGGCGACCATGGCACGCTGAAACAAGGCAGCCTGCTCGGGGTGTTGCGACAGCCAGTCAAACCTTGGGCTCCCAAACACCTTGTCGAAGGCTGGCTTTCCTGTGCGGACTGAATACAGGAGTTGCTCGAAGGCGAGATAGGCCTCGCTGTTGATCATACTGACGAAGTCACGGGGACTCGGCCGATCGGAGCGCAGCACGGCACCGATCTCCGTCAACTCGAAATTCCGGGGCGCAACTTCCCTAAAGATCCCTTCAGGGGCGAGAAGTCGCATTACACGATAAAGCGCGTCAGCATCTGACTGAGTGGCGGCCGCTAGTCCATCCACCGAACGCTCGCCGGCGGCCAGAAGATCGGGGACGCCGAGTTCGATAATTACCCGCAGCGCCTGTGACACAGCGAACCCGAATCCTAGCCTCATGATCTGCTGCGACGCGCTGGGCATGGGTTTTTCCTCGACTGTCTTTGTAAGCCCAGCGGTGACCGAGCGCAACCAGGCATCGCTTCCCCAATTGGAGAAGAGTCCTCACAATTCGGGAGTAAAGGCGCGCATCACTTACCCACGCTATTCGGTAAGGCGACGAAAGCGACTCGGGCAGAGGTCCGATTTTGACTCGCATCAACGCTTCGACGGGCGGTGGTCGCCCTCATCGCCCTCGCCCGGCTTGAGTTTGAGATCATCGGAGAAACGCTCGACCGAGTCCGGGTTAGAGATAAACGGCGCTCCAAAGGCAACAATGTCGGCGAAGCCATCGCGCACCAGATCATTGCCGGTTCTCAAAGGTGTAACCGCCATTGGCAATCAGAGTGCCGGAATAAAGCGGCGGGAAATGCTTGGCGACGCCTTGGCCGAGAATTTCCACTTGTGTCCCGGTCGGATCGCTTATGGGATTCATCAGATGCAGATAAGCGAGATGACGCTTCGACAATTCACCGACCAGATATTCGAAGGTCGCCAACGTCTCGGCTCCCGCGATGAAAGTGCCGACGCCAGCCAAACCGGGACTGAGCTTGATTCCAACGCGACCTGGCGCCCAGGAGTTTACAAGGGCGTCGACAATCTCAAGGGGAAAACGGGCGCTATTTTGGCCTGCGCCGCCATATCTCTGGTTGAGGCCTTCGTAAAGGAAGGTTGGGATCAGACAGGTGCTGCGGCTGGCTGTTGGGGCCCCGCGTCACTGCTACCACCCTCAGTCGTTTTCATCCTCAGCAGGCGTTTCTTTTACATTCAAATCCAGAAAGCGCTCATCCCCGGCTGTTGAGCCGAGGATTCACGCTGCGAAATGGAAGCCTCGCTCAAGGCCGGGCATGACGGATTATAAATTCGGCCGGTCAACGACCTCACTTCACCGCTGCGGTGGGCCAGTCCATCACATCCGCCTTGCCGCCCGCCAGACGATCGCGGCTACCCGTAACGATGTCGTAGGGGAAGCCGAGTGGGATGGCGCTGGCGGTATCGAGGCGTGCGATCTGCTCTTCGGTCAGGCGAACATTGAGTGCTGAAAGATTGTCGTCGAGCTGCTCCTTGGTGCGCGGACCGATGATCGGCAGCGTTGTGCCTTTGGCAAGTACCCAGGCGATGGCGATCTGACCGGCGGGAAGTCCGGTTTCCTCGGCAATCGCCAGAACCGCGTCAACGGTCGCCGTCTTGCGATCGTCGCTTTCGCCGTGGATGACCGCGCCGAGCCCTTGCGCCCTGCCCGTCTCGCCCTTGCGATATTTTCCGGTGAGCAGGCCACCGCCAAGCGGCGACCAGCTAACGGTGCCGAGACCGAAAGCATTGGCCATGGGGATCAGCTCACGCTCGACCGTGCGTTCCACGAGGCTGTATTCGACCTGCAGCGCCGAGATCGGCGACCAGCCGCGCAGGTCGGCGAGCGTGGCAGCGGTTGCGACGCGCCAGGCTGGGAAGTCCGACAGGCCGGAATAGAGTATTTTGCCGGAACGAGCGAGATCGTCGAGACCTCGGACGATCTCATCGATTGGCGTGACGGCATCCGGCATATGCACCCAGAGCATGTCGATGCGATCGGTGTTCAGGCGCTTCAAACTGGCTTCGACGGACTGGATCATCGCCTTGCGGCTGTTACCGGTGTGCTGTAGGCCGCTGCTCGGCGCGCCGCCCAACGAGAACTTGGTGGCAAGCACGATATCGTCGCGGTCGCCGGCAATGAACTCGCCGGTCAACGTTTCCGACTGGCCGAACTGGTACTGGTCGGCCGTATCGATGAAGTTGCCGCCGGCGGTACGGTAAACGTCGAAGATCTGCTTTGCAGTCTCTCGGTCTGCGCCATAGCCCCAGCCGGTCCCGAAATTGCCGGTGCCCAGCGCAAATGACGAAACGCGAAGGCCGGTGCGGCCGAAAACTCTATAACGCATGCTCATGTGCTTCATCCTTCTAAGGGCGCTTCCGCCTGGTCTGTTAATTTAAATGACGCTCGTCATGTATTGCTTTTAAATTACGATCGTCATATATTTTGTCAAGAGCATTTTTCAAAAGGGATTTGCGGATGCGTCCGACTAAGGAACAGGCAAAGGATAACCGGCAGCGCATTCTCGATACGGCGGCAAAGCTGTTTCGCGAGAATGGAATCCATGCTGTCGGTGTCGATGCCGTCATGAAAGGGGCTGGCCTCACCCATGGCGGCTTCTACGGCCACTTCAAATCCAAGGGCGATCTTGCCGAGCAAGCGCTGGCCCATGCAATGCAGAACATGCTGGGGGCCGATGCCCTCAGGGGTTCGTTGGACGACTTCGCAAAATCCTATCTTTCACCAGAGCATCGCGCCGCCGCCGGAGCGGGATGCACAGTGGCCGCTCTTGGGCCGGAACTCGCAAGACTGCCGGAGGCGGAGCGAGGCCCGGTGACAGATCATATCCGGGGATTGATCGCCCATATGGAGAACTGGCAGACGGAGAATGGTTCCAATCCTGACCGCGGTCAAGCGATCACGGATGTCGCAAGCTTCGTCGGCGCTCTCGTCATGTCCCGGGCCGTGAACGACCCCGCCTTGTCCGACGAGATTCTGGAGAGCGTGCGCAACCGAGCGACCGGAAAGGCGTAAAACCAACCGATTTCGGCTTAATTTAATACGAAGAAGACCGCGTAGATCCATCATTTGATCGAACGTGAAGAAGGCGGATCTCCGGGATGAGCATGACGCGTATGCCTGTCCCAGAGTCCTGGGCTCTCACGGCCGTCGGCTGTTCACCGACCCGGATCTTAGGGTTCGCTATCGAGCCTGATGTTCGAAATCACGTCGCATACCGGATCCAGCCCCTCCTGTTGCTGTCGTGGTCAAGCGCGTCCAAGACCTCAAGTCCGCATTGCGACGAACGGGGACAATCCGATCAGGTCTGGGAGACCGTCGTAGACAAAGGCGAGGCTGAGTCCGTCAAGGAAGCGAAGGAACACGCCGGAAGCCACGCTGGCATCCTCGTCGTCAAGTGTGAAGGAAAGTCTGCAGTGGTTGAGGAAGGCGATCCGATCATCGTCTTCCAGTCGGGCCGGATCGGCGATTTCGACTAATCCATCTCGGAGCTGTCCAAGTGTCCGGCGGCCGCCCAGTCGAACAGGGGATTGAGATAGCGGGGCAGCAAGGCGACCGGGCGGCTCGGTAAAAACCCGATTGGTTTCGATCGGTTCCTTCCCCCAACCCGAAAGGATTATCCGCATCATGGACTGTTGCGAGACCGCTCCCCAGTTCATACGTTCTGTGATCCAACCTCACAGGAGCTGAAGATGCAGATCGACCTCAAAGGCAAAACCGCGCTCGTCACGGGATCGACAGAAGGCATTGGATACGCAATCGTCCGTCAACTCGCTAGGGCCGGCGCGGACGTGGTGGTCAACGGCCGGTCTGAAGGAAAGACCGCCAAGGCAGCCGACCGGCTGAAAGGCGAAGGCGCCAGGGGAAGCGTGACGGCGGTCGCGGCCGACCTCGCAACCGCGGAAGGATGCGGTGCTCTCGTCGCCAAAGTTCCTCATGTGGACGTCCTCATCAACAACGCCGGTATCTTCCAGCCGCTCGATTTCTTCGACACTGACGACGAGGTATGGGACCGTCACTGGCAGGTGAACGTGATGTCTGCCGTCAGGCTTTCACGCGCCTATCTTCCCGGCATGCAGAAGCTCGACTGGGGCCGCGTCATCTTCATCGCGTCGGAATCCGGCTTCAACATTCCGGTCGAGATGATCCACTACGGCGTCAGCAAGACCGCCGACATCGCAGTTGCCCGCGGCCTTGCCAAGCGCATGGCTGGCACGGGCGTCACAGTGAACTCCGTCCTTCCCGGCCCGACGCTGTCCGAAGGCGTCGAGGCCATGCTCGCCGACGAACGTGCGAAGACGGGGAAGCCGATCGAGGAGGTCGCGGCGGACTTCGTGAAGAAGCACCGCGCCGGCTCGATCATCCAACGGGCTGCAAGCGTCGAGGAAATCGCCAATCTCGTCACCTACCTGGCCTCGCCGTTGGCGTCCGCAACGACCGGCGCTTCGATGCGTGTGGACGGAGGACTGATCGACACGCTCTGACCTGGCCTTCTCGCCTTTAGTCGTTGACTCCGGCGCCGCCATTCTATCGCCTGTTCGACGACGGCGGCGACCGGCTCACGGATGCCCACCCAGCGCGCCCAGCTTATCAATCCATCTTTCGGAAGGTCTCACTCTAGCAGATGCGGCCTCTGCCCCGGTGGAATGCGGCGAACACGACTTGCTCCTTGAAGATGCCGTCGGCGTCGTGGGTGGGATAGACGGATTTTAACGAACCGCGCCTTTCAGTCGTCGTGTCGGGGCAACGCTCGAATATCTTGAGCCCATGGGAGTTCCGAAGAACACCAGAACTGCGCCCGTGGCTTGAGATCCTGTCGCTGGTTTATGGTTCCTAGCCGGATGCCGACCTGAGCAGCGTCCTGCAACTCGCCTGTCGTGTAGATTGGCGACCCACAGTTGGAGCAGAAGTACTGCATTCGTCGACGACCATTATCTGCGATCTTGACGTACACCTTCGGGTCGCCGGAGGTGATACAGAACTTTTCGCGGGGCGCGCTGACCGTCACACGATACGTGGTCCCCGTCAGCCTTTGACAGTCCGTGCAATGGCAGATCGTGACTTCGCGAGGATCTATGTCGGCCTCATACGTCACTTGCCCACACTGACACTCCCCGTCGATATGCATACCTATCCTCCTCCTGCAACAACCCCTGACGAGATATAGTCGAAAGTCATAAGTCGACATGACCGGCGTCGTCATCCTTGCGCTTCCGTCTATCGCGTGATTTCGCGTTCCGTCTAGCTTCCCTCAGTTCGTCCAGCGTCGGCTGCCACCAGCCGCGGATTTTCTCGTAATCGCCAGGCTGATCCCGACTCGGCCAGGTATGGACCAGTTCGTCCAGCGTCGCCGGTCGCCAACCTGCCCAGACGTGTTCGTCGCCAGCATCGGGATGGTGCTCGGCGACCTCGCCAGGATCGACGATCTCGCCGGTAACGTCGCTGATCACCACAATTCCGAATGCTGTCGTCGCGAGCGGTCTGCCAAGTGGAGGGAGGTCGTCGCTCGACACTGGAAATCTGCGCTTTCGCCGTTCGTTGGCGCGACGTCGTGCCCTCGCCTCCTCGTCGGTTCCTTTGCGCGCCTCAGCCCGCTTCCGCCGCGCCTCGGGCTCGCTACGCTTCGCGGCTTCCTCGATGGTCTCCCACCGGTGCTGAAGTTCGTCGTATGAGGAGAAAGGAACCTCCCACACCTTGTCGTAGCCGTTCCAGCGGGCGAAGGGTATCTGCCGAAGCTCGTCGACCACCGTGCGGGAGTATGGCGTCCGGACGCGGAAGCCGCGGTCGTAGACCTGCAGGTACGGGCTAAGGATCGGCTCGAATTCGTAGGCGTCGCGCCCCTTCTCCTCCTCAAATGGAGACCTTCGGGACTCCTCGGAGGCCAGCCAACGATCAATGCGGCGGCGCGCGGTCTTGCCTGGCACGGTCCATGCCGTGAGACTGTCGCTCCACCGGGCGTTCGGAAAGGTCTCTCGGAAGCGGGCGACCGTCATCCGGTCAAAGGCGAACGAGATCGTCTCCTTGGGCTGGGATTCATCGCTGTCGCTTGTCTGCTCGTCGCTCATGGAATGGAAACGGTCCTGTTGATCTACGGTTTCCATTCTCAGGCGAAAGTCTTCCGGAGGAAAGCGAGCGCCTTCTGCGCCCAGGTGCTCGATATCGGGTGTCCGACATTCGGTTCGATATCGAGTTCTGCCCTGAAGCCCGCCTTCTGGTCAAAAAATTCCACGGCGTTGGGTCTGCGACCGCTGAGAAGATGCCGCCTCGGCATCCAGACTGGTGCCGATCTAAGGAAAAAGGACTTGCCCTTTTTGGTCGAACACTTCGGGAAATCGGGTCCCTATTTCTACGGCATCGCACGCGGCATCGATGAGCGTCGCGTGAAGCCTGACAGAGTTCGCAAATCCGTCGGCGCCGAGGATACCTTCGCACAGGACATCCATTCCTATGACCCGGCGCTCGAAGGCGTTCGGCCGCTCATCGCAAAGGTCTGGCGGTATTGCCAGGCCAACGCCATCCGGGCGAAGACTGTTACGTTGAAGGTTAAATACGCAGACTTCACCCAGATTACTCGCGCAAGGACGAGCGAGCGCACATTGGCATCGGCAGAAGAAATCGAGGAGACCATCTGGCTGCTTCTCAAGCCCGACTTCCCGCCCCCGAAGGGCGTTCGATTGCTGGGCGTTACCTTGTCCTCGCTCGAGACAGCAGATGGCCATACGACCGAGCAGCTGCAGTTGACCCTCCAATATGCTGTCCGGGACAGGCAGCCTCGGCCTGCGTCAATTCTCCTTCGTGGCACATCTCAAATGCTGTGGGTCAGCCAATCGAACCAATCGAATATTCGAGCGTTCTCAGATATCATCACCTACAACATTGAAAACATAGTCGCTTCCGTCAGGACTACCCAGTGACCTACCCGCAACTTCGCTCAGAAGACCCAGAGTTGGCCACTGAATCGCGCAGTGGTCTTCCCTCGTTGGTGATGGCCGCACTTGGCGTCGTATACGGTGACATCGGCACCAGCCCGCTCTACGCGTTTCGAGAAGCGCTACATGCGACAGCCGGATCGGGATCGCATCGCGAGAACGTCCTCGGCATCCTCTCGCTGATCGTATGGGCACTGACCATCGTCGTCACCGTGAAGTATGTGACGTTCGTTCTTCGGGCAGACAATCGGGGCGAAGGTGGAACGCTCTCCCTGATGACGCTTGCTCGGCAGAGCTTCACAGAAAAGCCCGGGTGGATCCTTGTTCTTGGCGTCGCCGGCGCCTCGCTCTTTCTCGGCGACGCCATCATCACGCCTGCAATCTCGGTCTTGTCAGCCGTCGAGGGGATCCAGGTTGTCGCGCCCGGCTTGTCAGCATGGATCGTGCCGATCACCGTCACTATCATTGCCGTGCTTTTCTTCGTTCAGCGCTTCGGTACGAGCGGCGTCGCCTCAGTGTTCGGACCCGTCATGGCGGTCTGGTTTCTCGTTCTCGGAACAAGCGGCGCCATCCATATCCTCGATGACCTCGAAATTTTCAGCGCCATCAACCCACTCCATGGCGTTCTCTACGCATCGAACAATGTCGGGCACGCCATCGCGGTCCTCGGGGCAGTGTTCCTCGCGGTCACAGGGGCTGAGGCGCTCTACGTCGACCTGGGCCACTTCGGCAGACGGCCAATTGTGGTGGCGTGGTTTTCGCTCGTCTTTCCATGTCTTCTCCTGAATTACTTCGGACAAGGTGCGTTCGTCCTCGCAAATCCTGACATGACCGACCACCCATTCTTCGGCATGCATCCGGAATGGGCGCGTGTGCCGATCGTATGTCTGGCAACTGCGGCGACGGTAATCGCGAGCCAGGCGGTCATCTCGGGGGCATATTCCCTCGTTCGACAGGCAATGCACCTCAACCTGCTGCCGCGACTGCAGATATTGCACACCTCCGAGACGCACTCCGGGCAAATTTTCATGCCACAAGTGAACGCGTTCCTTTTCGTATTTGTCGTCGCGCTTGTCCTGTATTTCAGGAGTTCGAGCGGACTCTCCGCCGCATACGGCATTGCTGTCACTGGCGAGATGCTGATCACCAGCGTCCTCCTGTTCGTCGTCATGAAGCACGTCTGGAAATGGAGGGCGCTGAGCACCGCGGCGGTCATCGTTCCGCTCTTCCTGATCGACGCCGGGTTCTTCGTGGCGAACATCGCCAAGTTTCCCGAGGGCGGCTGGGTTCCGGTCACCGTTGCGTGCACCATGGGTCTCATCATGCAGACATGGATGGCTGGTAGACGGCTGCTGGCCTCTCGGACGCGCGCAGACGAGGTGCCGCTGGAAGGGATCATACAGAGGCTGACAAAGAAGCCGCCTACGACCGTGCCCGGAACGGCCGTCTTTCTGACAAGCGACGTCGAAGGTGCGCCCACCGCACTGCTGCACAGCCTCAAGCACTACAAGGTTCTGCACGAACATAACGTCATCCTGAGCGTGGTTACCGCGACGGAGCCGTTCGTGCCTGACGACGAGAAGATCTTCCTCGAAAGCTTCAGCCCGCTGTTCAGCCGCTTGGTGATCACGTTCGGATATATGGAAACGCCCAACATTCCGCGCGCTTTAGTGCTCGTCCGGAAGCTCGGGCTCAAGTTCGATATCATGTCTACCTCGTTCTTTCTGTCGCGCCGGACGATCCTCCCATCCAAGAAAGGCGGTATGCCCTTCTGGCAGGATCGCCTATTCATCGTGCTCGCCCAGAACGCAGGCAACGCGACCGACTATTTTGGCCTTCCGACCGGACGAGTGGTGGAACTCGGTCTGCAAACCGTCATCTGATTGCAGTGAGCGTCGGGCGCCGTTTGAAAGGGAACCCCTAGAGCGCCCCCCCTGATTTAGGCGACTCGCTGTGGACGTCAGAATACGAGCGATAGTCATCTTTCGATTTTCTGATATCCTGACCGCATAGCGTAGGAGTAGGCGTTATGAAGAATTTGGTTCCGGACGAGTTCTATTGGGCGCGGTCAAGCAGGTATGCCGACGGCCGGACAACGATTGTGCAGGTTTCTACAATCTTTGGCGAAGATCCTGACTTCTGGACGTTGGCCGTCGTCGGTTCTGAACAACACCACATGATCGGCGACTTCGAGGTCATTGCACTCGTTGAGCCACTCGAAGGTTACCCGCTCCGCCACGCTGCGGAATGACCCGCTATCCCTCAGACCTGAGTTCCGGCGATCAACGAAAAGAAAGCCCTCGCAGGAGAACGAGGGCTATCGCGTTTTCCGTCGCGGCAACTTCCTTGTGCTCGCGCCGAGCCGAGCACGATACCTTACCCTGATCCCGGAATTCGGACACCATCCAGCTACGCCAAACCGGTGAAGGGCATGCTTGGCAAATTGTTCGAGGCCGCGAAGAAGCTCGCGAGCCTTTTCGAGACGTGGACAACAGAGGCGTTACATGAGAACCCGTCGCCGACTTCCGCATCGAACGAATCCTGTGTGATACAACTCGGTGTCCTGGATCAGAAGACAGTGCTCGCTCCTCACGGCCGACGCTGAACCCGCGGCATTCGAGGCAGCGGACACCGCGCAGGTGTATGGGCTGCTTCTTGCTCCGGCGTTTGTCCAGGTGCCGCATCATGGTAGCTGCCGAAACGTAACGCCATCCGTCCTCAATCGCTGGCTAGGCGGGCCGGTGCCAGAGGGATCCCCAAGAAAAGGCGTGGCCTTCTGCTCCGTTGGCATCAACGATCCGGAATACCCTCGAAAGCGGGTCTCGAACGCGTTTCTTAGGCGCGGCTATCCGGTCTATAAGACCGAGAACGCGAACGGATGGCTTCGACACGCGCACGACATGCCTAATCGAGATGGCATTCAACCCATCAACCACGTGCCGTTCACTAGCTTCTACGAGGAGTCGTGAATCTACTAATCCCAAGCCAGCTTATGCTTCGCTCTAAGACGGGTTCATCAATAGAAAGAGGCTCTGGCGATCGTTGCGCTCGCGGCGAATTCATTCAAAAATATTGATGATAGCCATAAACTCTATTCGTTTGATTGATGAACACGACAGGCCCATATCAGTATGCATGAAGGAATGTCATTCGAGGAGAAAAGGAAATCGCAATGACCACGATCAGTTTCAGAGACAGCAAGCCGTCGCACTCAGGCACCCTTTATCCATCCGTGTCAGGTTATGCCCGTAAGATTGTTCATGCGTGGCATCAGTGGCAGGCGGCGCGTGAAATCGAATCCATGCCGTTTGATATGCGCAAAGATATCGGTTGGCCTTCGGCAGATGACGCAGACGAACGCAAGGTCATGTAATGAATGCGACACACCAGTCCTCGTGAAGGCGGCGCTCTGCTCCCGGCAGCGCCGCCTTCACTATTTTGGGCGACATAGGATTTAATCTTGATTTTCAGACACATGTATTTTCCAGCGCGCACCGACTGAACATTTGTCACTGCCAGTCGTCAATTGACAAAGATCAAATCGAGCAATGTCGCAATTTGCTCTTTGCGGCCGCATTTTTCCATGCCAATGTCGTTTTCAGAATATCAAAGCGACGCATTCCAAGCAACCAATAGATGATCGTCCTCGAGCACGGAATGGTCTCATGAACAAGATGCCGCATAAGAAACGCTCCCTGGTCTTTTTCATGGTTCCCCAGTTCACCATGCTGCCGTTTTCGGCGGCGATCGACACGTTGCGCATCGCCAACCGCATGCTCGGCTATCAGGCCTATAGCTGGCGCCTGACGTCGGTCGATGGCGAGAAGGTCTATTCTTCCTGCGGCATCGGTATCGAGGCCAACACCTCCCTGGCCGACGAGCGTCGCAATCTCGGCGGCGAGAACCGCCCGAGCATGGTGCTGGTCTGTTCAGGCATCGATGTCGAAGAGTTCAACAACAAGTCGGTCAATGCCTGGCTGCGCGAAACCTACAATCGCGGCGTAGCGGTGGGCAGCCTCTGTACCGGCGCTCATGTGCTGGCACAGGCTGGCCTGCTGAACGGCAAGCGCTGCGCGATCCACTGGGAAAACCTGCCGGGCTTCTCTGAAGCCTTCCCGCAAGCGGAAGTCTACGCTGATCTCTACGAAGTGGACAGTAACCTCTACACCTGCGCGGGCGGCACCGCATCGCTCGACATGATGCTGAACCTAATCGGTGAGGATTTCGGTGAAACGCTCGTCAACCGCGTCTGCGAACAACACCTGACAGATCGCGTGCGCAGTCCGCATGATCGTCAGCGCCTGCCGCTGCGCGCCCGTCTTGGCGTGCAGAACGGCAAGGTGCTCTCGATTATCGAGCTCATGGAGGGCAATCTGGCGGAGCCGCTGTCGCTTCTGGAGATTGCCGACGGTGCCGGTCTTTCGCGGCGGCAGATCGAGCGCCTGTTCCGACAGGAAATGGGACGCTCTCCCGCCCGCTACTATCTCGAGATAAGGCTCGACCGCGCGCGCCATCTCCTTGTGCAGTCATCAATGCCGGTCGTCGAGGTTGCCGTCGCCTGCGGCTTCGTCTCCGCATCGCATTTCTCGAAGTGTTATCGCGAACTCTATCAGCGCTCGCCGCAGCAGGAGCGCGCGGATCGCAAGATGACGATGGCAACGGCTCGTCAGGCAATCGCAGCCTGAGACGCCGCAGGGGCGGCTACTGGGCCGCCTCGCCCGTCAGCTTCGCGTCGGAGTAGACGAGATTGCGGCCCTTGTGCTTTGCCATATAGAGAAATTGGTCGGCAGCATTCAGGTAGTTGTCGAAGGTCTCGTAGTCCGATATTTCCGCCACGCCGATCGATATCGTCACCGACAGATCCTCGTCGTCCGCGGTCACCTTCAGACGCGAAATATCCGCACGTATCTCATCGCATAATTTCGTTGCTGCGACGGAATCCATCATCGGAAACAGAATGGCGAATTCTTCGCCGCCGAGACGCGAAAGAAGGTTGTCGCTTCCTTCGAAGATAGTCGCCAATCGCTCCGCGACAGCCTTGAGCACGGTATCGCCGATTTCGTGACCATAGGTGTCGTTAAGCCGCTTGAAGTGGTCGATATCCAATATGGCGACAGAACTTACCGCCTTCTGCCGCAGGCAATCGGTGACGAGCTGGGGGCCAATGTCGTAGAAGTAGCGCCTGTTGTAGAGCCCCGTCAGATAGTCGCGTGCAGCGGCGGCCCGCAATTGCTTCAGCTGGGTCAACGTCTCGACGTTGTTGGCAATGCGACATTGAAGCTCCTCCGCCACGAACGGTCGATAGAGGAAATCCGAGGCGCCGGCCTTGAGAAAACTCGCCGAGAGCATGCGGTCACCAGACGACGACACTCCGATGATCCTCAACCTGTCCGAGCCGAAGCGCTTGCGTATCCGCCGCGTCAGCTCGTATCCGCTCATGTCGGGCATGTGGTGATCGGTGACCACCAGTTCGATGTCTCCATAGGCTTCCAGCGCCGACATGGCCTCCTTGCCACTGCAGGCTTCAACGACCATGTATTGCTGCGCCAGCAGCAGCTCCACAAGCAGCTGCCGCGCCGAAGCGACGTCATCGACCACAAGCACACGCGTCTTCCTGTTCGTCATCGCGCGCCGAACCGCCGCGACCAGGTTGTCGAGTGCGAACTCGCTGTCCTTGAGCACATAGTCGGTGACGTTGCGCTCCATGATCCGATTGCGGGTCTGGATGTCAAACGCCGCGGTAAACACGATGACCGGAATGCCATGTTCCATCGCGCAATCGAGCGCCTCGCCATATGGCGAATCCGGCAAGGTCAGATCGACGATGGCCATGGTGTAGGCATTGCTATCCTGCGCAAGCACCTCGCGAAGGTCCTTCAGCGATGCGCACGTCTTGGTGTGCAAGCCGAGCTCGACATGAAATCGATGCGCCAGAACTGCCGAAAACATCCGGGAATCTTCAACCAAAAGTACCGTGTGGCCGCCAGAGCGCGACCCCACGCCCCATCGGTTGTTTTCCGCCTGAAAAACCATCCAGCCCTGCCCCGCTGAGTGCCGGAACCCGAATCGAGTCGTCTGCCGGCGGCATTGACGATATCCGACAGCTCGCTCGGCGTGAAGATAGACAGCAGGAAGCAACACTGTAAATTGCAGAAATCAAGCCCCTGTGGATCGGCTCCGGCAACCGACACCCATCCGAAGGGCAAAAACCGGGCGCTGTGAACCCGCCGCGTTCAGCCCTGTATGTCGGCCTAAAGGACGCACTGTATCAGGCGACGGCCTGTTGGCTGTGCATCGACTTTATCTGCAACAGCGTATCCAGGTTCTGGTTGACGCGGCAATAGAACTCCTCGTCGATGAACGGCCGCAGCATGAAGTCGTTGCCGCCGGCCTTGAGGAAACGCGCGGAGAGCAGCCGGTTGGAAGACGACGATACGCCGATGATGCGCAATTCGTGCGAGCCGATGCTGGCCCGGATGCGCCGCGTCAGTTCGAACCCATCGATGTCAGGCATGTTGTAGTCGGTGACCATCAGCCCGATGTCCCGATTGGCTTTCAGGATCTCCAGCGCCTTCAAGCCGCTGTCGGCGGTGCTGACCCGGAAATTGTAGCGCTTCAGGCGGCTGGACAGCAACGCGCGCGCGGTTGGGCTGTCATCGACGATCAACACGTGGTGACGGTGATTGGTCAGGAAACGGCAGATCGATTCCGCCAGCAGGTCGACGGCGAAGACGTTATCCTTCAGGACGTAGTCGACGATGTCCTTGGCCATCAGCTTGTCACGCATGCCGGCCTGGAAAGTGCCGGTGAAGACGATTGTCGGGATGCTGAGGTCGACCAGATATTCGAGTGCCTCGCCATTCTCCGCGCCTGGAAGGTTGATGTTCGAAATGGCAAGCGTAATCGGATGCGTAGACTTGTCGTAACAGAGCTGCAACTCCTCGAAGTTTCGGCAGATCTCGACATCGATGTCGAACAGTTCCTTCAGCCGGCTCCTGATCATCGAGGTGAAAACGTTCGAATCTTCCGCCAGGACAATACGTGCATCGGCAAACATGCCACTGGAATACTGCATCCCCGAAATACCCATAAACGCCATTTCCAAACCTTCTAGCGAAACCATGTCCTGCTCCAGATCGGTACATTACTCGGTTTGAATAAGTATTAATCGACATGCTCGGCAACCAACAAAAAGGCGGCCACGAGGGCCGCCCTGACTTTGTTCAAAAACATAATTAAAATACTATATGCGCCAGCAAGTGATTGAGGCATGGCTTGCCGATCTCGTTGTCGACATCCTCGCAACCCCAGGATTGCCGTCACTGCCGATCTCGACCCCCGTCGGCAACCTTGCTTCGCAACCGGCGCACCCTGCTGTCGCTTTCGGCCGGTTCATCCGCTTCGCCCGCGTCGGCGACGTCAGCGGCTTTGGTCTCCGCAACATCAGACGTGATCGTATCGAGCGGTCGATGGAACACGACGTCACTTTGCGGAAGCGGAATTTCGATGCCTTCGGCCCTGAAGCGCTTGAGGATGGCAATGCGCAGCTCGTTCCTGATCTTCATGCCATCGCCCATGTCTCCGAGCATGAAACGCAGCTCGAAATCAAGCGAATAGGGACCGAAACGCAGGAACTCGACGTGCGGCTCCGGATTGCGCAGCACAAGCGGTACCGCATTCACGAGTTCCAGCAGAATGTCCATTACCTTTTGCGGGTCGGCGTTGTAGCTCACGGAGACCGGAATCTCGGAGCGGCCCATCCTGTTTCGGTGTGTCCAGTTCCCGACTGAAGCATTGATGAGCTCCGAGTTCGGCACGATGATCGACTGTTTACGGAAGGTCTCGATCTCCGTGGCGCGCACCGAGATCCGCTTGACGATGCCTTCCGACGTGCCTGAAACGACATGGTCCCCGACCTTGAACGGACGCTCAACCAGCAGGATCAGCCCGGAAACGAAATTCGACACGATATTCTGCAGGCCGAAACCGATACCGACCGACAGCGCCGATGCGACGAGCGCGAAGTTGGAGAGATCGATACCCGCAGACGAAACGCCGATCAGCGCCGCAATGCCCACGCCGAGATAGCCGATTCCGGTCTTCACCGAATTGCGTACGCCGAGATCGACATGGCTGCGCGCCATGATGTTGCTGTCGAGCCACCCCTGGATCCATCGCGTCAGGAGATATCCGCCGGCAAACAGAAGAATGCCGGTAAATATTCCGACGAGCGAAATGTTGATCCCGCCGAACCTGACCTCAGTGAAGAGCCGGTAGGCAAACAGCTGCAGGTCCTGCACATGAAAGCCCCAAAGCAGCAGGATCAGCGGAATGCCCACCGCCAAAGCGACGCCATAGATGCAGAAACCAACCAGCAGCCCCACCTGATCGATGGCAACAGGCCCAAGCTTGAAACGCCGCGCAATAAACCGCCCCGGAGCAGTATCGCCGAAGGTTTCGTTGCGCGATATCGCCTTGCCGGATAGCAGGCCGATATAGGTCGTGACGCCAATCGCACCCGTGACGATCAACTGCGACGCGACGAAGCGTGCCAGACCGACATAGCCCGTCAATGCCGACACAATGAGCCCCGCACCAAGCACGCGAAGAATGATCGCCATCCCCCGTGGCCAGTGCCGTCCGGGGGCGTCGGGATCGCCGTCCCTGGCAAGCATCGGCCGGCCGAACGACGCAGCGATCAGGATCAGGCCGATAATCAGCGCCGCGATCAGACTTCTGACGACGGTGAGGACCAGCGGCGACCCCATGGCCTCGCCGATACTGCCGAAGAAAAAGTCGAGCGCATGCACGATTGCCATGGCCAGCAGGCAGGCGCCGATGGAGCTCGCGCCGCGGTTGGACAGCCTGACGAGCCGCCAGTGCGGTTCTTTCGGAGCGAAGACTGCGTTGCTGAACCGCCGAACGAAGTAGACCAGCCCGATCGCAGCGAAAAGCGCCGCGACGACAGGCGCGATATCCGACCTCAGAACATTGAAACTGTTGAGGAAGAAATAGGACGAGACGAGCAGAGCAGCAAGCGACATAGTTCTGATCAGCGTTGACCAGAAGGCAATCGAAAGCCGGCTGATATAGGACGGCTGTTCCACGGTCTCCTTGCGCTGAAGGTAGTGCCCGAACAGACGATAGCTCCCCGATAGCAAGATGAGCGCCGTCGCCAGCGACATGAAGATCGCCGCCGCGAATGCCAGCGCCTTGAATTTCAGAACGAACCCCAGCCAGCTTGTCAACGCCTGCCAGAACTCACCGGCCTCCTGGACGAATGCACTGGTTGCGTCGTCAATGACGGAGCCGGAAATGTCTGTTCGACGCAGGAGTGTCGCAGCGAAGAGCTGGCGACGGATCTCGGCAATCTGGTTGCCGAGCTTTCCGATGGCGGCAGACAGGCTTTCGGCATCGCCCTTCACGGCGTTGATCTGCGCGCGTTCAGCCGTCAGCGCATTGCGCTCGTTGGCGACAATCTCCGCCTCGGCCGGTTGCCCTTCCTTGGGCGGCTCGCCGAGTTCCGCAAGACGCGCCTTGATCTGATCCAGGCGCGGACCGAATCCGCTCGAAATGCCAGCGACAGCGCGTCCAAGCTGGTCGGCCTTGCCATTCAGCGTGACGAGCGCGTCGTCATCTTCGCCATTCTGCTTCACGCCATCCTGCAGGGACGCGAGCGCGCTCTTGGCCTTCTCCACATCCTTTGCCGCCTGCTCGACGGCAGGGTTGGCAAGGGGTGCCGGTTCTGCGGATTCCTGCGGCGGTTGAACTTGCACCGCCTGCGGCTGTAGCGTCTGCGCGTGGATAAGGGTTGCGCTGGCTGCCGCCAGCGAGAGAAACAGAAAGGTCCGAAGCAGAATACGTGTCAGCCGCAAAATGTCCCCGCTTGGGTTTGCTATATGAGGTTGAAGGCTTGCTTTTCATAGGAAAGAAAGGCGACAGAAAGGCGAAGCATGAGAAGTCGAGCCCACCCGTTCACATTCGCCTGCCGTCGATAACACTTCGGCCGTGACCTGGCGATGCCGAAATCGGGCTACCCGGTAGAGCGATCGCATGGGTCGGGTCCGCCAAGCTCACCGCCGCAACCGGTGTCCCGAAACCTCCGCGCCCGCGTCCGGTGCAAGTTGCAGGAAGCGCAGCGACGACACCACGCCGATTGCTCCGATGACGAGGAACGCCCAGCGGAAATCCGCCAGTCCTGGATTGTCCAGACCGCGAAACGCGACCGAAATGTTGAGCACGGCAGCGGCGATCGCAACGCCGAGCAGCATCGAGACCTGTTGCAGCATGCTCGACAAGGTCGAGGCGGAACTGCGCTGCGCCGGATTGATATCGGCAAAGGCCAGCGTATTGAGTGCCGTAAATTCCATGGAGCGCGAAAGACCGGCGGTCAGAAGCAGCACATAGATGACAACACGCGGTGTTTCCGGCGAAAGAAAGCCGCAGGCGGCGATGGATAGTGCTGCAATCAGGCCGTTGAAGCAAAGTACCGCGCGGAATCCCAGCCTGGAAAGCAGCGGAGTGGTCACCGCCTTCATGCCAAGATTGCCAAGGAAATAGACGAGCAGATAGGCGCCTGCCTCGATCGAACTCAGGCCGAAGCCAAGCTGAAAGAGCAGTGGCAGCAGGAACGGTGTGGCATTGATCGCGACCCGACTGGCCGTGCCCGCCGACAGCGTCGCGACGGCATAGGTGTGCACCTTGAAAGCCGAAAGATCGAGGAGTGGCTTGTCGACCCGCAGGAAGTGTCGCGTCGCCCTGTACGACAGCACCATGCCTGCCGCAAGCATGGCCAGGACAGGCAAGAGGCCGCCATGCCATTTCACCGACAGCTCAAGCGCAGCAAGCAGAAGCGTCAGACCGGTGGCACTGAGAGCGAAGCCGCGCAGGTCGAGCCTGCCTGCATCCTCTTCGCGCTGCTCAGGGACGAAGCGCCAGACCAGCGCCATACCGACAGCTCCGATCGGCAGGTTGATCAGAAAGTTCCAGTGCCAGCTGGCATAGGTCGTAATGACGCTGCCCAACAGCGGGCCGATGACCGGCGCCGTCAGAGCTGGCCAGGTAATGAGCGCGATTGCCTGAACGAGTTCCGACTTGCGCGCATTCTTCAGGACGATGATACGGCCGACCGGCGTCATCAGGGCACTGCCGGCACCCTGGACGGCGCGCGCAATAACGAATTCGATCAGCCCGTTGGAAAGCCCGCAAAACAGGGAGGCAGCCGTGAACACGGCGATCGACGTCATGAAAACGCGCCTTGCCCCGTAACGGTCGCCGAGCCAGCCGGCGAGCGGGATGAAGGCCGCCATGGTCAGCATGTAGACGGTAATGCCGATACTCATCGACACCGGCTGAACGCCGAAGCTCGCCGCCATCTGCGGCAGCGACGTGGTGACGATCGTTCCGTCGAGAATCTGCATGAAGAAGGAGACGGCAACGACCAGCGCCACGATCTTTGCCCGGCGTGCGCTTTGCACATCGCCATTCTTCTCGGTCGTATCTATCGCTGTCATCCAACTGCCAATGTGAAATGCAAAGCATGCGAGCACACTGACAAACGGAGCAACCTCTGTGGCATCCGGTCCGTGCAATCGGTAGATAGGCCCATCGCCCTGCGCAGGAAAGGGAAAAACGCGCTCCGCGCGTGATTTCAACGCTCTCGGGACCTGCCGTCCGACGTGTCAGTTCACCCGAGAACGTTCCGGATAGCGCGCATGAAAACACGCGAGCCGATGGAAATCAGTTCATCGGGGAAGTCGTAGTCGGGATTGTGCAGCCGCGGATGATCCTCGCCTGCCCCCAGAAAAAACATCGCAGACGGCGCCACGGTTCGAAACAGTCCGAAATCCTCCGATGCCTTCATCGGCAAGAGATCGCTTGCACTGTCAACGGCTATGCCTTCCTCGTCCAATGCACGACGCAGTGCATCTACGGCTTCTGCGGAATTGAAGCACTGCCGGAAGACATCCTCGTAGGAGATCTCCAGCTGCAGGCCTGCCTCCCGCGCCTGTTCGCGCACAAGCGTTTCCGCGCAATGCACGAGCGCGGCCATCCTTTCGTCCGTCAATGTTCGCAATGTTGCCCAGATTTCAGCCTCGCCCGGGCTGATCCCGAAGGCAGGCTCGCCCAGGCGGGCATGCGTGACGGTGACGAGCGTATAGTCCGGCCCGAGGACTGCACTAATGCCAAGCGCCGTCAGTCCGCCGAGCAACCGCGCCACTGCAAAGGTCGGTGCTATGCCATCCTCCGGATAGGAGGCATGCGATGTTTTGCCCTTGAGGACGATCTTCATGCCGCGTGAGGCGCAGTTGACGGGCCCTTCCCGCAAAAGCACCTGACCGAGCCTGACACCGGGGAAATTATGGAGCGACAACGCCAAGTCAGGTTTCAGCGCAGCAAACTTCGGGTCGGCCAAGACCGCCGCAGCCCCGGCGCCATTTTCCTCCGCCGGCTGAAACATCAGGACGACCCGGCCCTGCGCCGGTCGCTTGTGGCCAAGGCCCTTGGCCAGTGCCATCAGTATGGCCATGTGCCCGTCATGCCCGCAAAGGTGACCTTTGCCGGCAACCGTCGATCGATGGGCAATATCGGAGATTTCTTCGATCGGAAGCCCATCCAGCTCGGCGCGGATCATGACGGTTGGCCCGGCGATCCCGCCGGCATAAACTGCCGCAAGTCCATGCCCGCCGAGGTCCGGGACGATGCGGTCGGGCTTTGTCAGCAGCAACGCCTGCAGGACGCGGTGTGCCGTTTCAGCCTCCTCCCCGGACACCTCGGGATTCTGATGAAGATCGCGCCGAAACTGCTTGATATCGATAAGCTCTTCTTCCGTCAAAAACATGCATCAGGTCCTAAAAGTGGGCTTTGCCTACGTCAAATTTGGCTCCGGGAGCCTGGCCGGAGCCATGCCGTGCTACCAGCATCGCGCATGCTCAACGGCTTGGCCAAGGAATTCCGTCCGATGTGGCGCAAAGGTGTCGATCAATCGCCCCTTTTCTTGCGCCGAACAGCAATCCCGCTCACATCGCTCTGTTTTCATATGCAATTACCAATCCGACGCATTTGTAAATGCTGCCGAGGTTTCACCGACGAGCGCGAACGATACCGCGCCTCCCCCAAAGGGATCGACATTGACGAGAAGGCGGGGCACGGAATTTACGACAGTTCGGGCGACCTGAAATAGGTACGCGGTGCGGCGCCCAGCATGCGTCTGAACATTGTCGTGAAAGCGGCAACGCTGTCATATCCGAGATCGAGCGCTACGGCCGTGACCGATTCGCCGGCGGCGAGGCGGGGCAAGGCAGTGAACACCGTCGCCTGCTGCCGCCATGTCGAGAGGCTGATTCCCGTTTCGCTTCGGAACGCCCGGGTGAAGGCGCGTCGGCTCATCGCCAGTCGCTGCGCCCAATCGTCGATCACCAGCCGTGCGGTGGGGTTTTCCATGAAACCGCGGCAGAGCGCGGCCAATCGCTGATCGGCAGGAAATGGCAGGCCCAAGGGACGGTCCGGTAGCCTCAACACCTCCTCCAGAAGCAACGCCATAATGAGCCGCTGCCGCTCGGATCCATAAGCGTGACTGTGTGGCGCGACGGCTTCCACGATCAGTGCGCGGGCAAGGTCGGTCAGCACCACGACGCGTATGGCCGTTGGCCCATCGGCCGATGCGCCGGACGCGACATAGGCGGACAGCATTGTGACATCGCCCAGCATGTCGACGGAATGCTCGAGACCTGCAGGAATCCAGAGCGCATGTTCCGGTGGCACCATCCATCGACCTTGACTGGATGAAACCATGACGACGCCCGCGCGGGCGTAGACAAACTGCGCGCGGCTGTGGCTGTGGGCCGCGACGTGATAGCCGGCCGGGTATTCAGAAGGGATTGCGTAGACCGGCTCGGACGCGGCTTCGATTGCAGCCAATCGCTCCAAATGGAACTTGGACAATTCGCTCATCGACTGTTTCTGCGCAGTCTTCATCTCATTTGGCCCACTTGCGAAACAACAAGACCAAAACACGAAAGCGGGACGACAGCAAGTCGTCTATTCCGAGATCGTCAAACGACGGAGTAAAATCGTGACAGACAGCGCAATGACGGCAGAGAGGCACTCTGCGGAACAGACAGTTTTCAGCATCATAATGGCTGTGAGCTTCTGTCACCTTCTCAACGACACGATGCAGTCGTTGATCCCGGCCCTCTATCCGATGATCAAAGGCGCCTACGGACTCGATTTCACTCAAATCGGCTTCCTCGGGCTTGTGTTCCAAGTCACGGCTTCGCTCCTGCAGCCCCTGATCGGTATCTACACCGACAAGCGCCCGCTGCCTTACTCCCTTTCCATCGGCATGGGCTTCACCCTGATCGGCCTTGTCCTGCTTGCCTATGCGCACGCATACTGGGTGTTGTTGATCGGCGCCGGCGTGATCGGCCTCGGCTCTGCGGTATTCCATCCCGAATCATCGCGCGTCGCCCGTCTCGCGTCCGGCGGGCGTCACGGCCTTGCACAATCGCTGTTTCAGGTGGGTGGAAACTTCGGATCGGCGATCGGCCCCTTGCTTGCAGCCTTCATCGTTCTGCCGCGCGGCCAGCAGAGCGTGGCCTGGTTCTCGCTCGCAGCCCTCACCGGCATGATCATTCTCTGGCGTGTCGGCGCATGGTACGCGAACCACCGCAAGACAAACGCGGGTCGCAAGAGCGCAGTCGCTGCCGTGCAGTTGCCGCGCCGGAAGGTCGTCATGGCAATCGGCATCCTCGCGGTGCTGGTCTTTTCGAAATACGTCTACATGACGAGCCTTTCGAGCTACTACACCTTCTACATGATCGAACGCTTCCACGTTTCGGTGCAGGAGGCGCAGATCCTGCTCTTCGTGTTCCTCGGCGCGGTTGCCATCGGCACGGTGGCAGGCGGACCAATCGTCGATTGGTTCGGCACCAAGTTCGTGATCTGGTTCTCGATTCTCGGCGCCCTGCCCTTCACGCTTGCCTTGCCTTATGCAGACTACACCTGGACTATCTTGCTCACCTTCCTGATCGGCGTGATCCTGGCATCGGCTTTTTCCGCGATCGTCGTCTTCGCGCAGGAACTGGTGCCCGGCCGCGTCGGCATGATCGCCGGACTGTTCTTCGGCTTCGCCTTCGGGATCGGCGGCATTGGAGCGGCCGGTCTCGGCATGGTGGCGGACCGGATGGGCATCGAGTTCGTCTATCGCATCTGCTCGTATCTGCCGCTGCTCGGCCTGTTGACCATCTTCCTGCCGGATATCGGCAAGGGCCGCCGGCACGCAACGAAGACCGCCAAATAAGCGACGACCTCGCTCGCGGGAAAAGTCTGGCAGCCCGAACGCAAAGGGCCGAGGCTTGCCACCTCGGCCCTTTCCTGACTCGGCAGTCCACACGCCCGTCGCACCCTGTTAGATCGCTGTGAACCCGTTATCGACAAACAGATGCGCGCCATTGACGAAGATCGACTCGTCGCTGGCAAGATAGAGCGCCGCCCGCGCCACGTCCTCTGGCTCGCCGATGCGCCCCTGCTGCGCGATGATCGCGGCATCCGATACATCAACGCCCAGCGCCTGCAGCTCGCTCACCTCTCGCAGACCGTGCGGCGTACGGATAAAGCCGGGGCATACCGCATTGCAGCGGATGTTGCGGTCCCGGAACTCGACGCCGATCGCCCGGGCAAACATGTGAACCGCGCCCTTCGTGGTGTCATAAAGGACTTCCATCGGGGTTGCGGCAACAGCGGAAATCGAGGACGTGCAGACAATGGACCCACCACCGACCGCAATCATGCCGGGCAGCACCGCCCGCGTCATCAGGAACATTGAACGCACGTTGACCGCATGCAGCCATTCCCACTCCTCAAGGGTGGTCTCCAGGAAAGGCTTGATAACGATCGTGCCCGCATGGTTGAAAAGGACCGTCACGGAGCCGAACCGCTCCTCGACGCCTTTGACCGCGTTAATGACGGCCGCTTCGTCCGACACGTCGGCAACCCAATGATCGGCAATACCACCGGCATCCCGAATGGCTTGCACGGTCTCCCGCGCGGCCGGCTCGTTGCGGTCTATGATCGCCACCTTGGCGCCCTCCGCTGCAAACAGCCGGGATGCCGCTCCGCCCATGCCGGTCGCCCCGCCGGAGATAATGGCAATCTTGCCCTTCAGTCTGTCGACCATGTCTACCCTCGCCCGTTGGTTTTCCGTAAAAGCCCCAGCCTCCTTTGGCGACGACTGGCTTCACGGCTCTGCCAAGTGTTGGAGAGAGTCTGCGGCAATGTCCAGCCGCGGCAAACAAGGCGGCGCAACAAGCGGTTCCGGGCAGCAGCACAAAGGGTGATCGCGAACGACCTCTTGTGGTCAGAGTCTCTCCCTGTGGGCGGAAGGCCGAAAAAATTCCTTGCTTTTGTTCCCGCTTAGGCCACCCCTAGGAGCGTCGTCGTTTCCATTTGGTCTCGACCGGAGCAAGGAGGCTACTATGGCAAAGGGTCAAGTTAGAAGTAATCGCGAAACGCGAAAGCCGAAGAAAGACAAGTCGGCTGCCGCGCCCCACGCGGCGCAGGGTGCGCAGGTCAAGCAGGCAAGCAGCCCGCTCACACTTGGAAAAAAAGACAAGTAAGGCGCTCAAGAAAGCCCCGCTGACCGAAATCAACGGGGCGCCAGAAACATCATGTCTCCAGATCCGGCAAGCGGATGCACCCTTGCACCATATCCCCTGTTGCATCGCAACTCCTGCAATTTAAGGCATTGCACGGACCTAAAATCGCCGTCGCGATCCGTGTGCTCGGGGAAGTGCAACGAAATAAGGAGTTTGAACCCCAAATGGTCCCATCAGGGCTTTAACGGCACGATACGCGAATGCTTGGCGCGTGGCTGCGGGTCCCTTATATCGGCTGGTGATGCACGACAGCCTGAAAGGCGTTACAGTGGGAATTGATGAGAGAGATCGGGCACAACGGCCGACCGGCCGGGGCACGAAGGCCATTCTTTTGCTGGCAATGGTCCTGGCAGCGATCACCGCTGTTGGTGGCTCTATTGCGGTATACAAGGCGGTTTTCGTCTATTCGGTGACCTAGCACGTGAGGTGATCGGCCCGCGAGCAAATCCAAATCGCGTGCGGTGGAACAATTGTGCGCAGGCAAACGTTTCCTGAAGGCAATGGAGGTTGCCTGAGGAGGTTATCATGAGCGATCGTGCTGTTGGTTTTTTGGTAGCCGTTGAGTTGTCCGCACTCATCTGGGCCGCGGTATTTGTCTTGGCCCTGTCTGTATCGTGAGGTGTTGTATCGCGAGGTTTGACCGTCGCCTGGTTCGTAACGGACCATTTGCACTCTCGCGCGCTATATAGCCCCCGCCGTGTGGCGGGGTTTTCTTGGCACAGCTGCCGACCCTTTCAGAGGCCCTGCTTGTCTCCCGCGCTCTTGCCATCGGAGCTTTTCGAACGCTCCTCAAAACGATCTGCCCCTTTTGCCAGGTCCGAGCTTCGACTTTCTTTTCTTCCTTTGCAGCGCTCTTTCTCAGTCCGCGGGCAGATTGCCTGCCCTTTTCAGTGGTGGCCTGCTCGATACCCATCGCATTTGCTCCATTTGTTTGTGTCTGGGAGGTCAACGATCGAGCCTTAAGTTCGTTCCCCGCCGGGAGCCGCTCAGGCAACTTGCCGATGGCGATCGTCACTCCAGTTCGGTGCGGCACGGCAACGCCTTGGCGATCGCTGAAACGCGCACCGGGGAAGCAAGAGACACTTGCAAGAGCGACCCGGAATTAACAGGTCCAGAACAGATATTATAAATAAATACCTAACTACTGGCGACCCCTGCAGGGTCGTCAAAAATCGAAGATTTCAAAGTAAAAACAATGATAATCGGACCTGGTTGGGGGAAATTGCTTGGATTGATTTCATTGGACTTTTACCGTCGTCCCCTCACTTTGACCCAAGACGAACAGCGCTCCCGACGAGGGCTTGACGACGAACGATGGCTGGAGGACTAAAAGCTTCAGCTTGGGAAGCTTCGAGAACCGTGAGCAAATTCATTGCAGCGTGTCACCCCCAGACCTCGCCGGGTAACCCCGGCGGGGTTTTGAAACGCTAGCGCGCCATTGAATAGATCAGTGGGGGTGTAAAACGCCGGACCGTACACACACGTCCCCCGCTTTGTGATGGGTCACCTCAATGTCCGCTGAGCAGGCGGCTTTGCGCCGCCACAAGGAGACGTTGTCATTTCGGCCGAAGCAGAAGGGGCTGAAACTCAGTCCCCTTTTACAATTTGGGGATTCCTTTTGGCAGGACGAGCGGCATCAGCTGCACTAGCCGCACCGTCATCGGCCTCCGCTGCCAGCCTGATTGCACGGAGACGAGCTGTCTTCGCGTTACGTGCGGCGCGTTGAGCAGCGATGAGTGCAATGGCGACTTGGTTGGTTTCTTCGAACTTATCGCGGCGTTCGCTTCTGGTCATGGATCGCCTCATTGTGTCAGATGCACCGGAGTATCCCCGAGCGGGGCAAGTCGGTGGGTCAATTCCCGGAGAAGGCAGTCCTCGGCCTGCTTTGACTGGACCAGATCGACCGCTAAGGTGAGAGCTCTACGCCCCTCGGCGCTATCGATATCGCAGTGACGCGAGCGGTACCACTCGCGGACAGCCTTAGTCACGAGTTCGATTTCGGAATCGGAAAGGGAAATAAGGGATTGCAGCATCAAATGCTCCTCCGTTGAACGGCAAGAGCAAGTGATATCTCTCAAGCGACCTCTACCATTAGACCGTGGGGCCGATGTCCCACACCCTACGCTCTATTCTCGGGCAAGCAATTAACTAAGACATAGCTGATTAAATTGGAGCTGACGGTAGTGCGGTTCCCGGTTGGCTGTCGTGCCAGCCGTGGTCACGACAGTATTGCTCACCAGCACGAATTGCGGTCTTTTGGTTAGCAAAGGGGCCAAGCATCGTCACATTGTTTCGAAAACTCACGACAACCGTGCGTTCGACCAGATCGAACACCAACTGCATCCCCGCTTCATATGGCATTGTAGATACTCGCTGGTTTACCTCCGGTGGGAACGTATATGTCATTGATCCGGTTCCACGGAAATGTCGGATTCTTATCAGCATTGGCGTGAACCAAGGACGACCGTGGTATGCGTGGGTTGATGTTCGACCGCTCATTCGCGGGAACTCGACTATTTGAGCTTCGAAGCTGCCCTGTCAGCCGAGTCACGGTCAGATCCGTGCTGCTTAATTATGCGCTTTGCATCATCGCTAGAGATGCCGTGTTTCTTAGCAAAGTACGCCACCTCGTAGGGCTCACTCGCTGAGACCCGGTTGCGGTCCGCAGCGCCTCGTTTACTCTTGTCGTCTGACACCTGTGATCTCCTCTTCGTGCAATGACCCGAACGCAGGAATGACCCAGAAGTTCCCCCCACTCCAAGCCACGCTTTTGATCAACACAATGGCAGAGCAGGTTCAGCTGCCCGGATCGCCGGCCGTCAGGTTGGAGACAAGCTTGGAATTTCTCCTCAACCAGCGAGTGTTAACGTGATAAAAACTGCACGTTGGTGTCCCTTTTGATCAAAGATATTTTGGCGGCGCTTGGAAGGCTCTCCTGTTTCGTCCTATTCATAATTGACATGCCGGCTTGGACCATGGCCTTTCCGTTTGCCTTATCGGTGTGGTGCACTTGGCTGATCGCGCGAGGTTCGTTGCGGTGATGAGCGCCATGCCCAAGCTCGAGATTGACGCCAGCTAAGAAATTTCTACCAAATACGCCCGGGAGCCCTATACTTCACTCGCTGCCGAAGAGGATTATCCAGTCCCATCTAAGGTGGCGTTCTGAGGAGACTTCTAGGCCCGTCGGCTCTCCCGATACCGCTTAGAGTCTCCCCTGAGCCCACGTTCCGATCGACGTGAGGTTTCTGGCCAAGGCACTCGGCGTTGCATGGCGCTTTGATCTCCACACAACGATGCAAAGACCACCGAGATATGATCAAATGTGTGACTGCTCGTTGCGAGCAATGTGCATTGTGAACTCGAGGGCATTCCGAGGTCTACGTGGGAAGACATCCTTGCGGAGTTCGAGGCGCGCGGGTGGATGCCGCCACCGGAAGTCCCGAGCTAGTCGTCGATGCGTGGTGGCATCACTCCTACTTGACGGTCCGACCGCATGCGTTACACTTGCCTTACGGAATTCGTCTCTGACAGCTGACCACGGATGTACTGGCAGCGGTCGTAGAGACGGTCGAGGAAGGTCGGTACGATGTTTCGTCCCGGCCTTTTCGGCCGACGTCAGCCCAAACAGCGGCGTTCGCGGAGGTTGCCTTGTTCCCCAAATGCGAGCACAACTTCCCGACCTCGCGAAAGAGTTGGCCAGGGGCCTCGCTTCGAGCAATTAGTTCGCGTCTTCCGACAAAACCGGACTTCTCAGCCTCTACGCATCGATCTCGTAGCCGCCGCGTCATCCTGACGCCTCGCAAAGCGCCTTTCAGGATGCGTACGACCAAGGGAACCCTTTCGTCCGCTGAGTGTTTCTCGATTGAAACGCGCGCCCAATTCGAACGTTGGACCTGGTTGCGAAGGCAGCGAAAAAAGGCTCGCGGGTCGCAGCGGTGTGCCTTCGTGAAGGTTTGCTCGGCGAACAAACTCCCTGGACAAGCCAGGGAGCCAGAACGCCCTCCCCCGGCAAAGGATAAAAAAATGAAATTCGTATCCACGCTAACAGCTACATGCATGGTGATGCTCGCCCTTGCCTCCTGCGCAAACACTATAAAAGGGGTTGGCCGTGATGCAGCAAACACTGTGAATGCCACGCAGAACGCCGGCAAACGCGTCGGCAATGCAGCGGCCAACTAACAACCGCGCCTACTCGAAAGTGAGGAGTACTCCGATGTGCATCCGTGGTCCGCCTGCACGCTCTCGGTCCAATACCCTAGATTAGTACAATTCGAATAGATGAAGCAATCAATCCTATATTATTAGCAACTAATAATGTCTCAGAGATTTAATCGGATCTGGGGCAAGAAATGCGTGAACTTCTCAGTCGGCATGCTCATCGATTTGTTCGCGACAATGGCGGTAACTTCGCAATCCTGACCGCGCTAGCAATGGTTCCGCTGCTCGGGGCGGCCTCCGTCGCGGTCGATTTCACCAATGCCAATTTGGAGGCTACCAAGTTGCAAGAGTCGTTGGACAGCGCCGCGCTTGCGGCGGTGCGGCTCTACGGCGAAGGCCACAGCGAGGCCGAAGCCACCCAGCTGGCAAATGCAATGATCTCCGTAAATTGGGACGCGGCGGCGGCCCCATCCCTGCACATCGGCTATTCCCAGGTGGGACAGCAGATCACGGCGGCGGCTGACTATGCGTTCAACTATCAGCCGGTGTTCTTGGCCCGTCTATCGTTTCCGATCTCCCGCCGCAGCAGCGCCTCGTACGAGACGGGCACCCAAGCCTGCATTCTCGCGCTGAATCCGACGGCTGACCGCGCGGTTGAGGTTAGCGGCAGTTCCAAGGTCGATACGTCGGGATGCTCTATCACCGCAAACTCACGCAGCAACGAAGCCATCTATGTCAGCGGGTCGGGAACCCTGAAGACGGAATGTCTTTATACGCCGGGCGAAGTCTCGGCGTCGCCGAGCAGCATCGACCTCGCATGCGGCAAACCGCGCGAAAAAACCTCTGCGGCAATCGACCCCTTCACGCGCAAGACGATGCCGACGGCCGGACAATGGGTGGATCTGTCGGGATGCGGACAGAACTTTGTTGGCGGCGGCGGCGGCGGCGGCACCTGCAACGGCACGGGCAAGACGCCAAGCAAGCCTCCCACAGGATATGCCGTGGCGCTTAAGCCGGGGACGTACAATGGCCTCGAAATCAAGGGCAAAGTGACGCTGCAACCCGGCAACTACCTGATCGACGGCGACAAGCTGAAGTTCGACGCCACATCGGTCGTCACCGGCGATGGGGTAACATTCTTCCTGCTGAACGGCGCCGAAATTGACATCCATGGCGGGTCGACCTTCAACGTGACCGCACCAAATTCGGGTGCATGGGCAGGATTCTCTATCGTCGCCGACCGCCGCAACACAGCTTCAGCAATCATCAATGGCAACAGTAGTTCGCACCTAAACGGCATTATCTACATGCCGGCGGCCGCAGAAATCCAGTATGCCGGCAACGGCGCAACAACTGGCGAATGCATCCGCATCATTGCTCAGCAGATCACCATGACCGGCAACAGCACGTTCAAGCTGGATTGCAAGTCAGAGCTGGCGAACAACCAGATCAACAATCCCGGCGCCATTCGGCTTGTCGAATGAGGGTAGAATCTGGGCACTTTGGCTGAAGTCGGTCTACGGCACTTCGAAACCCGGACGGCTAAGAGATCTCCTAGACGGCTGGGTTGTCCTGAACCTCCCGCAAGCATCGGCACTCAGGTTCGCCTACGCCCAATTGAGGTCTTTGCGCTTACCGGCATACGAAACCGGCGGCGTCGTAAGCGCCGTCTCCGCCCCATTGGATTGGCTATATTTTGAGGCTTGCTGCGTGTGCGAGAAGGTTTCCAGGACTAACTGGAGATTTGCATGGCAGAAGATGGATTTGTGGGTCGCTACGAAGTTGTCGAGCCGCGCCGGGGAAATCGGCGTTGGCCGGATGACGTTAAGGCTCGGATTGTAGCGGAAAGCTTTCAGCCCGGTGTTCGTGTTGTTGATGTTGCGCGTCGTCATGACGTTATAGC
>NZ_JBFUAL010000013.1:0-158246 GCF_056406295.1 Rhizobium sp. P1_C7
GCTGGTGTTCGGTCCATTCGCCGATACCGCGCCGCAGACTGAAATAGTAGAGGTCGTGCAGTGAGACTCTTACCACCAGGTCGCCCTTCGACAACCTGCGGAAAACATGATGGCCGCCCGCGAAGCCGCCCGCTCGCTACAGCGCTATTGAGGGCGCGCTCGCGAGCGGCTTCGCTACCTCTGTCACCTTGCAACACGTGCGGGGACACGAGCGTAGCAACACGTGAGGCATTCAAGAACATTCGAGTGAGGCAACGGCATTATTCTCAGGGACATTCTTGGGTGAGGCAATACGGCCTCTCATCCAGATCGCCGCGCTATAGCCAAGCCACAAACAATGTGACATCACCGATTTACCAGACGAGGCCGCGAGCCGCGATGTCCTCGACCCTTGTGACGATGCCATCGCGATGGAAAACCATCGTGTCGAAGAGGTTCGAGACGACGCAGGTGTGGTTAGGGATGATGCGGATCTTCTCGCCGATCTCCGGCCGGCGGCCGGTGCACTTCGACAGATCGATCACGCCATGCTCTTCGGAAAGGCCGGTGATGACAGCATCGGGATAGCCGATCACCGTGCCGTAGTCGGAAAAGCCCAAGAGATCGGAGGTCAGCGCCTTTGAGCCGGCATCGATCACCGCGCGATCGCCGGTCGGCCGCGACACCACAGTGGCCAGCACATGCATGGCGCATTCGTCCTCGCTACAATGACCGGCCCGCACCATCGAGCGGTCGTTGTAAATGTAGGTGCCGGCGCGATGCTCGGTTGCCGCAGGCACAAGGTGTGCTTCGAACAGGCTCGGGCTGCCGCCGTTGCTGACGATCGGGCAGTCGATTCCCGCAGCCTTGAGCAATGAAATGGTCTCACTGAGAAACGCCTGTACCTCGGCTGCAGCGCCTGGCTTGGGGTAGTTCAGGAGGCCGGCAAATGCGAGCCCCTGTGCGGTGTGCAGGCGGCTGGCAAGGGCTGTTGCTTCTGCCGGTGTCTGGACGCCGCAGCGGCCGCCGCCGGTGTCGCATTCGACAAGAACTGCCAGCGATTTGCGCTTGGCGAAATAGGCAGACAGCCCGTCGACCGTCGTGGTGCTGTCTGCCACGACCTTCAAGCCGGAGATGCGCTCGTTGAGCGCGGCAAGGCGCGCAAGCTTCTGCGGCCCGAGAATGTTGAAGGTGATGAGGATGTCCTCGAATCCCGCAGCGGCGAAGACTTCCGCTTCGGTGACCTTCTGGCAATTGATCCCCTTTGCGCCGGCCGCGACCTGTTCGGCGGCAAGTGCCGGAATCTTGTGCGTCTTGATGTGAGGGCGGAAATTCAGCCCGTGCTGGTCCATGTAGGCCTGTGTGCGCGCAATGTTCGCGGCCAGGCGATCCTCGTCGATGATCGGCCGTGGTGTCGAGAGATCGGAGACCTTGTCCCCCGGGCTGGCGACGACGGCAAACGGATTTTCGTGCATGTCAGGCTGCTCCCCGCTCGGTGCCGTGTGGATCGGCGATCATCGGCCAGATGTCCTTTCGTGCGCGACGATAGGGCGTCTTGGCCGGATTGTTGGGATAGGGTGTACCGGCCGCGCAGTAAATGATTTCCGCGGCGATCTTGGAGAAGGATGCGTAGAAGTGATTGGTGGATTTGATGACGAGGATCTTCTTCGACATCGGGTCGATGCCCATCACGGAGAACAGGCTCGGATCGAAGCTCTGCGCGCGGGTCGAATTCAAAATGATGTCGATTCCGTTGAGAACGATATGAGCGGAATCGCCAAACGGTGCGAAGCTTTCGCCGAAACGCATCTCGGCGTTGAGAACGACCTTCACGATCTTGACGAGGCCGTCGACCGGATTGCCCGTGCCAGGTGCGGACTTGGCGCCGAAGCGCAGGGGAATTTCAGCTCCCTCTCCCGCAGCGATGCATATCTGCACCGCCATCGGATCCCAGATCGTGCCGATCGCGGTGTTGGTGACGCCGCGTGCCAGCAGTTCCTCCAGAAGGACAGTCGCATCGCCTGCGGTGCCGCCACCAGGATTGTCCCACATGTCCGCGATCACCACCGGCCAGGCGGTTGCAGCCAGCGCTTCGTCCACGGCCGCTTTCTCGTCGATCTGCGGCATGATGAAGGTGCCGCGCTTCGAGAAGAGCTCGAGGCCCAGATCACGCGCAAGCGCCTCACCCTTTTCGGGCTTGTCGTTCGTCACCACCAGAAGCTTGGTGCCCATCTCGGGCACGTCGCCGGCCATGAAGCCATGGATAACCGAAATCGACAGGACATCGTCATCGTCGCGCTCGATCTGCATGAGCTTATCGACGAAGGAACGCATCGGGTCGCGAGACGTCGGAAAGACGTCGATCATCCGGCAATCGAAGACGGACATGACAGGCTTCACCCGACCCTCGATCGTATCGACAGCGATTCGCCAGAGGTCTTCGGCCCGGTCTACGAAATCCGTGTGCGGGAATTCCTTGAAATAGACGAAGACATCAGCGGCGGCGAGCCGCTTGGCGGTCAGATGACTGTGCGGATCCAGCTCGGCAAAGACGAGGATATCCGGGCCGACGATCTCGCGTACGCGTGCGAGAATGTCGCCCTCGGTATCTTCGTAGCCTGCGGCCACCATTGCCCCGTGCAGGCCGAGCACCACTGCATCGACCGGCATCGCAGCCGCCAATTGACCGAGGACCTCGTCGCGCAGCCCTTCATAGGTCGCCTTGTTGACGAGCCCGGCAGGATCGGCCCAGGCGGCGGTTCCCTCGATCAGTTCCCATCCTTTTGCCGCGCAGACCTGCCGGCCGACGGTGATCGGCGCCGAGCAAAGCGTCGGCGTATCCGGATGCTGACCGGGCGGAGCGTAGAGAGATGCTTCGAACGCGCGTCGATCGACGCAGATAGGGGAGAAGGTATTGGTCTCGGTTGCGAGTGCCGCCGTGAAAATCCGCAAGGTTTCGGCCTTTTTGTTGATCAGCCCATAGGGTTCGGCAGATAGCCGGTGAAGCCGCTGATCTTCCAGCGGCCCTCGTGCAGGCGGCAATAGTAAAGCGTCTGCCACTGCATGATATCGCGGCTGCCATCAGGTTTGGTAATGCCGCCGTCGAACTTCTTGCGCACGAGCGCCATATCGCCCTCGATCTCGATGTCCTCGAGCGTCGTGGTCGTAAAAATAGCCGAGCGCGTGTCATCGGCGAATGATTGGGTGGCGAAATCCTTGGCCTGGCGTACCCATTCGTCACGGTAGGCAGACAATGTCGGAAATGCCAGGCGCCACTTGTCTGGGCTCGTTTCCTTGCGACCGTCGATGCCGATGAATCCCTCCTCGACGAAATCGTGCTCGACCAGGGACCAGTCGGCTGCCAGGAAGGCGTCGATATCGCGGGGCACGAGCATCTCCCAGATCGAGTGGCGAGCGAAGTCGGAAGCAGGGAAAGGGTTCTTGAAAGGATCGCGCATGGGGTTCCCGATTGAAATTCTTTTCATGATTGACGTTTTTCGCTGGTCAAATTCCCCTTTATATGGTCACTTGTCAACTTATCACGAAAATAATTTGCAAGGATCGGTCAATGTCCATCAAGCGTTATGGCACGGTTCAAAAGGGTGCGGGCGGTAAGCCTCTGCCTTTCGCGCGTGCTGTCGAAGCCGACGGCTGGCTCTATGTGTCAGGCCAGGTTGCCATGGAAAATGGCGAAATTATCGACGGCAACATCGTTGCCCAGACTCACAAGACGATCCAGAACGTGCTCGCGATCCTCGAGGAGGCCGGCTATGGCGTCGAGCACGTCGTGCGTTGCGGCGTCTGGCTCGATGATCCACGCGACTTCTGGACCTTCAACGGCATTTATCAGCAGTACTTCGGCGAGCACCCGCCAGCGCGTGCCTGCGTGCAGTCTTCGATGATGGTCGATTGCAAGGTGGAGATTGACTGCGTCGCCTATAAAGCGAAAGACAAATAGCACGGATAGCCGAGGGGGAGCTGGGGCATGGATATTTTCTCGACACTGCAGGAAGAGAAGGCCCGGCTTTCGCCATCCGAAAATCGTATCGCCGACATTCTGCTCAACGACTTCGAATTCGCCGTGAATGCCTCGATCATCGAGCTTGCCGAAAGAGCGGATGTCTCGCCGCCTACGGTCACGCGTTTTTGTCGGCGTGTCGGCTGTGAGAGCTTTTCGGATTTCAAGGTCCAGCTCGCCCGCACCGCCTATGTCGGCATGCGCTATCTCCGGCCGGAGCCCAAAAGCAGAAATCCGGCGGACGTCGCCCAGGACATCATCACCAAAGCGCAGAACGCCCTCTTTCTTCTCCACCGCTCGCTTGATCTTGGTGCCGTCGAATTGGCGGCCGAGCATCTGGCCAAGGCTAACATGATTTATGCCTTCGGCTCCGGCGGCAATTCGTCGATGATCGCAAGCGAGCTTCAGAACCGACTCTTCCGTTTCGGCCTGCGCGTGACGGCGAGTTCCGACCACAGCATGCAACTCATGATGACGGCTGCGGCAAAGCCCGGGGATGTGCTGATCGGCTCGTCTTTTTCCGGGCGCAATGCCGAACTTGTGCGTTCGTTCACGCTTGCGCGTGAAACAAAGGTGACCTCCATAGCCCTCACACAGGCAAACAGTCCCGTCGCGCATGCTGCTGACATCGTCGTGCCAATCGACCTTGCGGAAGGCAACAACATCTTTCGGCCAACCTCGACACGGATCGCCTATCTTGCTGCCGTGGATATCCTCGCCAGCCTCGTTGCTTACAATGTCCAGCCACAGGCAGCCGTGACGCTTCGCCGTATCAAACAGCAACTCGTGGCCCACCGGGATGGCGATGACCGCCAGCTTCTTGGGGACTAAGAATTTCATGCCAGGAAAGGACGTAGAATGACACAAACGGTAGCGATCGTAACCGGCGCTGCGGGCGACATAGGTCGGGCCATTGCGAGCCGGCTTGCGGACGATCACGATGTCATACTGCTTGTCGATATCGACATGGCGGCCGCCGAGAAGGCTGCCCGCGGGCTCGGCCCCGCCGAGCGTTTCGTTGCGATGAGCTGCGACGTGACGAATGCGCAGAGCGTTGCCGAAATGGCCAAACGCGCAGCCGCCCTCGGGACCGTCAAAACGCTCGTCAACAATGCCGGTGCGGCTCGCGCCGTCAGCCTGCAGGCTACCACGCCGGAGGACTGGCGTGCCGACAATGCGCTGAACCTGGAAGCTCCGTTTCTCTGCTTCCGGGCCGTCGCCGACCTCCTGAAGGCGTCCCAGGGCTCGGTCGTCAACATTGCTTCGGTCAACGGCATGAGCGTCTTCGGCCACCCGGCCTACAGCGCCGCCAAGGCCGGGCTCCTGCATTTCACCAAGCTGGTTGCCGTGGAATACGGCAAGTTCGGCGTCCGCTCCAATGCGGTCGCGCCCGGCACGGTGCGCACCCAGGCCTGGGAAGCGCGTGCGGCCGCAAACCCGAATGTCTTTGAGGAGGCGCGTCGCTGGTATCCGTTGCAGCGTGTCGTCGATCCAAAGGACGTCGCCAACGCTGTCGGCTTCTTTGCCGGCCCGCAGGCTACAGGGATCACCGGCGTCTGCCTGCCTGTCGACTGCGGTCTGACGGCCGGTCAGGCCGAGCTTGCCCGTACCTTCTCCCAATCCTCTGACTACTGACATCAGATATAAAGAGAGTAACAGCTATGGAAACGGCTTCCTATCGCCTCGAAAGCGCGTGGCAACCGGAGGGTGGCCCGCATGGTCGCTTCACCTTCACCCTTTTCAACCTGTCGGATGCACCGCTCGCCGGCTTCAAGCTTGTCTATACGTCGCTGACGCGCGTGATTGACAAGAAGGCATGCGAGAACGCCACGTTCCTGCGCCGCAACGCGAATTTCCACGAATTCGCGCCGCCGACAGGCCTGTCGATCGCCCCGGGCGGGAGCTGGACGTTTACGGTCAGCGGCCTGCATCGGCCGGCCAAGCACTGCACCGATGGCGCCAAGTCTGGCTATTTGACACTTGCCGACGGAAAGCACGTCGCGGTCGCAGTGTCGGACCTCCTGCTCGAAGGCCGTGTCAACGAACCGCCGCCGGTGCTGTTGCCGGAGGGCAGGCTTGACCTGCCCTTCGCGCTGCAGCCGTGGCCGGCCGAGATCGACGCCAGGCCTGGCGAAGGTTTCCCGGTCGTGCTCTACCCGGCCGACGGTTCTTCTCCGGACGAACTTCGCGCGATCTCGACGGTGCTTGCGCTCGTCCGTCGTCTGTTCGAAAGCGCTCATGCGCCGTTCAATCTGTCGCCGTCGCCACAGGGCCGCGCGCTGCGTTTCATCGCCGATGCGTCGATTGATGGTGAGGGCTACAAGCTGGGCTTCTCGGCTGATGAGATTACGCTCTCTTACGGCGATGCGGCCGGCCGGCAGTATGGTCTGACCTCTCTGGCACAGTTGCTCGAAGGAGCGCGAAGCCAGCCCGGCAAATTCCGCTTTCCTGTTTCGGGCACGATCGCGGACAAGCCGCGCTACAGCTGGCGCGGCTGCCATCTCGACGTGTCGCGCCAGTTCTATCCGGCCACCGACATCAAGCGGCTGATCGACATCCTGGCCTGGTTCAAGCTCAACATCTTCCATTGGCACCTGACCGACGACGAGGCTTGGCGCCTCGAGATCAAGGCCTATCCACAGCTGACGACCACGGGCGTGGTGCGTGGCCCCGACGGACCGCTGCTGCCGCAACTCGGTAACGGCGCCGAGCCTGTCGGCGGTTTCTACTCGCAGGACGACGTCCGCGAGATCGTCGCCCACGCGAGTTCCCTGAGCGTCGAGGTTGTTCCCGAGGTCGATATCCCCGGCCACAATTCTGCAACGCTGACCGCGCTCCCGGACCTCACCGACGGCCAGGAGGCGCCGGAGAGCTATCACTCTGTGCAGGGTTATCCCAACAATGCGCTGAATCCGGCCATTCCGCTGACCTACGAATTCCTGGAAAAGGTATTCGACGAGATGGTCGAGCTCTTCCCCTCATCCTACCTCCATATCGGGGGCGACGAAGTCGCCAACGGTTCCTGGCTTGCCTCGCCGATGGCAAAGACGTTGATGGAGCAGGAAGGCATATCGGGAACGTTTGCCCTGCAGTCCTACTTCCTGAAGCGCATCAAGGACATGCTGACGGCGCGCGGCCGCAAGCTTGCCGGCTGGAACGAGGTCGCCCATGGCGGCGGCGTTGCGGCCAAGGATACGCTGCTGATGGCCTGGGAAAATCCGCAGGTCGGCATCGATCTCGCGAGGGAAGGCTACGAGGTCGTCATGACCCCGGGCCAGGCTTACTATCTCGACATGGTACAGGCCGAAGAGTTTCAGGAGCCGGGCGCAAGCTGGGCCGGCACGGTGCCACCGGCGCACACCTACGGCTATGAGGCCGAAGGAGACTTTCCGGAAGAGCTGAAGGACAAGATGAAGGGCGTGCAGGCGTGCATCTGGTCGGAGCACTTCCTGTCGCGCGGCTACTTCAACCGTCTCGTCTTCCCGCGCCTTCCGGCCATCGCTGAAGCTGCATGGACGCCGAAGGCACAGAAGGACTGGGATCGCTTTGCCGCCATCGTGCCGTTGAGCCCGAAGCTGTAGGAGAATGACCATGCGGATTGCAGTGGGTGGAATTCATACGGAATGCAGCACCTATTCTCCGGTGCTGATGGCAGTCGAGGATTTCCGGGTCCTGCGCGGAGCGGATCTTCTCGGCGCTGAGTATTTCAACTTCCTCAAGGCGCAGGGTGTCGAACACCTTCCGCTTCTCCATGCCCGGGCCGTTCCTGGCGGCCCGGTCTCGCGCGTCGCCTACGAGGCGTTCAAGACCGAGTTTCTCGATCTCCTGAAAGCGGCTTTGCCGCTCGACGGGCTTTATCTCGCCATGCATGGCGCAGTGAATGTCGAGGGAATGGAGGACGCGGAAGGCGACTGGATTTCGGCGGCCCGCGAAGTCGTCGGTTCAAAGTGCGTCGTGGCCGCAAGCTACGACCTGCACGGCAATGTCAGCCAGAAGATCATCGATCAGCTCGATATCTTCGCAGCCTATCGCACGGCGCCGCATATCGATGTGCGTGAAACGATGGTCCGCGCCTGGTCGATGCTCGTCGATGCCTTGAAGAGCGGCGAGCGTCCGGGTGTGGCGTGGGCGCCGGTGCCGGTTCTGTGGCCAGGCGAGCGCACCTCCACGGAGGACGAGCCGACGAAGGGCCTTTACGACGTCCTGCCCGAGGTCGATCGTCGCGACGGAATTCTCGATGCCAATCTCATGATCGGCTATGTCTGGGCAGACGAGCCGCGTGCAACGGCCTGTGCTGTCGTGACGGCCTCCAACAAGGCGGCGGCCGTCAAGGCTGCGGAAGAGATCGCGCTCTCCTATTGGAAAGTGCGCGAAGAGTGTGTCTTCGGTCCGGTCACCGGACCGCTCGAAGATATGCTTGAGATCGCCGAGAAGGCCGAGACCACGCCTGTCATCCTCGCTGACTCGGCTGATAACCCGACCGGCGGTGGCGTCGGCGATCGGGCGGATGTCCTGAACGCGCTGATCGGCCGCCGCTTCGACGGCGCGCTGATTGCCGGCATTACCGACCGGCCGGCCGTGGAGACCTGCTTTGCCGCCGGCAAGGGTGCGAAGGTCGCGCTGACGATCGGCGGCAGCCTCGATCTGGCGAGCACGCCTGCAAAGGTTGACGCCGAGGTGGTTATTCTCGACGATCCCGGCCCCGCAGCGGAACGTCAGGCGGTCGTCAAGCTCGGCGGCATCACAGTCGTCCTTGCCGCCCGGCGCCGGCCCTATCACAACATCGCGGATTTCACCCGCCTCGGGCTCGACCCCAAGGCAGTGCGTCTGCTCGTCGTGAAATCGGGCTATCTTTCGCCGGAGCTGGCGCCGATCGCCAACCCGAACCTCATGGCGCTGACGCAGGGCGTGGTGAACCAGGATATCGAGGGCTTGGTCAGCAAGCGCAGGGCACGGCCGGTTTTCCCCTTCGATCGTGATTTCGATTACCAACCGCAAGCGCGCTTTTCGGCGCGCTGGCAGGACTGACATCATCTTGCTTTGGCAGGTTTCGGCTCCCCGCCGAACCTGCTAAGGCGCAGTCACCCGCAGCGACGGGTGATTTGCGAGCCCCCCCGATACCCATCATGACCCGTCTCTTTCCCGATGTTTTCCGCAACCCGACGATCCGGGTGAGCATGCTTGCGATCTTTGCCTTCGGCTTTGCGGGCGCCGCAACCTCGCCCTATCAATCCGTTGTGGGCATTCGCGAGCTTGGCCTGAGCAATGGGCTCTACTCCGCGCTGATCTTCTCTGCCGCCGCCGTCAACGTCATCGTCAGCATCCTGCTTGGCAACCTCGCCGACCGGCTCGGCGAGTACCGCACCATGATGGTCTCTGTCGCTTTCTTCGGCATTCTCGGCTATGGCGCAATCTATGTGATCCCGACGCAGGTGACGTTCGTCGTCAGCGCGCTTTTGTTGTTGCCGATCTACGGCTCCATGAATTCGCTGCTTTTCGCCAACGTGCGCGCGACGACCCACGGCATGCCGCGCGATGATGTCGCGACGGTAAATTCAGGCGTTCGGGCCATGATCTCGCTGTCCTGGGTGCTCGTGCCCGGCATCACCGGCGCACTTCTGTCGCGATCGTCGAGCATGCTCCCCGCCTATCTCTTCGCGGGCCTTGCGTGCGTCGTCTGCCTTGCCTTGATCGCCGTCTTCCTGCCGCGCCAGAGCGGCACGGACAAGGCCGCGACCCGCCACCTGTCCTATCTGGCCGCTCTTGGAGAAGTCGTTTCGCCGCCTGTCTTCGCAAGGGTGATCGCGGTGGCGCTGATCAGCAGCACACTGCATGTCAATGGCGCCATTCTGCCGCTGATCGTCACCGGCGCCGCCCACGGGACCGTTGCCGACATCGGTGTTCTCGTCGGCATTGTCGCCTTCCTCGAAGTCGTTTTCATCGTCGTCTGGGGCCGCGCGCAGCGGCTGATGAGCCACGTGACGGCACTTGCGATCGGCACTATCATCTACGTCAGCTATCTCCTCCTGCTCGGCTTGGCTTCGGCGCCCTGGCATGTCTACGCGCTGACGTTGGTAAGCGGCATCGGCGCTGCTGCCCTGATAAGCATTCCGATCACCTATCTGCAGGATCTGATTTCCGAACGCCCCGGCCTCGGCAGCGCCCTGATTTCGGTGAACATTTTTCTCAGCGCCGGACTGAGCGCCCTGTTGTTTGCGATCGGCACCGGCATCAGCAGCTACTCCGGAACAGCGGTCATCGGCGCGGTCGCCGGAATGTTCGGCCTCGGCCTGTTGCTGTTTTTTGAACGGGGCAAGCGCCGCTGAAGGCGTTTTTTCTTCGATACGTTTCGACTGCGTCCAGGCTGTCGAACTATAAACGATAGGTCAGTGAGGACATTTTCGGTAAATCGCCCGAGAACGGACGGAGCGCCCGGTTATTCCACGTCTACAGCAGCATCGAGGCGCCGCGATCGAGATAGGTGTCGAGGAATTGCTCGAGGCGTGGGTTTCGCGGTTTCCTGAATACGTCCTGGGGCGCACCGGTGAAGAGCACCTTGCCGTGATCGAGGAAAGTGATCTGCTGGCCGACCGTCGCAGCAAAGCCAATCTCATGGGACACGACCACCATCGTCATGCCCTCGGCGGCGAGATCGCGCATGACGTTCAGCACTTCGCCGGTCAGTTCCGGGTCGAGCGAGGATGTCGGCTCGTCGAACAGCATGATCTTCGGCTTCAGCGCTAGTGCGCGAGCGATGGCGACGCGCTGCTGCTGGCCGCCCGACAGCTGTGAAGGGTAGTGCCCCGCGCGGCTTTCCAGCCCTACCTTGATGAGCTGCGCCATGGCGCGCTCCTCGGCGTCCCTGCGGCTCATCTTGTGGACTGTCTTAAGCGCCTCTGCGACGTTGCCCAGCGCCGTCATGTGTGGCCAGAGATTGAATTGCTGGAACACCATGCCGATCTGGGCGCGGATCGCGCGGTTGGCCGTCGGCGATATGCGCTCACGCACCCCTTGGGCGTTCTCGGTGAAACCAAGCACTTCCCCGTTGACCGTAATGGTGCCGGATGTCGCCTCCTCCAGAAAAGCCATGCAGCGCAGAAGCGTGCTTTTGCCGGAACCAGACGGGCCTATCAGGCACGAAACCTGTCCCTGCGGAATCTCCAGGTCGATGCCGTGCAGGACTGTTGAGTCCCCGAACTTCTTGACGAGATTTCTGACTGCGATCGCGGGGAGGTTCATGCGTTGAAAAACCTGAATCTGGTGAGTTTCGTTTCGACGAGATGGCCAAGCCGGCCGGTGATTTCGACGAGCACCCAATAAAACAACGCGAGCACCGACAGTGCTTCGACAAAGGCATATTGCTGGGCACCAATCGCGCTCAGCGTTGCTGTCAGCTCGGGTACGGTGATGATTGACAGGACCGCCGTCTCCTTCATCAAAAGGACGGCCATATTGAGTGATGGCGGCAGGACCAGCATGGTCATCTCAGGAAGCAGAATGCGGCGGATGATCTGACCTTGCGTAAGGCCAACACATTCGCCGGCCTCGATATGTCCCTTGGGGACGGCGAGGAAGCCGGAGCGGAAGATCTCGCTGTAGTAGGCTGCACCGTAGATCGAGATGCCGAGGAGACCGGCCGGTAGCGGGTCGAGGGACAGGCCGATGAACGGACCGCCGTAGTAGACCAGAAATACCTGGATCAGGAACGGCGTTCCGCGCAGAATGGCGACGACGAAACCGAGCAGATTGTCCAGTAGCACGCCGCCAAATCGTCTGCCGACCGCAACGAAGAAGCCGAGTACGGCGGCGGCGATCGTGCCGACGATCCAGATGAAGATCGTCACGGCGGCACCGCTGGCGATGGCCGGCCATGCATCGAAAATGACGTTGATGTCGAAGCTCATCTGGGAACTCCCGGAAGGGAGCGCTCGATCATGCCGCCGGCGAGCGCCACGATCCAGTTGATCGCGAGATAGATCAGACCAGCGCACGCAAAGATCTCAAGCGGCAGGAACGTGCTGCCCGCCAGGTCCTGCGCCATCCGGGTCAATTCGACGATACCGACGACGGAAACAAGCGAGGATGCCTTGAGGATGAGGATTGCCTCGTTGACAAGCGCGGGAAACGTCAGCCTGAGGGCAATCGGCGCCTTGATGCGGCGAAAGATCTGGCTGGGCGTCAGGCCGACCATTTCTGCCGATTCAATCAGCCCGACCGGGACGCTGGCAAAGCCTCCACGCAGGTTTTCTGCCTGATAGGCTGCGGTGCAGAGCGATAGGCCGACAATGGCCGCCACGGTGCTCGGCACGTTCAACCCGATGGCCGGAAGCATGTTGTAGATGAGCAGCAACTGCACCAGCAGAGGCACGCCGCGGAAGAAGCTGATGAAAATCTGGGCAGGCAGGACAAGGATCCTCTTCTTCGAGAGAAGCATGCCTGAGAGAAGGATCGCGATCGCAAAGCCGATCAGGATCGACACGACACTGATCGTTACGGTGTAGATCGACGCTTGCAACAGCAATTCGAATAGCTTGATGGACATGTCCGGCTTGTTCCGCCTGGCCGTCTGAGATCTGATCGCGCCGGGATGTCCCGAGCGCGATCGATTATCGATCCGGACTGATTAGAATGCCGGATCCTTGACAGCATCCGGGGTCTCGAAGGATGCACCGAACCACTTCTTCTGGAGCTCGGCCATGCGCCCGTCAGCCTTGATCTTCAGCAGTGCCGCATCGATTGCGTCCATCAGCGGAGCATGATCGGCATCCTTCAGGCCGATGAAGCCGAAATAGGACTTCTTGCCGAAGGGCGGGAGGACGACCTCGAAGGTGCCTTCGCGCTGCTTGGCGACGAATGCGATGTTGGGCAGCGAGTTCGCAACGCCGGCGATACGGCCTGCTGCCAGATCGGCGTAGGATTCAGTGAAAGCGGGATACTCGCGGATATCGACCTTGGACGGCAGCGTTTCGGAGAATTCCTTGAGCTGGTCGAGCTGGGACGTGGCCTTGCCGACGCCGATCTTCTTGCCGGCAATGTCTGCAGGCTTGCTGATCGACGTGTCGCCAGCCTTCTTCAGGACGGCAATCGTCGCTTCAGCGATCGGGGGGGTAAAGCGATAGCGCTCCATGCGCTTTTTGGTGATTGTTGCCGGTCCCGCAACGACATCGAACTTGCCCGCTTCGAGCGCAGGAAAGACGCCGTCCCAGGGGAGCGCCACCCACTCGATCTTGACGCCGAGTTCCTTGCCGATCTCGGCGAAGAGATCGACGTTCAAACCGGCGTGTTCGCCGGCGTCGATAAAGTCGAACGGCGCAAAGGCCGTCTCGGTGCCGACCTTCAGCGTACCGGCCGTCTTGACAGCGGCGAGCGTGTCGGCCGCCTGTGCTGACAGCGTCGCCCCGAATAGGAATGCAGCACCGACGAGGCCCTTAAGCAGTGAATTTGCAATCATGATCATCTCCAGTTTTTCACTCCCCGGCGGAGGAGTTCGAGTTCCCGATTTCTTAGTCCCGTTGAACGGACTTCTGTGGTCCGCTTTTGACTATACAAATAGATATAGGCTAGCCTAAGGTGTCAACGCCAAAGTCGAAAGACGCAAATTTTGTGCCGGACGACAAATGTTGGGAGCACGCAACATGGTCATGCTGCGTGCGATCAGGGTATTTTGTGTCGCTGGAAGAGGTGGCGTCTTGGTGGCAATTCATCAGAGAATTTTCAAAGATATCGAGATGAAGATCCTGAGCGGCGACTGGCGGCCCGGCGACCGTATTCCGATAGAGCACGATCTTGTAGAGCAATATGGATGCTCCCGCATGACGGTGAGCAAGGCGCTGTCTACTCTGGTGGAGCGCGGCCTGATCGTGCGGCGGCGAAAAACCGGTTCGTTCGTTGCCAGTCCCCAAATCGATCGCATGGTCATGGATATCCAGGACATCAGCACCGAGGCGGTTCTGGCGGGTTACGAGCATCGCTACGAAATCCTTCGACGCAAGATCGACAGGCTGGGCCCGGCGGAGGCAGCGAAATTGCGCAGTCGCGAGGGCGAAGACGTGCTGAGGCTTCAGTGTCTCCACATCGTCGACGGCACGCCGACGGCGATCGAACGCCGCATTATCCTTTTGGATACCGTACCGCTCGCGAGGCACGAGAGTTTTGCAGAGGTGCCGCCGGCAAAGTGGCTTCTGTCGCAGGTGCCGTGGTCGGAGGCCAGGCACATCATCCGCGCAGTCTCGGCCGATGCTGCAACCGCGCGCATCCTGCAGATCGAGCGCGGCGAACCCTGCCTCAATCTCATTCGCCAGACATGGCAGAACGAGCGCATGGTGACCTATGTTGAGATCACCCATCCTGGTGACCGCTTTCAGTTTGCCGGTGTGTTTCATCCGGCGGACAAGCGCGCATCGCTCCGCCAACCTCAACGAGGCACCGATTGACCGACCAGCAACACGCCAGGCCCCTTCCGCTCAAGTCCCTCCAGGCCTTCGAGGCGGTCGGTCGCTGTGGCAGCGTGACGGCCGCAGCCATGGAGCTCAACGTGTCGCCGGGCGCGATCAGCCAGCAGATACGCAAGATCGAGAGCTTTCTCGGCGTCACCCTTCTGGAGCGCAGCGGCCGCACGGCAGAGCTGACGGTGTGGGGACGGCTCTATCACAGGGAAATCTCGAAGGGCTTCGAGCAGTTTACCATCGCCGAGCAGGTCCTGGAGCGCGCACGCAACGAAAATGCGCTGGTGTTGAGCGCCTTGTCTTCCGTCGTCAACAAGTGGATCGGTCGGCGCATCTTCGACTGGCAGGCGCTTCATCCTGATGCTCACGTCAGGGTGACAGGACGAGACAGGGAGCCGCGCATGGGGTTCGACGAGGTCGATTTTCGCGTCAGCTACGGATCCGACGTCCTGCAACACGACCACTACGCGGAACTCTTTCGCGATTGGGTCGTGCCTGCCTGCTCGCCGGCGCTGGTCGAAGGCCGCACGCTCGCGCCCGCGGGACTGTTTCATTATCCCCTCCTGCACGTCGAATGGGAAAGGCATTTCACCCCATACCCCAGCTGGGCGGAGTTTGCCGCAAAGGTCGGCGTTCAGCTGAAGGAGGCATCACCCGGGCTTTCCTTCACACTGTCGAGCAGCGCCATTGATGCGGCCGTCAACAAGCGCGGCATCGTGCTTGCGCAAATGTCGATGATTGCCGACGAACTTGAAGCGCAGACATTGGTCATCCCGGTCGATATCCGGATTGCGCTACAGGAGAGCTATTTCCTCGCCTGGGACCGGTCAGCGCTTCAAAAGCCCTACGGGCGGGAATTTCGCGACTGGGTCATCGCAATTTCAAGGCAGCAGGCGCAGCTCTCCGCGCCATGATCCTTTAGAAAAACTAAAACGGAAGTCAGCTCAGCGATATTGATGAAAAAAATCGCATGGCGCTAATTTGCGCGATCCGAAACGATCAGCCTGCGGGAGAGCGACATGGCACGGACCGACAAGATGAAACTGGGTACGTTTGTCTACACGTTCGGCTTTCATCCCGCCTCCTGGCTGCATCCCGCCAGCAATGTCCATGGCGCCAACGATTTCGCCCATCTCCTCGATGTCGCGAAGCGCTCCGAGGCTGCCAAACTCGACTTCATGTTCATGGCCGACTCCCCGGCTGCGGCGGTCGGTGATCCCGACGCGCTCTCTCGCATCCCGACAAAGATGAACCGCTTTGAGCCGCTGTCGCTTCTCTCGGCTCTGTCGGTGACCACCGAGAGGCTCGGGCTCGTCGCCACCGTTTCGACAAGTTACTACGAGCCGTTCAATGTCGCCCGCCTCTTCGCCTCCATCGATCATCTGAGCGGCGGTCGCGCCTGCTGGAATGTCGTGACATCAGATCACGACGAGACCGGCTATAACTTCAATCGCGAAGGACTGGATCCGCACGCGCTGCGCTACGAGCGCGGCAACGAATTCGTCGATGTCGTATTCGGTCTCTGGGACAGTTTCGAAGAAGGCGCACTGCTTCTCGACCGGGAAAGCGGCGTCTACTACGACAAGTCGAAGCATCACACGCTCAATCACAAGGGCAAGCACTTCCAGGTTCGCGGGCCGCTCAACATCGCCCGCACGCCGCAGGGTCGGCCGATCATCGCCCAGGCAGGCGGTTCGGAACCTGGCATGGACATGGCGGCGCGCACGGCCGAGATCGTCTTCAGCCTTGCCTCCAATATCGACCGAAACCGTGCCTTCTACGAGAACGTCAAGTCTCGCATGCCGGCCTATGGGCGCAATCGGGACGATCTGAAAATCATGCCGGGCGTCGTGCTGAACGTCGGCGAGACGGAAGCCGAGGCAAAAGCGAAGGTCGACTATCTGATCGACAAGATGCACCCCGAGGTTGGAAGGCTCATGCTCTCGGAATTTCTGGAAGCGGATCTGCGTGGCGTGCCGCTGGACAAACCGTTTCCAATGGACCGGCTGCCGGAAGCGCCGAAGGGCTCGCGCGCGCTGTTCGACGAACTCGTCGACTTCGTCAGAAGCGGGCGCACGGTCGGTGAGCTCGTTCGCCACTATGCCGAGAAGCACACCGGCAATGGCATCACCGGCACGCCGGCCCAGATCGCGGATTTCATGGAAGAATGGTTCGAAACGCGCGCAGCAGACGGCTTCATACTGATGTTCCCGACGCTTCCCTCAAGCCTTGACGATTTCGTCAGGCTGGTGCTACCGGAACTGCGCCGCCGCGGGCTTTTCCGCGAGGAATACGAAGGCACAACGCTTCGGGAGAACCTGGGGATTTCGATGCCGGCCAATCGTTTTGCCAAAGACCCCGTCACGGCGTGAACATGGAGACGCAAAGATGGACACGGTGATGATGGGCAGGATGGCCGTCGATCAGTCTGCATTCAAGCTCTCCATGCGCCAGTTGGCTGGTGCGGTCAGCGTCATTACGGTTGGCGAGCGCGAGGAACGCACGGGTTTTACCGCAACGTCGGTGTCGTCGCTCTCGGCCGACGTCCCCTCGGTGATTGTCAGCGTCAACCGGACGTCTTCCTCCTGGCCCGTCGTTGAAAAATACCGCCGCTTTTGCGTCAATGTGCTTGCCGCCGATCAACAGCACGTGGCGCAGTCCTTTGCGGGTTTCGGCGGGCGGAAGGGCGCTGCGCGGTACGCCGACGCGCAATGGTACTGCCTGGCGACCGGGTCGGCTGCGCTCAAGGATGCGCTGACGGTTCTCGACTGTGAGCTCGAGACGGTCTTCAACCACCATTCGCATGCCGTTTTGATCGGGCGCATCTGCGCGATCGATACCCGCGAGGACGTCGAGCCGCTGCTTTACTGGCGCGGCGGCTATCGTCGCCTCTCGGACGACGCGGTGGTGAATTCCCCGGCTTGACGCCTGCGGCCAAGTCCCGATCGTCTCCGATCGACAGCCATCAGCCAGAGGCGATTGACTGGCGGCGATCATCGACCTGCCTGGCGAGGACGCATAGAAGCTCGAACATCATCGTTGCCCCGGCCAGAGCAGTCATTCCAGCCAGGTCGAAGGGTGGGGAGACTTCAACGACGTCAGCGCCGACGATGTTCACGCCCTCCAGCAGCCTGATCATCTGCTGTGCCTCGCGGGTGGTGAAGCCGCCGGCCTCGGGCGTGCCAGTTCCCGGCGCCATGGACGGATCGATGCTGTCGATGTCGAAGGTGACATAGGTCGGCTGATTGCCGGCGATTTCCCTGGCCTCCTGCATGACGGCTTTGACGCCGCGGTCGACAAATTCCTCCATGTAGATGATGCGCACGCCTTGCTGCCTTGCCCAGGCATGTTCATCGGGCTCGTAGACCGAACCACGAATTCCGATTTGCACGATCCGTTTCGGATCAAGGAGGCCCTCTTCGATGGCGCGGCGGAACGGCGTCCCGTGGGTGTACGGATTGTCGCCGAAATACCGGTCGTTGGTGTCGGAATGGGCATCGAAATGGATGAGCCCGACAGGCCGCTCCCTTGCGATGGCGCGCAGAACCGGAAGCGTCGTCAGGTGGTCGCCGCCGACCGAAAGCGGAATGGCGCCCGCTGCAATGATCACTGCCATGCCGCTTTCGATACGGTTCAGGCCATCGACAAGGTTGATCGGGTTGACCGGCAGATCGCCGACATCGGCAATGTTTGCAATGCTGAACGGCTCGGTGCCGGTGACGTGATGAACCCGGCGCATCAGGCTGGACTGGCTGCGCACCTCGCGTGGGCCGTGCCGCGCCCCCGCCCTGTTCGTCGTTCCGCCGTCCCACGGAATTCCCACCAGCGCGATATCCAGTCCTTCGGCGGTTCTGGCGACCGGCAGCCGCATGAAGGTCGCGTGCCCGGCAAAGCGCGGGACGTCGGCGGCGTCGATCGGCTGGTGGAAAGTCTCGTTCATTGCTCTGTCCTGTCGGGGCTGTTTGGTCGCTTTCGAAATTGGATCGCCGCTACCCGTTGCGCAAGTCCAATCTCTACAATTCCCGTACAGCGCTGGCCGGCGCTTCGTTCGAACACGCAAAAAGGCCGAGCCACCATGGCTCGACCTTGTCCTGGTTCGGATATGCCTCAGCGGCAGCGATCAGCCGATCGACATCAGGCTGGCGTTTCCGCCCGCAGCCGCCGTGTTGATCGACGTCGACACTTCCTCCAGCAGCCAGTTGAGGCAATAGGCCTCCGGATCGTTTTCGAGCTCCAGCGTCGAGGCCGATTGTACCAGCAACAGCGGACCCGGCATTGCGGCAATCTTCTGGAGCATTGCGGAGACGAAATCGGGATCGCCCTCGATGAGCGCACCGGACATCGGCGCGCCGTGGCCCGCCGTGTCCGCGAAGGCAATACGCTGGGCAACGCTTGGCGGAATACCGTTCAGGCTGGAACGAAGACTATCGCCACAGTCGATGACCGCGCTGTTGCCGGTGGCAAGTACCGACGACACCTGCCGGCGCAGGCCGACAGCAGAAACCGGCGCACAGTAGATCGCGCCTCGGGCGTGGAGCGCGTAAACATTGCGTTCCCCGACCGGACCGGGAAGGTCGGCCTCGAGGCCGAGCGCTGATTGACCGCCGAGATTGCGCGCCATTTCGGCCTCGTTCGGAAGCCCTTCCTGGTCGAGCCACTTGGCGAAATCCGACAGGGCCGGATCGCTATAGACCGAGCTGTGCTGCGGCGGGATGGGCTGCGTCCTGACGAGGCGCCCCAGATAGAGCGGCCCACCCGCCTTGGGTCCGGTGCCGGACAGGCCTCGACCGCCAAAAGGCTGTACGCCGACGACAGCGCCGATGACGTTGCGGTTGACGTAAATGTTGCCGACCTTAATGCGCGACGTCACATGGGCGATGGTTTCATCCAGGCGCGTATGCAGGCCGAACGTCAGGCCATAACCGGTCGCGTTGATGTCGTCGATCAACCGGTCGAGATTCTGGCGGCGCCATCGGATAACATGGAGGACCGGGCCAAACACTTCCCGTTTGAGATCGGAAATGGTGCGCAATTCGACGATGGTGGGGGAAACGAAGGTTCCCTGTTGCGTTGCTTCAGGCAGTTCTACCCGCTCGACTGCGCAGCCAAGGTCCCGCATGGCCTGGACATGGGTTTCGATGATCTCCTTTGCCTCGGCGGTGATGACAGGGCCGATATCGGAGGACAGGCGATTGGTGTTGGCTATCGTCAGTTCACGCAGCGCGCCCTTCAGCATCGAGAGCGTCCGGTCCGCCACGTCTTCCTGCAGGCACAGGACACGCAGTGCCGAGCAGCGCTGTCCGGCGCTGTCGAAGGCTGAGGCGATGACGTCGCCGACAACCTGCTCGGCGAGCGCCGACGAGTCGACGATCATGGCGTTCTGGCCGCCGGTCTCGGCGATCAGCGCAATAGGTTCCCCGCTCGCAGACAAGCGCTTTGCAAGCTCCGCCTGAATGAGCCGGGCGACTTCGGTCGATCCAGTGAACATCACGGCAGCGGTTTCGGGCGCCGCAACGAGTGCGGCTCCGACCCGGCCATCGCCGGGCACGAGCTGGACGACGTCAAGCGGGATGCCGGCCTCGTGCAGAATGCGGACCGCCTCGGCGGCGATCAGCGGCGTCTCTTCGGCGGGCTTTGCCAGAACGGGGTTGCCGGCCACCAGTGCTGCCGCAACCTGCCCGGTGAAGATTGCCAGCGGAAAATTCCACGGGCTGATGCAGACAACGGGGCCAAGCGGCGCATGCGACGGACCGAGCGTGCGGCGAGCCTGCTCTGCGTAGTAGCGCAGGAAGTCGATCGCCTCGCGCACCTCGGCGATGGCATTCTGTACGGATTTTCCGGCTTCGCGAATGATCAGCCCGAGCAGTGTCTCGATCCTGGCCTGCATGATGTCTGCGGCGCGGTCGAGCATGGCCGCCCTGTCGCCCGGCGATACCGAAGCCCAGCTTGACGAGATTTTCAGCGCAGCCGCGGCGGCCACTGCCGCCTCTTGCTCCGTCGTCTCGCGCACGGTGCCGACGACGTCACGATTGTCGGCGGGGTTGAGAACCTCGCGCGGCTTGCCTGCTGCGAACGTCGTCTGGCTTGGAACCGCTTCCCAGGCCTGAGCCGCGCTCGCTTTCAACGCGTGGGTCAACCCCGCCAGCACCGCTTCGTTGGAAAGGTCAAGGCCGCCTGAATTCTGGCGCAGGTCGTAGAGATCGGCCGGAAGAGCGATCCTGTCGTGCTTCTGGCCGACGACAGCCATCGTCGCGACGATGTCGACCGGGTCGGCGACCAGTTCGTCGATCGAGACGTTGGGGTCGGCGATCCTGTTGACGAAAGACGAGTTGGCGCCGTTTTCAAGGAGACGACGCACGAGATAGGCGAGCAGCGTCTCATGCGTGCCGACGGGTGCATAGATGCGGCACGGACGGTTCAGGTTCTGGCGCCCGACGACCTCGTCATAAAGTGGCTCGCCCATGCCGTGCAGGCACTGGAATTCGTATTTGCCGACATGGTAGTCGGATCCCGCCATCGCGTAGATGGTCGCCAGCGTCTGGGCGTTGTGCGTGGCAAACTGCGGGAAGACAGCGTCTGTCGCCGCCAGCAGTTTTTTCGCGCAGGCGATATAGGAAACGTCCGTGTAGATCTTGCGCGTGAAGACCGGAAAATCATCAAGACCATCGACCTGGGCGCGCTTGATCTCGGCATCCCAGTAGGCGCCCTTGACGAGCCGCACCATGATGCGGCGCCCGGCACGACGGGCAAGATCGATGATGAAATCGAGGACGAAGGGGCAACGCTTGCCGTAGGCCTGCACCACAAATCCCATGCCGTTCCAGTTTGCGAGATCTGCGTCCAGGCAAAGGCTCTCCAGGATATCGAGCGACAGTTCCAGCCGGTCGGCCTCTTCGGCGTCTATGTTCAAGCCGATGTCGTAGGACTTGGCGATCAGCGCCAGCGCTTTCACCTTCGGGAGCAGTTCATCCATCACGCGGGCGCTCTGCGCACGGGCGTAACGCGGATGCAGTGCCGAGAGCTTGATGGATATGCCTGGACCCTCATAGATGCCGCGGCGATCGGAGGCCTTGCCAATCGCGTGGATTGCGGTCTCGTAGTCCGTGTAGTACCGCTTAGCATCGGCGCCGGTCGTGGCAGCTTCGCCGAGCATGTCATAGGAGTATCGGAAACCGCGCTGCTCGAGCGTCCTGGCACGCTGCAGCGCTTCGTCGATGGTCTCGCCGGTGACGAACTGCTCGCCCATCATGCGCATCGCCATGTCGACGCCCCGGCGAATGACCGGCTCGCCGCAGCGCGCGATCAGCCGCGTGAGAGCCGCAGACAGGCTGCGATCGTTGACCGTCGATGTCAGCTTGCCGGTAACCACGAGGCCCCAGGTTGCGGCATTGACGAAGAGCGAGCGACCACCGCCGAGATGGGCTTTCCAGTCGCCCTCGGAGACCTTGTCGCGGATCAGTGCGTCACGCGTTGCGGCGTCGGGAATGCGCAGCAGAGCCTCGGCAAGGCACATCAGCGCCACGCCCTCCTGGCTGGAAAGCGAGTATTCGTGCACAAGACCTTCCACTCCTGTGCCCTTGTGCTTGGCGCGTAGCGCTTCGATCAGCTTGCGGGCAGTTTTTGCGGCGGCTTGCCGGATCTGATCGGGAAGAACTGCGGCATCGACGAGGCGGGGAACGCACACGGTTTCAGGCGTGCGATAGGCTGCCGTGATCGCCTGCCTCAGATTGCTCTGAGGGCGGATGGCCGGTGCAAACCCGTCAAAGGGATTTGCAGCGCCATCTGCCTGCTTTATGGTGGCCTCAGCCGCTACCGCGCCATTGATGATCGTCATATCAGCTCCTATCGGGACAGGCGGACAAACTAGCAGATTTCAAAAGGTCAATTTCACTTGATTTGTGGCTCACAAATCTGTATTTCGCCATTGATTTATCATTCCCGAGGGAATTATCGTGATTACTTCAAGCCACGGCAGAGAAATCGACCAATTCGACCATAGGATAATCGAAGCGCTGATGGCTGATGGCCGGATGTCGGTGACGGACCTTGCAAAGCGCGTCGGACTCTCCAATACCCCTTGCCAGGTCAGGCTCAAGCGACTGATTGAAGATGGCTACATCCTGGGCTTTCGCGCCATCATCGACGTCAACAAGCTCGGCAGGAACCATGTTGCCTTCACCGAGGTCAAGCTTTCCGATACGCGTGAGAATGCCCTGAACGCCTTCAACATCGCGGTCAGGAAGCTGCAGGAGGTCGAGGAATGCCACATGATTGCCGGCGCCTTCGATTATCTGCTCAAGATCCGGACGTCGGACATTGCAAATTATCGTCAGGTTCTCGGCGAGAAGATCTCCAGCCTGCCGTTTGTTGCAAACACGTCGACCTTTGTGGCCATGGAAGCGATCAAGGAAGCCGGCGTTTAGGGCCGACGGAACAGTCGGGACACTAAGCGGCTCGGGAAACGCTTGACGTGCAACCGGAAGCCTTCAGCGCCGCCACAACGATGTCGACAAACAATCTGCGGAACCATACCGATCGGCCGTCAGCACGGTCGACGCGCCGATAGAGCATGGTGACCGGGTCTGCGGGCAGGTCGAGCGGCGGCACCGAGATCGAAAGTCCATGGAGTTGCGCCATGCATCGGGCAATCGATTCCGGAATCGTCGCGATGGCCGGCATTGCCCTTAGCGCCGTCGGCAGGGCCGAAAAGCGCGGTACGGTCGCAACCACCTGACGGCGCAGACCGACGCGGCCAAGTGCGACATCGAGGTTGTTGGCGCTGTTGCCTTCGAAAGACACGGTCACGTGCGGCGTCTTGACGAAGTCCTCGAGCTTCAAGGGAGCCTTCAACCTCACCTGCTCGGGATCGAAGACGCAGATCGAAGACTGGTTGAAGAGTGGCGCACGAATGTGCCAGGACGCGGGTTCCTCATGCACCGACACGCTAAAGTCATAGGCGCCTTCATCGAGCATACGCGCAGCGTCGCGTTTGTCGGACGCCACGCCGACCAGTCTGGATCCGGGCGAGAGTTCGCGCAGGCGCGCCACCAACGGGCCGAAAAACGCCGACTCCAGATTGTCGCACATGCCGATCCGGAATTCGCCCTGCCAGCTTGCGGGATCGAATGCCGTCGGCGGACGAATGGCCCGCTCGATGCCTGACAGTGCGTCTTCTATCGCCGGTGCGATCGCAAGAGCCCTTGGTGTCGGCTGCAGCCCTCGTCCCACCCTGACGAACAACTCGTCGTCCAGCGTCTCGCGCAACCGCTTCAACGCAGCCGACAGACCCGGCTGGCCGAGCAAAAGACGCTCGGCGGCACGGCTGACGTTCCGTTCCTGCATCAGCACGGAAAATGCCAGCAGCAGGTTCAGGTCTATCTTGCGCAGGATCACATCATTCATCATCGCTAGTAATACCTGACATAGGTACTATCAATTTGCAATAGGTTCGGAAGGTGTACATTTTCTCGTTTCTCTGTCGCCAGATCCTCGCGCGGCGTCAGCACGAAAGGTACGATCACCGATGACTATTTCCAAACCGAAAGGCGGAGCCGGCCTGGCTCTGCTGCTGCTCTGTGCTGCCAATTTCCTTGATGCCATGGACGTATCGACCATCGGCGTGGCGCTTCCCGCCATCCAGGCGGAACTCGGCATGAAGGCCACATCCCTGCAGTGGGCGGTGAGCGCCTACGTCCTTGGATACGGAGGCTTCCTGCTCTTGGGGGGCCGTGTTGCCGATGTCTTCGGGCATCGTCGCACCTTCCTCTGGTCTCTCGGTATTTTCGCTGCGGCCAGTATCGCCGGCGGTTTCGTCGACAGTGGGCCGACGCTGATTGCCGCACGCCTGGTGAAGGGGATTGCCGCCGCCTTCACGGCGCCAGCCGCCCTTGCGTTGCTGCTCTCCGTATTCGGCGAGGGCAATGCGCGCGCAAAGGCGCTCGGGGTGTTTGCCTCCACAGGGGCCACCGGATTTGTGCTCGGTATGGTCCTGGGCGGCGCGGCGACCATCGTCAGCTGGCGGGCAACGCTCGTTATGGGCGCGCCTGTCGCCATCATTGCGCTTGCGGTCGCCCCCTTCGTTCTCCCTGCAGATCAGCGAAAGGAAGGCCCGCGCCCGACGTTCGATTGGGCTGGCGCCCTGACGATCACCCCCGGCCTCCTGCTCTTCGTCTTCGGTATCACCAACGCCGCAGCCGCGGGCTGGGACGCGCTACCGACATGGAGCTCGCTTTTCGCCGCCGTTGTCCTGATCGGCCTCTTCCTGGTCGTCGAGGCGCGTCATGCCGATCCGATGGTGCCGCTTGCCATCTTCTGTCGAGCCAAACTCAGCCATGCCAACGCCGTCGCCGCGCTCTTCCAGGGCGTCTATGTCGGCTTCCAGTTCATCGCGACGCTTTACTATCAGAACGTCTTCGGCTGGTCGGCCTTTGCGACCGGCTTCTGCTTCGCCTTCGGTGGCGTCTGCGTGATGATACTGGCGCCGCGCTTTGCGGCAATCGGGCAGAGCCGTGGCACAACCGCCCTCATGACATTAGGCGTCGCGTTGCAGGCGGCGAGCTATATCCTCTGGATCTCGACGGTCGGTCACATCCATCCTGTGCTTCTGGTGGCGCTCTCGCAGATTCCGCTCGGCGTCGGCTATGCCATGACCTATCCTTCGGTACAGGTCGCAGCGCTGTCGGACGTCGAGGAGGACAAGTCCGGTCTGGCGTCAGGGCTGCTATTCGCCTCGTTCCAGATCGGCGGCGGCATCGTGCTCGCCGCGGCATCGGCGGTATTTGCAGCCGCACCGGGCTTCGGCTGGGATCCGTATTTTGCTGGCATCTCCTTCGTTGCGACCCTGTCTGTCGCGGTGACGCTTGCCGCTGCCTTGGGGCCGCGAACATCGGCTCGCCGGGCAGACGTCTACCAGGCAGCCGAATAGCCGGGCTGCTGCGAGGCCCGACCAAGGTGTCACGGCCGGTATCTCCTGTCGTGACAGACTTTTGAAGTGACAGGCGGCGTGTTTCCTGCAACAAGATGGTCCATTGAGAGACAGGGGCGTTCGCCGGAAGGCGGACTGAGAAGCACCCTTGGAACCTGAACCAGATAATGCTGGCGGAGGGAGTCGCTCGGGACCTTCCGCGATCGTGCGTTTCGTCTCTGCGTCTTGCTCCGCGTGAAAGGGGCAACATGCAAGACCAGACCTCGCCGGGTGAAGCTCTGAACGCGATGCGAGCGCAGACGCCGCTCGTGCAATGCATCACCAATTTCGTCGCCATGAACATCGCTGCCAATGTGCTGCTGGCTGTCGGCGCCTCGCCTGCCATGGTGCATGCCGAGGAAGAGGCCGGCGAATTTGCCCGCATTGCCGGCGCGCTGACCATCAACATCGGCACCATTTCCTCGGCGTGGATGAAGGGGATGCGCGCGGCTGCAGAAGCGGCGAACGAGAGTGGCAAGCCCTGGGTTCTCGATCCGGTTGCCCACTACGCGACCGGCTTCCGGCGGGAGGCAGTCGGCGCGCTGCTTGAATTGCGTCCCACCATCATCCGCGCAAACGCGTCCGAGATCATTGCCTTGTCAGGTGAAGCGAGCCGTGGCCACGGCGTTGACAGTCGCGATGCCGTCGAGCACGCCGAAACCTCGGCCCGGCACCTTGCCAGCACCCATGGGACGGTTGTTGCCGTCACCGGGGCGACCGACTTCATCACCGATGGCCAAAGAGCTGTTCGCATCGACGGTGGCTCGCCGCTGATGCCGCAGATAACGGCACTCGGATGCTCTCTCACCTGCCTGGTTGGCGCCTTTGCCGCGACATGTCCGCGTGCTCCTTTCGACGCAACCGTCGCAGCGCTCGCGACCTTTGCCGTTGCCGGCGAGGAGGCGGCTCGAAAGGCGGATGGGCCCGGCTCGTTTTCGTGGCGGTTCCTCGACAGCCTCGCCACGGTCGACGGCGCTTTCCTGGATCGCCATGCAAGGATCCGCACGGCATGACGCGCCTCGATCTCTCGCTTTACCTCGTGCTCGACCCTGATCTGTGCGCCGACCGCGGCATGGTCGAGACCGCCCGCGCGGCCGTTGCCGGCGGAGCGACCGTCGTCCAACTGCGCGACAAGCATGCGGACACGGCGCGGACAATAGAGACGGGCCGGGCTCTGAAGGCAGCACTTGCAGGCACCGGCGCGCTTGTCGTCATCAACGATGACGTGGAAGCGGCAATCGCCATTGGTGCTGACGGGCTTCACATCGGCCAGGACGACACGGGCGCATACGCGGCACGCCAACGGATCGGCACCGAGATGATCCTCGGCCTCTCCGTCGAGACGGAGGCGCTCGCGGCTTCAGTCGACCCGGAGCTCGTCAACTACGCCGGCATTGGCCCGGTTTTCGCGACGCCGACCAAACCCGACCACAAGCAGCCGATCGGCATTGCCGGTCTGGCGCGCCTCGTCGAGGTCTGCCCCGTGCCGGCCGTTGCCATTGGCGGGCTCAAGGCCGGGCATGTCCGTGACGTCTTCGCAGCCGGAGCCGACGGGCTGGCTGTCGTCTCGGCGATCTGCGGCACCCCCGATCCGGAAGCTGCAGCCCGCGGCTTCATCGACCTCATCAGAGAGGGAGCAAGATGATCCGCAATGTCCTCTCCATCGCAGGATCCGACCCATCTGGCGGTGCCGGCATCCAGGCCGACCTCAAGACATTCGCCGCCCGGGGGGTCTACGGCATGGCAGTGCTGACGGCGCTGACGGCGCAGAACACGCAGGGTGTTTCCGGCGTTCATCTTGTCCCCGACGCCTTCGTGGCTGATCAGATCAGAGCAGTCTTTGCCGATGTGCGTGTCGATGCCGTCAAGATCGGCATGATTGCCAATGCCGAGATTGCCGCTGCGGTGGCAGACGCGCTCCACCCACACAGGGGAATTCCGATCGTGCTTGATCCTGTTATGGTCGCCAAGGGCGGCGCCAACCTTCTGGATCCGGCGGCCGTCGACGCCCTGACGCACCGGCTTTTGCCGCTGGCAACGCTATTGACGCCGAATCTGCCGGAAGCAGGTGCACTTCTTCATGAAGCAGCAGCGGAAAACCGCCAGCAGATGGCGGATCAGGCGCAGCGGCTGCGCGCGCTCGGACCGGCGGCGCTCCTCGTCAAGGGCGGCCATCTCGTCGGCGATGAGAGCCCAGATGTGCTCGCAACGTCCGGTGGGCTGAGCTGGTTCGAGGCTGCCCGGATTGCGACTGCAAACACCCATGGGACAGGCTGTACGCTGTCGGCCGCGCTGGCTGCCGAACTGGCCAGAGGAGCAACGCTGTTTCAAGCAGTGATGGACGCGAAATCCTATCTCGTCTCTGCCGTCGCGCATGCCGATAGGCTCGACGTCGGTAAAGGCCACGGCCCCGTCCACCATTTCCACGAGGTTTGGAAGGCAAAAGAAGGATACGGGCAATGACACCGACAATCAGCCAGCAGACGGTCATCGTCACCGGCGCCGCCCGGGGCCTCGGAGCGGCCATCGCCACTGCATTTGCCCGCGAAGGGGCAAAGGTCGCGATCAACTATCGAGGAAGCAGAAGGGAGGCCGAGGCGCTCGCGGCCAGCCTCGGCAACCGCGCCAGGGCGTTCAAGGCGGATGTGCGCGATGGGCAGGCCGTCAGGCACATGGTCGCGGAGGTGACCGAGGCCTTTGGTGCGCCGACGACCGTCATTCATAACGCGCTTGCCGATTTCAGCTTCAACGGCGATGCCCGTCCGAAGCTTGACGAGCTGACGTGGGAGGACATGACCTCGCAGCTCGACACCGCGGTCAAAGGTGCGCTGAACTTGATCCAGGCGACGCGTTCAGCCATGGCTTCGACCGGTTTCGGACGGATCGTGACGATCGGCACCAACCTCTTTCAAAATCCGGTCGTGCCATACCACGACTATACCGCCGCCAAGGGCGCGCTTCTGTCGCTGACGCGAACGGCGGCGGCAGAACTCGGCCCTCTGGGTATTACCGTGAACATGGTCTCGGGCGGTCTGCTGCGGATGACGCAGGCGAGCAGCGCTACCCCTGAAGCCGTGTTCGATCTGATAGCGGCAAGCACGCCGCTTCGCCGGGTAACGACACCAGAGGAAGCGGCCGATGCGGTTCTCTTCTTCGCGAGCCCGTGGGCTCGCGCGGTCACCGGTCAGAACCTTATCGTCGACGGCGGGCTCGTCTTCGGCTGAGGCCTGGAGGCACCCGTCAGGATTTGACCGCGCCTGCGGTCAAGCCCGCGATGATGTGCTTCTGCGCCAGGAAGAACACGATGATCGTCGGGAGAATGGTGAGGGTAATGAAGGCGAGCACCAGCTGCCAGGCGGTACCGAATTCGCCGCGATAGACCATGACGCCGAGCGGCCAGGGGTACATCGCCTCCGAGTTCAGCATGATCAGCGGCAGGATGTAGCTGTTCCAGCTGCCCACGAATGAGATGATGCTGACGGTGGCAATGATCGGACGCGAGAGCGGCAGCGAGATATGCCAGAAGAAGCGCATGTAGCCGCAGCCGTCGACAATGGCCGCCTGGAACAATTCTTCCGGGAGGTTGCGAAAATAATTCCTGAACAGCAGGATGCTCATGCCAAGGCCGAACGCGACCTGCGGCAGCACCACGCCAAAGTAGGAGTTCAGCAGTCCCAGATCGCGGATGCGGATGAACAGCGGCAGAATTGCAGTGGCCGCCGGGAACATCAGGCCGATCAGGAAATAGTTGAGCAGGAAACCCGAGCCGAAGAATTTGACGTGGGCGAAGGTGAACGCCGCCATCGCCGATACCGATACTGTCAGGAAAACGGTGAGCACGGCGATGATCAGCGAATTCATCATCTGTCGCCAGTAGCGGTCGCCGAACAGGATGTCCGAGTAGTTCTCGAAATGCCACTCGACCGGCAGGCCGAAGGGGTTGGTGCGCAGGTCGCCGAGTTCCTTGAAGCCGCCCAGGGCCGTCGTCAACAGCGGTATGAGGACGATTGCGGCGATGATCGTCAGCGACGCGTAGAGATAGATTTTCGAACCGGCGGTCAGCCGGCCGGGTGAAACCACATCAGTCATGGCGCATGAATATCCGTTTGTAGCTGAAGGCGAGCGTGATGCAGATCACGAACAGGACAACGCCGACTGCGCTGCCGAGGCCGACCTGCATGCGGGTGACCCCGAAGTTGAACAGGAAGGTGACCATCGTCTGGGTTGCGTTGAACGGCCCACCGCCCGTCAGCGGCATGATCAGATCGAACAGCTGCAGCGAGCCGACGACGGCGAAGAATACCGACAGGCGCACGGTCGAACCCAGCAACGGAAGGGTGATGTAACGGAACCGCTGCCAGCCGCTGGCGCCGTCGATCTCGGCGGCCTCGAGCACGCTCTTGTCCAGCGATTGCAGGCCGGCGATGAACAGCATCATGTGGAAGCCGAAGTATTTCCACACGATCACGGCCAGCACCGCGTACATGGCGAGATCCTTGTCGGCCAGCACATAGGGGGTCTCGACCCCGAACAGGTGCGCCATGGAGGCAAACAGGCCGTAGTCGCCGTCATAGACGAAGCGCCAGATCAGGCCCGCCGCCACTTCTGCCAGAACGTAGGGCAGAAAAAAGATCAGTCGGAAGAGAACGACGCCGGCAATGCGGTGGGCCAGCATCATCGACAGCCAGATGGCGAGCGGTATCTGGATCGCGATGGAGACGACGATGATGAGCGCATTGTTCTTCAGGGCGGTAAGAAAGGCGCTGTTCTTGAACAGAACCTCGAAATTCCTCATGCCGACGAATTGCGTCGGCAGACCATAGCCATCCCACTTGTAGAGGCTGTACCAGGCGGCCTCCCCCATCGGCAGGATGACGAAGATTGTAAAGAGCAGCAGCGCCGGCGGCAAAAACAGGAGAAGCACGGGCAGTCGTCCGGAGACAGCCGGATCCTTGCGCCGAACGGACGATGCGGGTGTCGTGCGCGGACGAACAGCAGTCGCTACGCTGATATGGGTCATGGCATGCCAGCCTCGCTGGAAATGAAAATAGCGGCGCGGGCAAGGCCCGCGCCGCGATGATCTTCGTTAAAGCTGGTCCTGCTCGAAAGCATCCTGGATCTGTTGGGCGCCGTCCGACGGGCTCATCTGCCCCGAGACGATCGCCACAGACACGTCGTTGACGACGCGGCCGACGGAGGGCCCCAGATCCTGGTCGAAGAAATTCTGATGCCAGGTGGAGTGCGCCAGCTGCTCGGCCGACTCGTGCAGCAACGGGTTCGTTACGCCATCGAGCGCTTCGACCGCGACAGGAATGATCATGCCGGCCTTTGCCATGGCGCGCTCGTTTTCCGCATTGGTCAGATAGGCGAGGAAGTCGAGCGTTTCGGGCGGCGCTTTCTTCGTCACCGCCCAGCCGTTCAATCCGCCGAGCGTGTCGGTCACCGCACCTGCGCCACCGGTCACGGCCGGGAACGCAAAGCGGCCGATATTGTCGGGATCGAGCCCTTTGCCGTCGCCGGCATTCGTGCGCTGGTTGGCCGCGGTGTTTTCGAAGGCCAGGATCATCGCGGCCTTGCCGTCACCGAAGACACCGAGCGTTTGCGGCCAGGTTGCACCGAGATAGCCCGGCTGGAACGGCTCCAGCTTGCCGAGCTCGGCAAGCTGCTCTCCGGCCTTGATGATCGCCGGGTCGTTGAAACCTTCCCCCTCGCCGGTCTTGGCTGCATCGAAGACCTTCTGGCCGCCGTTGCGCATCACCAGATAGCTCCAGTAGAAGTGGATCGGCCACTTCTCCCCGCCACCGCCGGCGATCGGCACGATGCCGGCATCCTTGAGCTTCTTCACGGCCCCCAGATAATCGTCCCAGGACTTGATGCTGGCGGCATCGACGCCGGCCTTGGCGAACAGTGCCTTGTTGTAGAAGAAGGAAACGGTGCCCATCTTGAGCGGAACCGCGCCAATCTTTCCGTCATAGGAAAGCCCCTTGATCGCCGCCGGGTTATAGGTCTTCACCCAGGCGCCGTCCTTGGCATTCATCGCCTCGGTCAGATCCATGAGCGTGCCGGTGGCAAGCTGCTGCTTCAGCACGCCGCCACCCCAGCTGTAGAAGAAATCCGGGGCATCGCTCGACTGCAGCAAGGTCGGAAGCTTCGCCTTGAAGGCCTCGTTTTCCAGGAATTGCATTTCGATCTTCACGCCGGGATGCTCGGCCTGGTATTTGTCGGCTATCTTTCGCCAAATCGCCACATAGTTCGGATCGAGCTCAAGATGCAGCCACTTCACGGTGGTATCGGCCGCGGCACTGCCGGCGGCAATCAGAAGCGCCAGTCCGGTGGCAGCGGAGCGGGCGATGAAACGACTGCGAAACAGGGCTTTCGCCCTTAGATGATCAAACATAGGTTCTCCTCCTCAAGGGAAAAACCGTCCTCTTCAATTTTTTCCCTTATGCGGATTAAATCATCGGGAGGTTTGCCGGAATGTCAACTCCCCACGTTGAAATTGATAGATTTGCCTTGACAGAGGTGCGCTGACTCGCGCTATTTAATTCGCATACCGTTGAAATTAATTGCCTGTTTCGACAAACGCAGGAAGAGCCCGGCCAGACCTCATGAAGACCGCAGATCCGGAATTGATGCGCGCGATCAATCGCTTGAACGTGCTGGATACGATCCGTCGGCATGGGCCGATATCGCGCGTCGAGATGAGCGAGCGCACGCAGCTGTCGACGACGACGGTTTCGGCCATCACCGCCTCGCTGCTCGACGACGGGCTGATCCTGCCGCGTCATGAAGGCGATATTCGCAACGACGCCGCCCGCGGCCGGCCGCGTGTCATGCTGGAGCTCAATCCGGACGCGGCTCGCGTCGTCGGCGCCAAGATCGCGGCAAACCGCCTGGTTTTCGTCGTCACCGATTTTCGCGGCGACGTGCTATCGAAGCTAACGCTGCCGATCCGCATCGATCGCCAGCCCATCGGCGTCATTGCCGATCTTGTCGAGGACGGGGTGCGACGCTGCGTCGTTGACGCGGGCCTGTCGCTGGAGGATGTCGACACCGTCTGCCTCGGCCTGCCCGGCGTCATCGAACATCGCACGGGCCACGTGCGCAGCAGCCCGATCTTCCGCGATGCGAATGTCGATTTCGCAAGCGAAATGACGGCGCGGCTGCACACACCGACGATCGTGGAAAGCGATGCCCATGCCATCACGCTCGCGCACCACTGGTTCGGCAAGGCACGCGATCTCGAGGACATGGTGCTGATTTCGCTGGAGCAGACGCTTGGCCTGGGCGTCCTCCACGGCAATCAGCTTTTCCGCGGTGCCGGCGGCCTCAGCCACAATCTCGGCGACCTGGTCCTTGGCATGGGGCCGCGCGGCATCGTGCGGTTGTCCAGCCAGGCCGGCGAGAGCGAGATCCTGGGCGATCAGCCGGCCGGCGGCCGTTTCGCCGAGGCAATCCGTCTCGGCCGCGGCATGACGCACGCTCAAGCGCTCATCAAGGCCGAAGACAACTTGCTGATCGCTGCCGCCATTCGCGCAGGCGAAGCCGTTGGCGTGGCGGTAGCCAACATCGTCACCATTTTCGCACCACCGCGCGTCATTCTGGTCGGCTCCAGCCTTGCGCTTGGCGAGCCCTTTCTGGAGAGCCTGCGCAACGCCTATGCGCTCGCCATTCCGCCGTCGCTGAAGGGCGTCGCCGAACTTGTCTTCGACGATTCGACGGACGATTTCTGGGCACAGGGCGCCGCCGCTGTCGCCCTTTACGAACTCTACGAGTCGCCCTGGAACACCACTGGACCGGCGCTCTGATCCTGGCATCACAAAATCCATCGGGAGGAAATCATGGAAAAAGTCGGCATAGGCATCATCGGGTGCGGCAATATCTCCGGTGCCTATCTGAAGGCGATGGCCTCATTCCCCATTCTTGACATCAGGGGAGTGGCCGATCTCAATCAGGCGCTCGCTGATGCGAAGGCGGCCGAATTCAGTGTGCCTGCCAAGACCATCGATCAACTCTTTTCCGATCCGGCAATCGAGATCATCGTCAATCTGACGGTGCCGAAGGCACATGTGGCCGTTGGCCTGCAGGCGCTGGCTGCGGGAAAGCACACCTATTCGGAAAAGCCGCTCGGCATCAATTTCGCGGAGGGCAAGACGCTTGCCGATGCCGCCAGGGCGAAGGGCTTGCGCATCGGTGCAGCACCCGACACATTCCTCGGTGGTGGCCACCAGACGGCGCGCACCCTTGTCGATCAGGGTGTCATCGGCCAGCCGGTCGGCGGCACAGCGACTTTCATGTGCCCCGGCCACGAGCGGTGGCATCCCAATCCCGGGTTCTACTATGAGGTTGGCGGTGGTCCGATGCTCGACATGGGACCTTACTACATCACCGACCTCGTCAACCTGTTCGGTCCGGTTTCGCAGGTCGCGGGCTTCGCGATCACGCCGCGCAGCGAGCGTGTTATCACCAGCGAACCCAGAAACGGCGAGCATATCCCGGTACATGTGCCGACGCATGTGTCGGGCCTCATGGCCTTTGCCAACGGCGCGGTGGTGCAGATCGGGATGAGTTTCGATGTTGCCGGCCACAAGCATGTACCGCTGGAGATCTACGGCACCGAGGGCACGCTGATCATGCCGGATCCCAATCATTTCGGCGGCGAGGTCGAACTTCTGAAAAAGGGCGGTGCGTTCGAGCCGCAACCGCTGACAGCGCCTTACGCAGATGGAAACTACCGCTCGATCGGCGTCGCGGATCTCGCCCACGCCATCCGCTCGAACCGGCCGCACCGGGCAAACGGTAGTCTGGCGCTCCATGTCCTCGAAGTCATGGAGGCCTTCCAAACGGCATCCGACACCGGCCGCACGGTCGCCATCACCACTCAGACCGACCGGCCCGCGCCGCTTTCGGTCTCCCTCGTCGACGGACGGCTGGGCAAGTAATCATCAGGAGGAAAAACTATGCGTGAAGCACTGATCGTTTGGGGCGGATGGAGCGGCCACGAACCGCAGGAATGCGCGGCAATCGTCAAGGACATCCTCGAGGAGGATGGCTTCAAGGTCTATGTCGAGCACACGACGGAAGCGTTTGCCGATCCTTCCGTGCATGATCTCTCGCTTGTCGTTCCGATCGTGACGATGTCGAAGATCGAAAAGGAAGAAATCAAGAACCTCGCCGAAGCGATCGAAGGCGGGGTGGGGCTTGCCGGATATCATGGCGGCGCGGGCGACAGTTTCCGCGAATGCGTCGAATACCAGTTCATCGTCGGCGGCCAATGGGTCGCTCATCCCGGCAACATCATAGACTACAAGGTCAACATCACCCGGCCGGACGACCCCATCATGAACGGCATTGCTGACTTTCCCTATACGTCCGAGCAATATTACATGCATGTCGACCCATCGAATGAAGTGCTGGCAACAACGACATTCACGGGTGACCATGCCTACTGGATCGATGGAGTTGTGATGCCGGTTGCCTGGAAACGGAAGTACGGCAAGGGCCGCGTCTTCTATTCCTCCCTCGGTCACCAGGCCAAGGAGTTCTCCGTGCCTGAAATGAAGACCATCTTCCGCCGGGGCGCAAACTGGGCGGCTCGTTGAACTAATCCAAATAGGTAAGCGCGCATGTCTTTAACAAACCGGGCAGGCGCGCTATCTTTTCAGGTGTTCCAACAGGAAGGGATTTCGATCATGTACAGGCTTATCGCAATGACCTCCATCGTTCTCCTCGGCCTTGCCGGCAGCGCCTTTGCGCAAGCCAGTATGGGCATGGACAGCAGCGGCCGCTACGATGGTTCCGCGCCGCTTGGAACGGGCCGTGCGGACCAGGCGCCGAGCGGCGGTTTTTCCATCCCGCTCGACGCTTTCGAAACCGGCAGCACGAGCTCTGGAACCATTCAGTGGAAGTGCCCGCAGCAGCAATCGAAACGCACCCCCGCGAACCAGGTGTGCTCGGACAACCAGTAAGGCGCTGCACGATGATGAACCCGCGATCCTAGTTTGAGGTTCGCGGGACAGGTCTTTTGTGCTACGGGGGCCGCTCAACGTGAGGCCCGGTTTACATGCTCCCCTGGATCCAGCTCGATTCCGCTCCCATTCCCGGCGAAGCCGGCGAACTGCGCCTGAAGCAGCGCGGCAGCGAGTTTTCGATCATGCTGGGCTCGAACGAACTGATGAACAGTCGCTTGAGCGGTTCGGAAGAGGCGCTTGCGACGCTGTCTTATGAGAAGATCAAGGGCCGACCCCGCCCCGGTATCCTGATCGGTGGCCTTGGCATGGGCTTCACCCTGCGCGCGGCACTTGCCGTTGTTGCCCAGGATGCCCGCATTGTCGTCGCCGAACTGGTGCCTGCTGTCGTCAGCTGGGCGAGAGGGCCGATGGCGGAGGTGTTCAAGGGTTGTCTCGACGATCCGCGTGTGGCTGTCCACGAGTGCGACGTTGGCGAACTCATCCGTTCCAGCAAGGCCACGTTCGACGCGATCCTGCTCGACGTCGACAACGGCCCGGATGGGCTGACCCGCAAGTCAAACGACAGCCTTTACGATCTCAAAGGCTTGCGCGCGGCCCGCGATGCGCTGCGGCCGGGCGGTGTGCTGGCGGTCTGGTCGTCCGGCCCGGATACGAGCTTTACGCGCCGCGTGCGCGACAGCGGGTTTTCGGTCGAGGCAATCAATATGCGGGCCAACGGAAAACGTGGCGGCGCGCGCCACGTCATCTGGCTCGCCGTGAAATAGCGTCAGCCGGCCTGAACTTTGCGGGCTGCGGCAATGGCGCTTGCCGCGCCCAGGCGCAGCTGTTGCGTATCTGCTCCCGCGATCACGAAGTCGAAGCCCATTTTCAGCAGCTCACCTGCACGCTCGCCATTGCTGCCAAAGATGCAGGCAAACTTGCCGTGCGCGCGGCAGCGGGCAACGAGATGCTTGAGAACACCATCGATCTCCGGGGTATCGGGCGCCAGCTTCGCGCCATTGGAAAGCGCGATCGAGAGGTCGGCAGGCCCGATGAAAATGCCGTCTATGCCTGCGACGCGCAGGATCTCATCGGCGGCGTCGAGCGCTGCGCGCGTCTCGATCATGGCGATGGCGACCGTCTGCTCGTTGGCTGTCGCAAGGTAGTCGCTCGCGGAGAGGCCTCTCTGGTTGATCGCCAGGGTCGGCCCCCAGCTGCGCTCGCCGAGCGGCGGATACTTGGTCGCCCTGGCAAAGGCCTCGGCATCGGCGACGGAATTGATCATCGGGGCGATAACACCCGAGGCGCCGGCATCGAGCAGACGCGAGGCGAGCGCGAAGTCGCCAACCGGAATTCGTGCCACCACCGGCTTGCCGGCCAGTCTCCCCTGGCCGATGCCGTTGGCTGCCGATGCCATGTCCCAAACGCCATGCTGCATATCGAGTACGACCGCGTCGAAGGCTTCCTGTGCCAGATGATTGACGAACAGGGGATCGGGAATTCCGATCCAGGCCGAAATCATCCCGCCCCCCTCGCGGCTTCTGATGCGCTTTGCAAAGCCATCGATCGTGCTTGAACCGCTCATTCCAGTCTCCTCATGCAGCTCAGCCGACAGCGCGCTGCTTCTCCTGATAAAATTCCTCGATGAAGGCCTTCTGCAGCAGGATGCCGTCCCACTCGTCGGCAAAGAAGGGCGAATCGTAGATCAGCGTATACGGACCGACATAGCCTGCCTGCCGGCACGCCTCGAGGGACTTGCGATAGTCGTCCGCGTCGAGGCCGGATGCACCATAGTTTGCCTTGGCGTGGCAGATTTCCGCGCGGCTCATGATGTCTGCCAGACCGGCATACTTTTCGGGCGCGGCCCAATTGCCAAGATCGCCGTTGAGGCCGACTTTGCCATCCAGCCGATCGAGCAGAAAGTTCATCTCCTTCGGCGACGGTAAGAGATCAAACCAGTTTTCGGTGACGACGCGCACGCCGTTTTCTTCAGCCCGATCTGCCAGCCACGACAGATGTCCGGCGGCGCGTGTCAGGTTCTCCCCGGTCGGCTGCTGTTTGCCGGCGATGACGCGCATCTTTCTGGCGCCGAGTGCTGCTGCAATCTCGATCCAGCCAGCGATCCAGTGGATGTCGCGCTCAGCGGTCGGCGCATGGCTCGGATCACCGTCTTCGACAAGCAGCGTCTGGAACAGAATGCCTGCATCATCGAGCGACGAACGCAGCTCAGCGAGATATCCGCGATCGAGCGCCGGCAGATGGAATGAGCAGATCTCAAGGCGGCCCACACCGCGATCGCTGAGCTGCTTGGGGATCTCCAGAAGTGCGGCGCTGCCGGGGCCATAGGGCTCTTTGCGCTCAGCGCTTTTGTCGGGATCCGGGCTATAGGGGTAGGTCGCGCCGAGAAGCCGGTGCAACGACCACGTCGAGACGGCGAACCGTCCGTTCTCCAAATTCTCAGTCATACCATACTCCTCCTCGCTCCGTGCCTATCTAGGCAACAACACCTTGGAACTTCAAACGAAATCTCCCCGAATGGTGGCTTCGGTCGAAAGCGCCGCACTCAGCAAGGCTTCATCGCGCCCAGGCAAAGCCGAAAGCAGGAACCCGACCGGCATATCCGCATCGCCCGTGCCGCAGGGGATAGACACCCCGCACCAGTCAAGAAAGTTGCCGAGCATCGTGTTGCGCAGCGTCTTGCCGTTGGCCGCAAAGAAAAGCTCGTCGTCAGCCTCGAGCGGCGCGATCGGTGGCGCAACGTGGGCAACCGATGGAAAGGCGACGAAACTGTCGCCGACAAGGCGCTCGACGTCTGCAATCAGTCGCTGGCGCGCCTCGAGAATTGCGAGGTAGTCAGGCAGGGTGATCCTTTCACCGAGACGCGTCCGCACCACGACGCGACCATCCATTTGCGCCGCCTCGGGTCCGGCCAGCCGCTCGCGATGCAGGGCGAAGGCCTCGGCGGTCACGAGCGCGCCGTGCTTTGCCATCAATGCCAGAATCTCGTCGAAGGCGGGGATGGTGACGCGGCTGACGGAGGCGCCCTCGGCGATCAGCCATTCGACTGCGGTCTCGAAGGCTGCGATGACACCGGCTTCGGCACCGTCGAACACGACGTTATCAGGGATGACAACATCGAGCCCCCTGATTGTACCTTGCGCAATGTTCGGAGCTGTCAATCCACGCATCGCGGCGTCGACCCAGACTGCGTCCTGAACGGTCCTGCAGAGAGGGCCGAGCGAATCGAGGCTTTTTGCCAGTGGATAGACACCACCCATGGGGTAGCGGCCGCGCGTTGCCTTGTAGCCGACGATACCATTGAAGGCGGCAGGGATGCGCACGGAGCCGCCGGTATCTGTTCCCATGGCCACCGGCACCAGGCCGGCTGCGACAGCAACGCCTGCGCCCGACGACGAGCCGCCGGGAATGCGCGGCACGTCGGTGCTCAGAGGATTGCGCGGTGTGCCGTAATGTGGGTTTATCCCGAGGCCAGAGAATGCGAACTCGCTCATATTCGTGCAGCCGATGGAGACCATCCCGGCTTGCTGGAGAGCGGTTACGACGACCGCATCGGCCTTCGCAGCCGGATCTTGGGCGAGCACGGTGGAGCCGGCGGTCGTGGCCCGTCTCTCGATGTCGAAGAGGTCCTTCCAGGCGACCGGGATGCCGTCCAGCAAGCCACGCGAGCGACCCTGTTTCAGCCGGGCCGATGATGCCTTCGCCTCTTCGATTGCGCGATCCTTGAAGAGCGCGGTGAAGACGGCTTGGTCAGCATAGGCTTCGATCCCATCGAGAACCTCTTCAGCGACATCGACCGGGTCGACGGCTGCACTCTGGATGAGGACGGAAAGTTGCGCGACGGACATGGCGCCAGGTGATTTTTTCATGGGGTTCCGCAATCTGGATGATGTCCGACCTAAGCCGAATTTTCTCGAAGAGCCAAGCCCTTAAAGTCACATCAAACCGATTGGTTCGATTTTATGAACACTGCGTTTGCGCATCCGGCCTTCAACTGGAGCGACGGCAATCACACATGCTGCTGGCGTGGAAACCGCCGGCGGAAAATCTGCGTTCGCCGGTCCACGCAGCATTGCAGGAGAAGGAAGATGACAAATGACGACAATTGGAACGCTGTCCGCGGCGACACCGTGCAACATCATGCAACGGACGAAGAGATGAACGGAATGAGTGAACGCGAATACGCCGAACATGTCAGCGCGCATCGACCATCGGTCTCGGAAAGGTTCATCGTTGTCGGTACCCTGCTGCTTCTGGGCATCGCAGGCTTTACAGCCCATATGGGGGGCACAATGGCATCTGGTGTCGACACCGAAACAGTGAGTTCGATCTCGGGGTCGCTTCCGGCACTCGACTTTTGCCGCGAGCATAGCCCTTACGCCGACAAGTTCTGCTGACGGCCCGCCGCGCGTGTCGACGCGCAGGCCATGGACAAACTCCCCTGCCGATATAGTTGACGGCAGGGAGGTGCCGAAATGTCCGCTGACATTGACTATGATCTCGATCGCTTCATAGATGCCCAGAACGGCATCTATGACAGAGCGCTGGCAGAATTGGAGGCCGGCCGCAAACAATCCCATTGGATGTGGTTCATCTTTCCGCAGGTCGCTGGTCTCGGCTCGTCGTTCATGGCAGAGAAATACGCCATTCGCTCGGCCGACGAAGCCTCGGCCTATCTGGCCGATCCTATTCTGGGCAGCCGCCTGCTGCGATGCGTGGAGGCGGTCCTTTCAGTGAAAGGCCGATCGGCGAACGACATTTTCGGTTCGCCTGACGATCTCAAGCTGCGATCCTCCATGACGCTCTTCTCGGCCGTCAGCGATTACGGGTCGCCGTTTCACACGGTCATCGATCAGTTGTACGAGGGACAATTCGACAGCCGCACGGTCGCGTTGCTGGATGCGGGCAAGTAGCAACAATTCCAGAGTTTTCCAAGAGAAGCTGCCGGTATACCTCCAATAGACAGCGTTCCACTCAATTGTAGTTCGTGTATAAAATAAAGCTGTCGGATTTTCTTAAAGAGAATGCCGTTCCGGCGAGTATTGAATATCCGGACGCATGGAATATGCAATGGGAGCGTCGTTTGCCGAATATAGCTGCACTTACCCCAACATTCCGACGTGATTTGCAGTGCTTTGGAGAGTTGCACAAATCGGTCCTTCGTTTTACCCCTGAAGACGTGGTGCATCACATCGTTGTTCCGCGGGAAGACGTAGCGTTGTTCTCTCGCTGGAAATCAAGCCGGCTGAAAATTCACACCACCAACGACCTTCTTCCTGCCGGTTTTGTGTCCGCATCATATCTGTCGAAAGCGCTTGGTTCCGCCCCTTTCGTTCAAAATATCAAGGCTCTGAATGCCATGAGCCGCGGCGAGCTTTTCATAAATCTGCGACGGCCATGGCCGCCGATACGTGGCTGGATTCTACAGCAGATACTTAAGCTGTCCGCAGTTGGCTCCATGGACGCCGACGCGGTTATCATGCTCGATTCTGATGTCGTTCTCATCAACGAAGTTCGGCCATGGCACTTGATCCGGGATGGGGCCGTAAGGCTTTACAGAAAGCCAAATTCGGTCTCTTCGCAGATGACCAACCACACATCGTGGCATGAGGGAGCCCGGCGCATCCTGGGCATACAGCATAGCCCCTCCGATCAGATTGCAGATTACGTCTCATCGTTCGTCGTATGGGACCCTTCCATCGTCCGTGCCATCCAGCGGCGCATAGAACTCGTGAACTCCACGAGCTGGCCATCTGTGTTGGCGTCTGAGCTGCGACTGTCGGAGTGGACGATTTATGGCGCATATGTCGACTTTCTCGGTACACAGAAGGACCGGTCCTTCGCCTCAGACGCATCGCTTTGCCTTAGCCACTGGGACACCAAGGCATTGAGCCGCGATGACATCGAGAATTTTGTGGCGTCAGTTGACAGCTCCGACCTTGCGATACTGGTTCAGTCCACGTCAGGGACACCCTTGGACGTCAGAGCGGAGATAATCGCCGCCGCGCTCTCAAAATTCGGGCGCGGAAAAAGCGGTTACCTGGGAGCGCAATCGTGACTGCTCGTCGGCTGCTGCAACAGCCTCGAGTCGATGTCTGGGCGCAAGCACGATGACAACCGGTTCGGCCACCAGCAGCGACCGAATCGGGAAACCGTATGCCGTCCTGGGCGAGCAAACAGGGCATGCTGCCGTTACCTCGAAAGGCTCGGTTTCTTACGACCATGTTTCCCACTAAAATTAGTTTAGTTTCACGAAGACGGATTCAAGCGTGATGTGCGGCTTTGGCTCCAAAAGCTTCAGGATATTGCAGTCGTGCTGAGCGAGCTGTCAGGGGACGACCAGGCTTTATGACGCGAATGAATCAAGTTACGCTCCATTCCGCAGCCGGCATTTTACCCGACGGATCATCATCGGTCGTGCGCCAGCGGTCCGGACAACTAACGCGGACGGGGCAATCACAGGAGAAACGAGCGGGGTTAAGCGTTGCTCTGGTAGTCGGTTTCATCATGCTTATTGGCGTCCCGTGGATTATCAACATCGGTCCGCTTCGGATGTCGGCGTACCGAATTCTCTTATGCCTCGCTTTCCTTCCGTGCCTGTTTTATTGGTTGTGTGGCAAAGCAGGTGGCATCAAGGCGGCGGATATTTCAGTTATCGCGTTCTCCGCGTGGATCGGCGTTTCGCTGATCGCAGTGAACGGCCAGGAAGGATTGCAATCCGCTGGGATTGCCCTGTTGGAAACGCTAGGCCCGTATTTCCTCGCTCGATGCTGCATTCGAAACGCGAATGACTTTCGATCGTTCAGTAAAGCCTTGTTTTCGCTGGTAGTGATTTTGCTGCCACTCGTGGCGATTGAAACGGCCACGGGGTGGACCGCCACTTTGCATATTTTCAGGATTTTGCACCCCACCTTTCCCGACGCAGGTATGACACCTCGCGCCGGCTTTTGGCGAGCTCAGGGTCCGTATGATCATCCGATCCTTCTCGGTGTCGTCTGCGGTAGCGCGTTGACATTCACCTATCTGGTGCTCGGTTATGGCAAGTCAGCTGCGCGAAAATACGGATTTGCGGGCGTTGTTGTACTTGCAACCGCCTGTTCCCTTTCGTCCGGCCCACTTCTTGGCATATTTCTGCAGGTTCTCTTGGTCGGCTGGAAACGTTTGGCCGGAGTCATTGGCCTGACCACTCTATGGGCCACGACCATCCTGGCACTCGCTGCCGCGCAGGTGATGTCGTGGGTGACAAACAGATCTATAGTGGACATGACCATCGGCCGCCTCACATTTGATCCGATGTCCTATTGGTTCCGCAATCTGATCTGGGAGTACGGCTGGTCGTCAGTGTGGAACAATCCATGGCTCGGAACGGGCCTGAACGAGTGGATAAGACCAGCTTGGATGCCGGCGAGCATCGACAATTTCTGGCTGTACGTCGCAGTCAAACACGGGCTGCCGGCGTCGTTGCTGATTGGCCTCTCGGTCGCGATCTGCGTCGTCTCAGTCGGAATGAAGGGCGGGCTCGATAAGCGCCTCAGCGACTACCGATGCGCTTATCTCGCCACAGTGCTGAGCCTGTGCATGATGGGCTTCACGGTCCATTTTTGGAATGCAGCCTATGTTTTGGTTCTGCTCGTTCTGGGAAGTGGTGTCTGGATTGTCGATGTTAAGGTGGACGAGTTGCTAAAAACAGACGGCCGATCATCAGCGCGATCCACTCGAGTGCGCACAAGTAGAACCACAGCCACTCCCCGGCTCCACGAAGCGAGACCAGGGTCAAGAGGCCGCTCTGTGGTAACCGCTAGTCCGAGTTGAGTTATGGACTTGACGGTGCAGGCAGAGGCAGCGCAGAGCCAGATCCGGGCAGCTAACCAGCGTTGGAATGTTCCAGTGCGTCTATCTCCGCTGAAGTCTCGTTGATCCGTTCGCGAAGATCACGATCCGTGCCATCGTTGACGTCATCGTCTCCGAAGCAGTCGCGCGCGTCGTAAAGCTCCAGCTTTGCTTCAAGCTCGGCGCGCCTGGCATACAGCCGATTGAGATAGATGTAGTTCATGTCAGTGCTACAATCTCGCTTTCCACGTCAGGTGGAAAACGCTACCGAAGCCGCAAGGTTCCCGTCTGTCGCGGGGTCGACCTCAGGCAAAAGCCGTGATAGCGGCGCTACAAGCCTTGGAGAAATGGTTGCAGCAGGTGTCATTGCCCATTGCCTGCCGCGTCACGCGCGCCCCTTCCAGTAGCAGCGTCAGTGTATCGGCAAGGAGCTGTGGTTCGCGCGCGCCGGCCGCGAGACAGAGCGCCTCCAGCTTGTCGCGCTGTTCGGCCTTGTGGCGCTCGATCACGCCGTAGGCCGGATGTCCTTCGCCCTTCAGCTCGATGGCAGCGTTGGCGAGATCGCAACCGACATGCTGGCCGCAGAGGCTTTGCGTGCGAGCTTCGACCCAGGCGATCAACTGCGCACGGGGCTCGCCCGGATGGGCCGTCTCCAGATCCCGCCAGATCGCTTCGGCTTTTTCCGATGCCCGGCGCAACGTCTCGCAGACCAGTTCGTCCTTGGAGCCGAAGTGGCGGTAGAGCGTCATCTTGTTGGTCAGCGCCGCATCCGCGATGGCGTCAACGCCAATGCCGCGAATGCCGTGCTCGCGAAACAGCTCCGCGGCGGTCGAGACAATTCGCTCCCGCGGGGGGATCTTTTCGTCTGAATTCGCCGGAAAGAGTACGCTTGAAGTTTCTGATTTTTTTGAGGACAAGGTCCTTGACATCCATGTGACCGATCGGTAACAAATGCATTGTTACTTACCGGTAACACCACTCCTTGCGAAAGTCAATGCCGAGAGGGCATTGCGGCAGGAGCGGAACACGGGCTTCTGCCCACGAAAGGAGGAATGAGCCATGAGAAAGACCAGAGACGACCTGACGATATCCGAAGCCCTTCGCGACCCCCTGATCGCCATGGTGATGCGCGCCGACGGCGTGAAGCTTGACGATTTCAAGCGCCTCCTCGAGACGGCGGCCGTCAAACGCGAACAGCGCGTTTCCCCGGCGGGCAAGTTTATGAACGCGATTACCGGCAATCCAGCTGCGACCTGCAGCTTCTGCTGACTTTCGGGCTTTTCCCTGCCCCGGAAAGAGCCGTCGCTCACTCGAGCGGCGGCTCTATCTGTTTGAGCCGCTCAAGGGAAATGGATCACTCCTCGAGGTACACGTAATTCATCCCGCCCAGGTGCTCGGGATCGGCGACGGCATCGATCGCCGAAATCTGGTTGTCGGCAAATGCCAGCAGCAGCACAACACGCAGCATCCCGTCGATCCAAACGACAAGCCCGAACTCGCCGTCCACGAGTGCCAGCCGGGCGGCCTGCGCTCTGCCCTTGAACGTCTCAGCCACAGCCGGCGCGCCCCGAAGCACTGCGGCTGCCCCCAGGCGCATGGCGGTTGCGTCCGGGGTGAAGACGACCTGCGGATCGAGCACGGCAAGCAGCGCCTGAAGATCGCCGGTGCGCGAGGCCGCCAGAAAGGCATTTACGACCTTGCGCTTTTGGGTGAGCTCGGCTGCCGGCACCTCGCGCTTGCCCTGGACCCTGCGTCGCGCCCGGCTGGCGAGTTGCCGGGTCGCGGCGGAGGACCGATGAATGATCGGCGCGATGTCGTCAAAGGGCAGATCGAACATGTCGTGCAAAACGAAGGCGACGCGCTCGGCCGGCGCCAGCGTCTGAAGCACGACGAGCAGCGCCACGCCGACCGAGTCGGCAAGGGCAAACTCGTGCTCCGGATCGGCGGTTCTTGTGGTGTCGGCAATGCTGCCATGAACAGGGAGGTCGAGCGGCTCCTCGCGCCGGCTCTTCCTCGACCTTAGCATGTCCAGGCAGATGCGCGCGACGACGGTGGTCAGCCAGCCGCCGATATTGTCGATGTCAGCGACACCGGAGCGGCCGAGCCGCAGCCATGCCTCCTGCACGGCGTCATCGGCCTCCGCACGCGATCCCAGCATGCGGTAGGCGACAGCCGCCAGATGCGCCCTCTTTTCCTCGAATTCCCCGGCCAGCCAATCTTTCTCGCTCATCCGTCACATTCCTCCAACCTGATCCGTCAACGCAATGACGAACGAAAACCGGCGGGTGTGACAGAGCACTGCCGGCGGCGTCACTTTGGAAAACACCGCAAGGAGACACATGATGCAAGCAAGAATGGGCAATCCGGCCCTCGTCATTCCCGAGGCCATGCAGGCGTTGACCGCGTTGGGCGGCGTACCGGCCAAGACGGGACTCTCGCCGATCCTTCTGGAACTGGTCAATTTGCGCGCCAGCCAGATCAATGGCTGCAGCGTCTGCATCGACGGGCACCCGCGCATTGCCAGGAAGGCAGGCGAAACCGACGAGCGGCTGTTTGCGGTCAGCGCCTGGCGCGACACACCCTATTTCACCGACGCGGAGCGCTCAGCATTGGCATTGACGGAAGCCGTGACCCGCGTCAACGATCGCCCCGATCCGGTGCCGGACGAGATCTGGGACGAGGCGACGCGGCACTTCGACGAAAGGAGCCTCGCCGCTCTCGTCCTCGCCATTGCCAATATCAATGTCTGGAACAGGCTGAACATCGCCACGCGGCAGATCGCCGGCGAATGGAAGCCGTAAAACGCAGACCGGCCGCTGCCGTGTCGGCAGCGGCCCGGCCGATGCACCTTGGGAGGCCTAGATGATGCCGCCACCACCGGCTGCGGAAGCCGGACGCTCCGCGGCCACCTTCTTGCGGTAGCCGCTGGCGCGATAGGTCGCGACCGGATCGATCGCACCACCTGCGCGGCGGCGGGCTTCGGCGAGGATCGGCTCGACGTCGGCTCGGTAGGCGCGTTTCAGCGTCTCCGTCGCCATCAGTGCGTCGTTTTCATCCTGGTAGCCGGCAAGAGCCTTGCGATCGACGATCAGCGCCTGCGCGTAGGCGCGGCGAATTTCGTTGGCGCTGTTGATGAGGCTTTCGATCGGATCGGTCACATTGTGCGACTGGTCGATCATATGGGCAGGATTGAAGTCGTTGACGCCGCGCTGCTCGGCCTCGACCAGCTCGTTGAACACCAGGAACAACCGGTAAGGATCGATCGATCCGGCATCCAGGTCATCATCGCCATACTTTGAGTCGTTGAAGTGGAAGCCGCCCAGCTTGCCGAACTGGATCAGGCGGGCCACGATCATTTCGATGTTGGTGTTCGGGGCATGATGGCCGAGGTCGACCAGGCAGTGGGCCTTGGGCCCAAGCGTCTGGGCGATCAGGTAGTTCGTGCCCCAGTCCTGAACGACGGTCGAATAGAAGGCCGGCTCGTACATCTTGTGCTCGGAGAACAGCTTCCAATCGTCAGGCAGAGCCTTGTAGATGTCGCCCATGGCTGCAAGATAACGTTCAAACGCCCTGGTGAAATTGCTCTGGCCAGGGAAGTTCGAGCCGTCGCCGACCCAGACGGTCAGCGCCTTGGAGCCGATCGCCTTGCCGATCTCGATGCATTCGATGTTGTGTTCGACGGCCTGTGCGCGCGTCGCCGCGTCGGTGTGGCTAAGCGAGCCGTACTTGTAGGAGTGCGCCTGGCCCGGTGCATCGGAGAAGGTATTGGAGTTCATCGCGTCGAAGCCGAGGCCGAGCGAATCGCCTTTCGCCTTGAGCTCCTTAACATCCGTCTTATCCCACGGAATATGCAGCGAGACGTTCGGGGTTGCGCGTGTCAGCTCGTTGATCACGGAGCAATCGTCCAGCTTGTCGAAGATGCCGCGCGGTTCGCCGGTGCCAGGGAAGCGGGCAAAGCGGGTTCCGCCGGTGCCGACGCCCCAGGAGGGAACAGCAACGAAGAATTCCGACACTCTGCGGGTAATCGCCTCGATATCGACGCCGCGGCGCGACAGGCTGGCGCCAAGCGCTTCGTAATCGGATTTGAGCGCGGACGCGCGCTTGTCGTTTTCCTGCGCAATCAGATCCTGCGCGATTCTGAACTCGGCCATCATATCCTCCCTTGACGCAACGAACCAACGGCTCCTGTCCGCGTTCTCATGCATGGAATGCTAATCATGAACGAGGCGGCCATGGACATCGTACGAATTCTTCTCGCAGTCATCCTGCCGCCTCTCGGCGTATTTCTGCAGGTCGGCCTCGGCCTGCAGTTCTGGCTCAATATATTGCTGACGCTGTGCGGTTACGTTCCGGGGATCATCCACGCGATATGGGTGATCCTCCGGAGGTAGATATCAGCGCGGGAAGCTCTGCGCGTTGCCGGCATCGACGTTGATGATGTTGCCGGTGGACTTCGCCGAAAGGTCGGATGCCAGGAAGTAGATCGCTTCGGCAATGTCTTCTGGAAAGACGTTGAGCTTCAGCATGGAGCGCTTTCGGTAATGCTCTTCCAGCTCGTTGATCTCGATCTTGGACGATGCCGCACGCTGCTCGCGCCACTCGCCGCTCCAGATTTTCGAACCGCGAAGGACGGCGTCCGGATTGACGGTGTTGACGCGAATGCCTGCTTCTGCGCCTTCGAGCGCCAGGCAACGGGCGAGATGGATTTCGGCAGCCTTTGCCGTGCAATAGGCAGCTGCGTTCGGCGAGGAGGCCAGGCCGTTCTTGGAGGCGACGAACACGACGTTACCGCCAAGGTTCTGCTTGCGGAACAACCGGAACGCTTCGCGCGACACGAGGAAGTAGCCAGTTGCGAGAATGTCCATGTTCTTGTTCCACATCGAAAGCTCGGTGCTTTCGATCGGAGCCGAGGAGGCAATACCGGCGTTCGAAACAAGGATATCGACACCGCCGAATTCGACGCAGGCTTCCGCGAAGGACGAAATCACCGCGTCTTCCTTGGTGACGTCGAGCTTGACGCTGCGAACGGCGTCGGCGCCGAACTGCTTTGCGAAATCCTGTTGGGTGCCGTTGAGCGCATCCTGGTCGATATCGGCCAGAACCACGCACGCACCCTCGCTGATCAGGCGGGCTGCCGTTGCGCGACCGATGCCGCCGGCACCGCCGGTGACGAGCGCGACCTTGCCGGCAAGGCTCTTCGGCTTCGGCATGCGCTGGAGCTTGGCTTCCTCGAGCAGCCAGTATTCGATGTCGAATGCTTCCTGTTCAGGCAGACCCTGGTAGGTTGAAACGGTCGAGGCACCACGCATGACGTTGATGGCGTTGACGTAGAACTCGCTGGCGATACGGGCGGTCGCCTTGTCGCGGGCAAACGACAGCATGCCGACGCCTGGAACGAGGAAGATGACCGGGTTCGCGTCGCGCATGGCGGGCGAGTTGGCGTGCTTGCAGTCGTTGTAGTAGCGGGCGTAGTCGGCGCGGTAGTCCTCGAGCGCCTTGTCCAGACCGGCGACGATGGCATCGACATCGGGCTTGGCCGGGTCGAAATCGACGATCAGAGGGCGAATCTTGGTACGCAGGAAGTGGTCTGGGCAGCTGGTGCCGAGCGCGCCAAGCGGCTGCAGGTCCTTGGAATTGACGAATTCGAGAACGGCGTCCTGGTCGTCGAAGTGACCGAGCTTGCGCTCCGCCTTGCCGATGCGGCCGCGGATCTCAGGCATCAGACGAGCAGCGATCGCGCGGCGCTCGGAAGCGGGCAGACTCTGCTTGACGGCGCCACCGAAGATCGTCTTGCCTTCGGTCTTTTGCGCAAACCAGATGATCGCCTTGTTGATGATATCGAGCGTCAGTTCGTAGCAGGCCTTGGCATCGTTCGCCCAGGTGAAGAGACCGTGGCTTTCGAGCACGACGCCCTTTGCATCGGGGTTTGCCTTGACGAAGGCTGCGAGATCGAGGCCGAGCTGGAAGCCCGGACGGCGCCACGGCAGCCAGCCGATATCGGCGCCGAAGATCTGCTGGGTCAATTCCTTGGAATTTTTCGAGGCAGCAATCGCAATAATCGCGTCGGGATGCATGTGATCGACATGGGTGAAGGGCACGAAACCATGCAGTGGCGTATCGATCGACGCTGCGCGGCTGTTGAGGTTATAGGTGCAGTGCGGGAGGAAACCGACCATGCGGTCCTCGTCTTCGACACCCTTGTAGATGGCCTTCAGCGAATCGAGCTTGTCCTGGTAGAGCGTCGCAAAGCCGTCGAGCTTGATCGTGCCGACATCGCCGCCCGAACCCTTGACCCAGAGGACCTTGACCTTTTCGCCGTTCAGCGGATCGGTCTCCATAACCTTTGCGGAGGTGTTGCCGCCGCCGTAGTTGGTGATGCGCTTGTCCGCACCCAGCAGATTCGAGCGGTAGAGCAGTTTTCCAGGCTCATCGAGGCCTGCTGCGTAAGAATCGTCCCAACGATTATCCAGAAGCCGGACGGTTGCCGCCATGTCATCCTCCCATGTAGAATTTCTTGGAAGCGCGAACGGATTGCGCCCCTTTGCGATGACGGTATCGCTCATCGAAACGCACATTGTCAATCGAAAACGATCAAATTCGATTATTGTGCAGCGCAATATGAAGTTTCTTGATCGTTTTTGATTGACACATTGCCACAACTGCGAAATAAGCAAGCTAGGAGGAACCCCATGCACGAACGCGAACGTCATCGCATCATATTGAGCGCCGTTCAGGAAAAGTCTGTCGTCACGATTCAGGATATTTCCGAATTGACAGAGGCTTCCGAGGCGACGATCCGGCGTGACATCGCGGCCCTTCATGTGCAGGGAAAGATCCGGCGTGTCCGCGGCGGGGCGGAAGCAGTGCATCCGCCGCAGCTCGGCAATCTCGCAGGCCGTCCGTTCCGGGTTTCAGAATCCGTCAATATCGACAAGAAACGATCAATCGCGCGTGCGGCGGTGGATCTTTGCGATCCGGGCGATGCGATCATCATCAATGGCGGAACGACCACCTTCCAGATGGTGCATTTCATGGCCGCGCACCGCATGCAGGTGATGACAAATTCGTTCGCCATCGCCGAGCACCTGGTCAAGCACTCCAAGAATACGGTGACGGTTCCTGGTGGTGTGATCTATCGCGAGCAGAGCCTGATCCTGTCGCCCTTCGACAATGACGCGATCCGCAATTTCTACGCCCGCCGCTTCTTCATCGGCGCGCAGGGCGTCGGTCCGCTCGGCATCATGGAGGCCGACGCTCAGATCATTCAAAGCGAACAGAAGCTGATGCATCAGGCCGACGAACTGGTCGTCATGGTCGATTCCAGCAAGTTCCACCGCCGGTCGAGCCTCATTCTTTGCCCGCTCGACCGCGTTTCGACAATCATCACGGACGATGGGATCCCTGAGGATTCCGTCCGGATGATCGAAGATGCGGGCATCAAGCTCGTGGTTGCGAGCACGGTCTCGCAAGCTAAGGAGGATTCCTCGTCGGTCGCTTGAGTGGCGCCGGCAGGATGTAGTCAAGTCATATCAACGTGGGAGGATGATACAATGAAACTCGCAAGGACACTGGCAGTAGGCGTCGCGTTTGCCGTCGCCTTGATGGCAGGCGCCGCCAGCGCCAAGGACATCAAGATCGGCCTGGTCGTGAAGTCTCTCGGCAATGGCTTCTTTGAAGCCGCCAACAAGGGCGCACAGGAAGCTGCCAAGGAACTCGGCGGCGTGGAAGTGATCTACACGGGTCCGACCTCGACGACGGCCGAGGGCCAGATCGAAGTCATCAACTCGCTGATCGCCCAGGGCGTTGACGCCATCGCCATCTCTGCCAACGACCCTGATGCCGTCATCCCGGCTCTGAAGAAGGCCAAGCAGCGCGGCATCAAGGTCATTTCCTGGGATTCCGGCGTCAACAAGGATGGTCGCATCCTGCAGCTCAACCCGTCGTCCAACGAACTGATCGGCAAGATGTGCCTGACGCTCGCCAAGGACCATCTCGAAGGCGGCAAGGGCGACTTCGCCATCCTGTCGGCAACGACGACCTCGACGAACCAGAACATCTGGATCGATCAGATGAAGAAGCAGCTCAAGGATTTCCCAGGTCTGAACCTCGTCACGACGGTTTACGGCGACGACCTTTCGGACAAGTCCTATCGTGAAGCCGAAGGCCTCCTGAAGTCGAACCCGAACGTCAAGGTCATCGTCGCTCCGACGACCGTCGGCGTTCTGGCTGCTTCCAAGGTTGTTGAGGACAAGGGCCTCGTCGGCAAGGTCTACGTAACGGGTCTCGGCCTGCCGTCCGAAATGGCCGGTGCGATCAAGTCCGGCGCGACGAAGGAATTCGCCATCTGGAACCCGATCGATCTCGGCTACTCCGCAACGCAGATCGCCTACCACCTCGTAAAGGGTGACGCGACCGGCAAGCCGGGCACCGAAATCGAAGCTGGCCGCATGGGCAAGATCAAGATCGACGACAAGGGCGAAGCCGCCATGTCCGACCCCTTCGTCTACAACGCTTCGAACATCGACCAGTTCTCGAAGGTGTTCTGAGCCTCGCTCATCCAAGCAAAACCCGGCGGTTCAAGCCGCCGGGAATTCCCACTGAACACTGGTAAACGCTGATGAACACTGCCCTTCAACAACCCGTCGCGGGCATCCATGCCGACGACGCGCCCGCCATTCTGGAAATGCGCGGCATTTCGCAGATCTTCCCCGGCGTGAAGGCGCTCGACAACGTCAGCATCTCTCTCTATCCGGGAAAAGTCACCGCGCTGATCGGCGAAAACGGTGCAGGCAAATCGACGCTGGTCAAAATCCTGACCGGTATCTACCGCCCGAACGAGGGTGAGATCATCGTTGACGGCAAGCCGACGACGTTCTCCAATGCTCAAACGGCAATCGACGCCGGCGTGACCGCGATCCATCAGGAGACTGTGCTCTTCGATGAGCTGACGGTTGCCGAGAACATCTTTCTGGGTCATGCCCCGCGTACCAAATTCCGCACCATCGACTGGAAGCTGATGAACAGCCGTGCCAAGTCACTGCTGACATCGCTTGAAAGCAACATCGACCCGACGATCCGCCTGAAGGACCTCTCGATTGCGCAGCGCCACCTCGTGGCGATTTCCCGCGCGCTTTCGATCGAGGCCCGCATCGTCATCATGGACGAACCGACTGCCGCCCTTTCGCGCAAGGAAATCGACGACCTCTTCCGTATCGTCGAGGGGCTGAAGGCGCAGGGCAAGGCGATCCTGTTCATCAGCCACAAGTTTGACGAGCTCTACGAAATCGCCGACAACTTCGTGGTCTTCCGTGACGGCCGCGCCGTCGGTCACGGCAAGCTCAAGTCAACACCGCAGGACGAGATCGTCCGCATGATGGTCGGCCGCGACGTCGAGAACGCCTTCCCGAAAGTCGACGTTGCAATTGGTGCGCCGGTCCTTCAGGTGGAGAAATACTGTCACCAGACCGAATTCCGCGACATCTCCCTGACGCTGCGCAAAGGCGAGATCCTGGGCATCTACGGCCTGATCGGCGCCGGTCGCTCCGAGCTCTGCCAATCCCTTTTCGGCATCACCAAACCGCTCTCGGGAAGGCTGATGCTGGACGGCAAGGACATCGCCATCAGATCGCCGCTCGACGCGATCCGTGCCGGTATCGTCTACGTGCCGGAAGAGAGAGGCCGCCACGGCCTGGCGCTTCCGATGCCGATCTACCAGAACATGACACTGCCGTCGCTTGGGCGCACGTCGCGCAAGGGCTTTCTGAAGGCCGCCAACGAGTTCGCACTTGCCCGCAAGTATGCCGAGCGGCTCGATCTGCGCGCCGCAGCCCTGTCGGTTCCTGTTGGCACGCTTTCGGGCGGCAACCAGCAGAAGGTAGTCATCGGAAAGTGGCTGGCAACGATGCCGAAGGTCATCATTCTCGATGAACCGACCAAGGGCATCGATATCGGCTCCAAGGCCGCGGTCCACGGCTTCATCAGCGAGCTTGCCGCCGAGGGTCTCTCGATCATCATGATCTCCTCCGAACTGCCTGAGATCATCGGCATGTCGGACCGGGTGCTGGTGATGAAGGAGGGACTTTCCGCCGGTCTTTTCGAGCGCGAGACACTGACGCCGGAAACGCTGGTTCGTGCTGCAACCGGCAATGCTTGAGGTATCCCTGATGTCCAGACTCCTGAAAAAACGCGAAACTCTGCTGTTCATCATCATCGCGGTGATGATCGCGGTCTTCTCGACGCGCGCCCAGGGCTTCGCAACGCCTGGAAACCTCGCCGGCATCTTCAACGATACGTCGATCCTGATCATCCTTGCGCTGGCGCAGATGACGGTCATCCTGACGAAATCGATCGATCTTTCGGTTGCGGCAAACCTTGCATTTACCGGCATGGCGATTGCGATGTTGAACGCGCACTATCCAGACCTGCCGCTCTTCCTTCTGATCATCGCTGCCGTCCTGATCGGCGCCTTTCTCGGCGCAATCAACGGCTTCCTGGTCTGGGCGCTGGAGATCCCGCCGATCGTGGTCACGCTCGGCACGCTCACCATCTACCGCGGCATGGCCTTTGTGCTGTCGGGCGGCGAATGGGTCAATGCACACCAGATGACGCCAACGTTTCTCAACGTCCCGCGCACCGTCGTCCTCGGCATGCCAGTGCTCAGCTGGGCCGCAATCATCATTGTCGCGCTGATATATGTGCTTTTGAAGCACACCCAGTTCGGCCGCGCGACCTATGCGGCTGGCGGCAATCCCACAGCTGCCGTCTATGCCGGCGTCGATGTCGGCTGGACAAAGTTCCTGGCGTTTGTCCTGTCGGGCGCGCTCGCCGGTCTTGCGAGCTATCTCTGGGTTTCGCGTTACGCTGTCGCCTACGTGGATATTGCCAACGGCTTCGAACTCGACAGCGTCGCGGCCTGCGTGATCGGCGGCATCTCGATTGCCGGCGGCGTCGGCTCGGTCATCGGCACCGTCCTCGGTGCACTGTTCCTCGGCGTTATCAAGAATGCTCTTCCGGTGATCGGTATCTCGCCATTTACCCAGATGGCGATCTCCGGCACCGTCATCATTCTCGCCGTCGTCTTCAACGCAAGGCGTGAGCGCAATCGTGGCCGCATCATCCTGCGCGACAAGGCCGCTTCCGAGACCCCAGCAGAGGTGGCCGCATGAGCACCGTCGTTTCCACTCCGAGCGAAAAGCGCGTCATCCCGGATCGTCTTGGCACGCCGTTCAAGCGCATCATGTCGAGCTGGGAAGTCCTGCTCTTCGGCGTCGCCGTCGTCATCTTCATCTTCAATTCCTTTGCGTCGCCCTATTTCCTCGACGCCTGGAACCTGTCGGATGCGACCTTCAACTTCACCGAAAAGGCGATGATCGCCTTTGCCATGGCGCTGCTCGTCATTGCAGGGGAAATCGATCTATCGGTCGCGGCTATCATCGCACTCGCCTCCACGGCGATGGGCGCGGCCGCCCAGGTCGGCGTCGGAGCTCCGGGCCTCGTCGCCATCGGGATCGGTGTCGGCCTTCTCTGCGGCATGTTCAACGGCTTCCTCGTATCCGTGCTGAAGCTTCCGTCGATTGTCGTCACGATCGGGACGATGAGCCTGTTCCGCGGCATCTCCTACATCGTGCTCGGCGACCAGGCCTATGGCGGCTATCCAGAGGACTTCGCGTTCTTCGGTCAGGGTTATGTCGTCTGGGTCTTTTCTTTCGAATTCGTGCTGTTCATCGTGCTGGCAGTTCTTTTTGCGATCCTGCTTCACGCCACCAATTTCGGGCGCCAAGTCTACACGATCGGCAACAATGATTTTGCTGCCCGGTTCTCCGGCATCCCGGTCGAGCGCGTGAAGTTCATTCTCTTCATGCTGACCGGAGCGATGAGCGGTATCGCCGCCGTCTGCCTGACCTCGCGTCTCGGCTCTACACGTCCGTCCATCGCTCAAGGGTGGGAACTCGAAGTCGTCACCATGGTGGTGCTCGGCGGCGTGTCGATCCTCGGCGGCTCCGGCAAGATCGGCGGTGTGGTCATCGCCGCCTTCGTGATGGGCCTCGTCACCTTCGGTCTCGGACTATTGAACGTCCCGGGCATCGTCATGTCGATCTTCATCGGCCTGCTTTTGATCATCACCATCGCGATCCCGATCATCGCCCGCCGCATCAAAGCCATGAGCGCCAAATGACTGTCGAAAAACACGCCTTCAAGATGAAGCTCAATCAAGGCATGGAAGCCGAATACAAAAAGCGGCACGATGAGATCTGGCCTGAACTGGTCGATCTCCTGCGCCAGTCCGGCGCCAGCGACTACTCGATCCATCTGGATCCTGAAACGAACACGTTGTTCGGCGTGCTGACGCGGACCGCCGACAACACCATGGCCAGCTTGCCGGAACATCCTGTCATGAAGAAGTGGTGGGCGTATATGGCCGACGTCATGGCGACAAACCCGGACAAGTCTCCCGTCCAGAGCGACCTCGTTACCGTCTTCCATATGCCATGACATCGCAGCCTACGCATACCCGCATTGCCGTGCTCGACATCGGCAAGACAAACGCCAAGGTTGTTGTGCTCGACGGTGCGACCGGCGCGGAAGTCGCCGTCGTCAAGACGCCGAACACCGTCCTCAGGTCTGGTCCCTATCCGCATTACGATATCGATGCACTATGGGACTTCACGATCGCTGCATTCAAGCGTTTTGCCGCATCGCCCGGCTTTGATGCCATCTCGATCACCACCCATGGCGCGTCCGCCGCATTGCTTGACGCAAGCGGTGCGCTGGCCATGCCGGTGCTGGACTACGAACACGAATACCCGCAGTCGATCATCGATGCCTACACCGCTCTGCGCCCGTCCTTTGAGGAGACCTACTCGCCGCGTCAGTCGATGGGGCTGAACATTGGCGCACAGTTGCACTACCAGCAGACTGTTTTCCCCGAACTGTTCGCCAAGGTCGCGACGATCGTCACCTATCCGCAATTCTGGGCGGCGCGGCTGACCGGTGTTACGGCCAATGAGCTGACATCGCTTGGCTGCCACACCGATCTGTGGAATCCCCGGGGGTCCGTATATTCGGGCCTCGTCGACAGGCTCGACATTCGCGGGTTGATGGCACCGATACGCTCGGCCTTCGACGCTCTCGGTCCGCTGTTGCCCGCGATCGCTGCCGAGATCGGCGTTGCCGCCTCCGTACCGGTCTATTGCGGCATCCACGATTCCAACGCGTCACTATTGCCCCACCTGGTCAACCGGGAGGCGCCCTTCGCCGTCGTCTCGACCGGTACCTGGGTGATCAATTTCGGCGTTGGCGGCAATCTCGATCATCTTGATCCGACGCGCGATACGCTTGCCAATGTTGATGCCTATGGGCGCACCGTGCCCTCATCCCGCTTCATGGGCGGGCGCGAGTTTGAAATCCTGTCCGCCGAGATCGGCCCTGTACCGAAGGATCAGGCGACTGCCGCCATCGCGCCGGTGATCGAAAAGGGCATGATGCTGCTTCCCAACGTGACGCCGGGGTCCGGCCCGTTTCCGGGCAGGGTGAGACGCTGGATCAATGCCGAGAATGCAAGTTCCGAAGAGCGCCACGCTGCCGCCTGCCTCTATCTGGCGCTGATGACGGAAGCCTGTCTCGATCTGATCGGGGCCAAGGGACCGATCATCGTCGAAGGGCCGTTCTCCGTGAATGAAACCTACCTCGGCGTTCTCTCTGCATTGACCGGCCGCGACGTGATCGCCGTCCCGGGTTCGACAGGTACGAGCGCCGGTGCGGCACTTTTGGCCGGCATCAGTCCCGTGCATGGCGCCGAGAGGCACTTCGCGCCTTCTGACGTCGCCGGCCTTCGGGATTATCGTGATCGTTGGTATGTGGGGATGGCATAGCAGTCTTCCCCGATCCGGTCTTTGCCCCATTTACGAATGGCGATAGTGTGGCGCTTTCAGATCAGGTGAGGAAAATACGACATGGCAGCTTCTTCCGCCAAGGATTTCGATCCGCGGGCTCTTGCAGCACGTCTTCACAGTCTCCAGAAGGCTGGCAAGACGGCGCCGACGGCCGACTTCGCATTGCCAGCGACGCTGCAGGACGCGATGGATGCGCAGAATTTTCTGGTGGCAGAAGAGCGGATCTCCACGCATGCGTGGAAAGTGGCGGTGTCGCCCGAGGGACAACCTGTGACTGCACCACTCAATCCTTTTGTTGAAGCATCGTCGGGTGCGACGATTGCCTGGAGGCCGGGCATCAGGTTCGAGGCGGAAGTGGCCGTGCGTCTTGGCAGGGATCTGCCGGTGCGCATTGACGGCAGCTATACACGCGCCGACATCGCCGACGCGATTTCCGAGGTTCACCTTGGCGCAGAACTGCTGGCGAGCAGCGTCGTTGAAAGCGGCAAGGTTTCCTTTCTGCTCTTTCTGGCCGACCGGCTAGGCAACAGGGGCTACGTACTCGGCCCGGTCGTACCGAAGACCGTAGTCGACACCATCACGAACACACCACTCAGCGTGACGTTCAATGGTCAGCCGATCTTCGATGGCCCCGCGCAGCATCCGAAGGGAGACGTGCTGGTCTGGTTGCAGGATTACGCCAATGACAGGCTGCGTCCTCACACGTCGCTGAAAGGCGGTGCGCTGATCACTACCGGTACGCTTTGCGGTGCAATCGAGCTGACTTCCCCTGGCACGATAGAGATTGTGCTCAATGGCGAGGTTCGTCTCAGCGTCACCGTCGCCTGAGGAACCAGGCGCTCATTCGTACGCAATCTTCTGGTTCTGCGGGAACTTTGTGCTGCGTGATGCATTTCTAGCGGATGCGCCATCTGGAGGACGTCATGAGGAGCTTCTACGCGACTGCGGTTGCAGCATTCCTTGTTGGCGCGAGCAATGCAGGCGCAACCGAAGCGCCCTTTCTGAAGTCGCTTGCCGGCGAATGGGCCGGCGGCGGAATGATGAAGCGGACTACCAGTTCTTCCCCCATAAATCTCGATTGCAACTTTCATTCGAAGTCAGACGGGGAAGCATTCTCGATGACCGGCATCTGCCGCGGGATGATCGTTCTGCAGCGCGAGGTTTCGGCACAGCTGACGGCGACCGGCAACCAATATGCGGGTCGCTACATTGGCCCGTCCGGTGGCGTTTCGAACCTCAGCGGTGGGCGCAGTGGTGATGCTATCAATCTTGCCGTCCGGTGGTCCAAACTGATCAACGGCGATCGCAGTGCCAACATGACGATCCAGCGCGTCGGCGATAATTCCATACGCATCAGGACTGTGGACAGGGATCCTGAATCCGGCCAACAGGTCGTGACCAGCGAAATCACTTTACGCAGGCAATAGGAGCTCGACGCCCAGAATGCTATAGCCTGTCAGGACTTTGTCTAAAGATAGAGACGGACACTAGCTCTGGTCAAAGTCAGTCGCGGCGTAGCCGCGCTTGCACTGATACGGTGCAAAGGTAACGTTGGAGAGTCCCCATGGTTCGTATGTCAACTTGGCGGGCTCATTTGCAAGATTGAGGATAATCTTATACTCGCCGCCATCGGTTTGAGTGGAGCATGCTTCAAAGGGGTAAGGCATGCCGGCATTTTCGCCGTCGCGCACGGACGGCAGGACAACCGCCGGACGTCGCCCGCCCTTGATTTTATCCACCAGGACATGATCGATCTCGTCGATCTGAGAATGAAACTGCTTTAGTTCCATCAGCAAGTCGTCCGGTGTCGCGTCGTATGAAAACTCAGGCGAAAATTTGAACGTGAAGTAGATAATGCCGACCGCGCCGTGGATGATCGATGACCAGACCTGCACCCGGAACTCTTCGGGTGTGGTCTTGCGACCTTGCGACGCGTCGTACTGCGTTAGCGCGACAAACGAAAACTGCGGCCTGCCCCCACTCCAGCGCGACAGGCGGTCGATGGCGTGCCCTTGTGGCGTTGACGCGTAGTTATCCAGGTCAATGACCAGATCCGTGCCTGAGGAAATCGGATAGCAGTCCTGGCCAAGCCAATCAATATCTGCACTATCGGCATAGTCCGACATGATTTTCTCGAGGTAGATGTTGTTGATGTGATTGCCGACATGATTAATCCACAGCGGCTTTCCCCCCGCCGACAGCGCATGCGCAACAATATCAAGCTGCTCTGGGGGTACTGCAACATCTTGATAGGTAATACCTGTGCCACCGGGCCTCAGGTTTGATGGTTCATCCACCAAAGCTACCGCCAGGAGGGACGGGTTTGCGACGTCGTGCTCAAATGCGGTTCGATCGGTGAGATTGTAGTTGCGGTCGATCCCCGCGGGCTCCCGGACGACATACAAGCCGTGCTTCATCGCCTCGTTGGTCCATTGGCTAAGATCGCCACCACTATTCATTGTAAAGATGGTGTTTACGCCGCGGCCCTTCCAATCAGCCATTTTTTCTAGGGGCTGCTGATAGACTCCCTTTACGAAGAAGTTCGGTCCAGGATGAAGAGGTCGCTCATCAGCACTCGCCCATCCTTTTTTGCCCATCGCCAGTGCGACATTTGCGATCGGCAATAGAAGTGTGAATGTGAGGACGCTGCGCCGACTTGCGTGAACCATGATTGTACCTCACTTGGAAGTCGAGTTGGGGGGGTGGATGGTCGGGAAAACCCGCGGGAACGTCAGTAGCCATACTTCTCCGCACTGAACTGGCACTTGTTCAAGACGACTCCCAGCACGTTGGACTTTTCCGCAAGACTTTGTTCGCAAACGTCCACCTCGCTGAGTGTTGTGTGCTCGGCCGCCGCAACCAGTATCACGCAATCCACATTCGGCAGGAACGCCAATGCATCATCGGTAGAGAGCATGGGTGGCAGATCGTACAGTATGATGTCCGGGTTCATCTTGTGTCGCATGTCCTCAAGGGCTGAGGCAGAGGTTGCACTTTGCAGAAGTTCCGCAGAGAACTGTGCTGGAGTGCTGTTCGCTGCGATTGCAAGATTGTCTCCGTGGCGCATAAAGAGGTTTCGGACTTCGGCCTCGCCCCTCAGGAAGCTCTCCATTGAACCGGCGTTTTTTACGCCGAGCGTCTTGCCGACTTGAGGCCGCTTCATATCGAGATCGAGCAGGAGGGTTCGGCAGTCCTGCTGGTTGGCAAGACTGAATGCAAGGTTCAGGGCGGTGAATGTTTTCCCGCATCCGGGGGTCGGCGAGGTGATGGCAACTGATGTCCAATTGTTCTGTCTAAGGCTCTGCAGCAACCTTGTCCGCATCATATCGAACGCGACATGTGCTGTGTGCGAGCGAGTTGCCGTCACGATACGGTTTCGTGCTATTGCAATCGGATCGAGCTTGAGCCGGGGCAACTCATTCCATGCCATTTCACTCACGTCCTCCGGGTGAGATACGAGCCTACGATCTTTGTCCTTCGACGAAAGCGAGCTCAGCGTTGATACGACGGTATGTTCCATAGCCTATGCCTCGATCGTTCTTTATTGAGGTACGCGAGTCTTCACGGAGGTGATCCTAACCAGTCTTGCCGAAGCCGGATAACAGCTTCTGGACGGCGACTCCCAAGGGCATGAAGCAATAGTGAATGACCAGCAGCGAGGCCGGAATCACGGCGGCGGATAACGCAGCAATAAGCCCTCGCCCGAACTGGCCGCCACGTGCCTCCGATGGTCCCACGATAAAGGGTATAACCGCCAATGGCTGACGTTGCAGCATCTGGGTGAGCTCGGACGGCCTGCGAATGGTTTTGTTGAGCATTTCCATGAGTGCGACATAGGCCAGCGCCAGCGCAATTCCGGCCGCCATGCCCGCTGCAACAATCAGGCGACGGCGCGATCGCAGAGCGGTCTCCGGAGGAGTAGCAGGTTCCAGCAACGAAAATCGTCCGCCGTCTGATCGCACCTCGATTTGATTTCCAAGAGAGGCTTCCGCGCGTCTTGCGATGGCGGTGTTGTACTGGGTCTGAATGTTTGCGACTGTCCGCTCGATCGCGTTCAGCTGAATTTCAGTTGTGGGCGTGGTGCTGACCGACTCGGTAAGCTGGGCGATGCTGGTCGTCAGAGCCGATCGTTCCCGCGCTATGGCCTCGAGGCGCTCGGTGATATCTGACAACTGTAGATCAAATCCGGTCGACGCCGTCTTTTCAGCAGTGTGATCGTCCTTCGCCAGGTCCTTGTTGCGCAACGAGGCTATTCGGGCACGGAGCGCGATAATATTCGGACTTGATTCAGAGAAGATAGACAGCTGATCGGCCAGCGCCCTATTGAGGTCCTGAAGCATTTGCTGCTCAGGGCTAACTGGTGCGTTGGCATACTGACCCGTGGCGCGATAGCTCTCAACGAGCATACTGCGTCTCGCCCGAAGGTCGGCCTCCTCGCGCTGCAGCGATATTAGCCGCTCTTGCTGGCTGCTCTGCTGTTGACGGCGAAAGCCAAGGCTCTCCGGAAGTGTATCCTTGTGCTCGTTCTTGAATTTAAGGAGCTCCGCCTCGATCCTGCTCAGCTCCATATCGAGCCGCTTCACCTCGTCATTGAAGAGCTGGAGCGTATCGCCGGCCCGGTCGGTGCGCTGGCGCTGGTTGCTCGTCAGGATCAACGTAGCGAGTTCATTAGCCCCCTTGGCAGCCATCACAGGTGTTTCGGCGTCGAACGCAACGTTGAAGACCGTTGCAGTCGCAACACCGTCCTTACTCAGCGGCAGTTCCTTGAAGCTTATTCGGGACTGCATGTCCTTGATTAGGTCATCCCCCGACGGTTTGTCATCCACGCCGCTGTAGATGTCGAGCTTCTCTGCCAGCATCTCAAGGTTCTCGCGCGTTGTTATCTGCTGCTGAATGATCTGAAACTGCTGCAATGAGCTTGTGGATACCGTCGATCGTACCAACTCGGCTGAAATCTGGGGTGCCTCAACAAGGATCTTTGCTGCGGACTGATATTCGCGCGGCATAAGCAGCGCGACGCCTATGGCAGCAGCTACGCAAAGGCATACAATCGCTACCACGGACGACAACCTCCGCAGAAGAATTGAGAAGTAGAAATTGAGATCAACAATACCCATTACGCGATTACCCGAACTTAAAAGCCCTAAAAGCGGGTCTATACGAATCCATCTATATTGAGTTCGGGAAATTGGGGAAGTTCATCGATAGTGGAACTGGCGCCAAAGGTTCTAGTACCTTTGGCTAAGTACAATTTTGCGGCGCGCGCATCCACTTAACCCAGTGAAAGAGGTCGTGGCTGCTAGGAGCAGGATTTTGCTTGCATTTTCATTCATAAGAAGAACAGTCATCCTGCGCGTTGTGGCCAGCCTTCGGCAATCGGAGACACTCGCGCCTCGCCTCATCATTATTCGGTAATACCGGCGCGCTTGCTTCATAAATACCAGTATTGAATAATACGTTGTCGACGCGTAGAAGTCCGGTTTGACATCTCAGGAAATTCTTTAAATGTTTTCCGGATATACTGTCTAAATAGTAAATTTAAGCCAGTCCATCGTCGAGTGTATCGGTAAGCTGGAGAAGTACATGCGCGTTTCAATATGTGCCCGTCGGCAAACCTTGCATAGAGGGTGGGTGGGATTGATCGCCATCGGGGCAGCGATGATAGCAGGTGCTGCCGATGCTGCTCCTCTTCCTCCCCGTACAAAAATCAAGCTGACGGTCGTCCAATGGATGCCGACCAAAGGCACCTACGAGCAGTGGGGATCAATCGGAGGCGAATTCGCTGTTTCCGAAGCAGGAACCATCTCCTTGCCTGTCTTGGGAAGCATCCCAGTCGGCGATCTTGACGATACCGGGCTTGCTGCCGACATCGCGAAGCGCCTCAAAGAAAAGATCGGACTGGTTGAGGCCCCGACAGCAACAGTCGAGGTTTTAGACTACGCGCCGATTTACGTTGTCGGGGACGTCAACAAGCCGGGGGAATACAGGTTCAACGCAGCGCTTACCGTTCTTCAAGCCTTGGCGATGAGCGGAGGCGAAATCCGCCCCACAGGCGTTTTCCAGAGCTCCCTGGACATCACAAGACTGATCGGAGACTTGAAAGAACTGGACGATTCGATTCTCCGAAGCAGTGCCAGGATCGAGCGCCTCCAGGCCGAAATGTCGGGTGCTAAGGATGTCGACTTTAGCAAGCTGTCGAACAAAGACGATCAGTTCGCGGCGGCTGTCTATGGACAGGAACAGGTCATATTAGCAGCGCGCAACAACGCGCTGGGACGCAAATCCAAGTCGCTGCTCGAGCTTCGTGATCTTCTTACGGAAGAGATACACGTGCTCGACGAGAAGACCAAGAGTACGGATGCCAACATTAAATCGGTGCAGGAACAAGTCGACAGCACGACCGCACTGGTTGCAAAGGGCGCACTTGTCGCCACACGCCAGGCCGAAGTGGAGCGCGCGCTCAGAAGCTATCAAGACGATCGACTGGATATAACGACGGCCATTATGCGCGCGCGGCAGAGCATCAGCCAGACAACACGGGATCTCCAGGCTCTCTACGATGAACGACAAACGGAAGTCGCTTCCGAGTTGCAGGCTGAACGCGCTACGCTTGTTCAGCTCAAGGTCAAGAGGGAAACCAGCCAGAAGCTACTGATGGACAATTTGTCTGCGGTGGCAGGCTCGCCTGGTCAAAACGAAAAACCGGTGGTGTCGTTTACGGTGGTTAGACGCGACAATGACGGTGTGACCCAGATCGATGCATCGGAGACAACTGCTTTGCTGCCTGGAGATGTCGTGAAAGTCACACTGAAGGGCAGCAACAGCTTCATGCCGCTCGGCCAGACTTCGCCGCTTGCGGCGCTGGACAAGGAGCGGGCCAGCCAATGATCTGTGGGAAGTGCCCCTGCCGCACAGCAATCGCCACAAGTGGCCAATGCCACTCGTTCGGAGACAATCGCCGGGGTATTCAAGCCGGACCCTGCTTCAGTGCTGTCGCAGCGAGGGGTAGCCGCGCAAAACTCGAGGTCGGCGCGGATTGATGTCCCTTCCATCAAAATCTGCTGGCGGCCAAAGCCACATTCACATCCTCAAGTCTACGATTCTCATCGGTGGATCTTCAATCGTCAATGTCGGCTTCTCGATCATCCGAAACAAAGCAATGGCACTCTTGCTAGGCCCCGAGGGCGTCGGCTTGATAGGCCTTTTCAGCGCAACGACGGACATCGCCCATACACTGGCAGGGCTTGGAGTCAATGCCAGCGGCGTGCGTCAGATCGCAGAGGCAGCAGGAAGCAACGACGCCGAGAGGATCGCTCGAACGGCGACCGCCTTGCGGCGTATTTCGGTGGGTCTCGGACTATTGGGAACACTTTTGATGGCGGCTTTTGCGGTACCCATCGCAAGGCTCACATTTGGCGACGACGAACACGCTTCGGCAATCATGCTTCTCTCAATGGTGGTCGCCTTTCAGGTCATGGCGGGAGGGCAAGGAGCCCTTCTGCAGGGTATGAGGGATATTGCTGCCCTTGCCCGCATCAACGTGCTTGGAGCGTTCTTTAGTACAGCGATTAGCATACCGGTCATTTACTTCTTCGGCGCGCGAGGGATCGTTGCATCACTCGTGTGTGTGGCGTTGGCGACCTTGTTGACCTCCTGGTGGTACAGTCGAAAGGTTAAAATCAGTCCGTATCGCCTGTCGCTCAGGCAATTGCACACGGAAGCAGCGGGTCTGTTCAAGCTCGGCTTCATCTTCATGGTCAGTGGGTTTCTAACGTTCGGAAGCGCTTACGCTATCCGCATTATCGTCTCGGATGATGCAGGGATCGCGGCGGCCGGCTTGTATCAGTCGGCGTGGTCGCTGGGAGGGCTCTATGCAGGCTTTATCCTTCAGGCCATGGGCACCGATTTCTACCCACGCCTGACTGGCGTTGCGAACGACAACGCAGAGTGCAACCGCCTGGTCAACGAGCAAACGGAGGTAAGTGTCTTGCTTGCAGGTCCGGGGCTTCTTGCGACCCTTACCCTGGCGCCGTTGGTGATGCAGGTTTTCTACTCACCCGCGTTCTTTGGTGCCGTCGACCTTCTACGCTGGATTTGCCTCGGAATGATGCTCCGTATCATCGCCTGGCCGATCGGCTACATTGTGCTCGCGAAGGGGGCCAAGAAAATCTTCTTCTGGACGGAGGTGGCTGCGGCGATCGTGCACGTTGGGTTAGCCTGGCTGCTTGTCTCGATATTCGGAACCATTGGTGCAGCGATCGCGTTCTTTGGCCTCTACGTCTGGCATAGCGTTCTGATCTACTGGATCGCGCGGCGCTACACGGGGTTCCGCTGGTCTCCAGCCAACAGGAGCCTCATTCTCCTATACCTCCCCCTGTCGGGACTAGCCTTCTTGGCGTTCCAGTTTCTGCCATTCTGGCAGGCAACAGTGCTCGGTTCGGTGGCGACTGTAGGAACGGGCCTCTATTCCCTGAAGATGCTGGCCGGCCTACTGGCACCTGGCGCCTTTCCGGCAGCGATTCTCACCAAATTCTTTCGATCAGCCTAAACATTGTGAGACGCCGCTTTCACAGGTGATGGACACTCTCGATCGCGGCTGTAACAACACGCTCACGAACATCCTTCAGCGATGCGACCATGAGTGCTGGCCTCTCGCCGGCGATCATCGTTGAACAGGATAAATCGGATATTTGCTTTAGCCTGGCTCCGGCGCGCCGTCCGGCGGCCATTTGCATACGTCTAACGGAGGGATGTCGCGGGTTGCCGTGCGGGTGCCGATCCGGCCCAGAAAAGGAGGCCGTCGGAGCCTTCCGAAGGCTACACGCAACGATGCCTGACGAATTGGGTTCATCGAAAGGCTGGAGTATGCCCGCAAAATAGATCAATCCTCCATCAAGGGAGGATTGATCTGATGCCCTTAAATCTAGGAGCCATTGGACTACTCGACCAACACCGCTGCACGACCTGCAATCCGGTCTGAAACATCTTTGAACGGATCGCGTACCGGAACCACGAACGACACGCCGAGCAACAGCAGCGCCTTCAGGTGTTGGCTCCCGCTTTCCTCGCCGGCAACTGGCGCGAATGATCTCATCAGAGGGCGTTGATCCGCAGCGCAAATCTGCTCGTACTCAATAAAGTTATCGAACTTCTCGTAGTTGTCGCCGAAGAGTTGGAATGTCTCGACAGGCATACCGTCCGCCATGACCACTTGGTGATCGTCGAGCATGATATTGTAATATTCGATTGTCTCTCTGCCTGCAGGAAGTGCGCGAACAATCGTGCTGTCATTCAGCAAGTCCTTCGCGCGGACAAGGATGCCTTCAACATACAGGGCGTGCCCGGGAGAAACATAAAGATCCCGGCTCGGCATACCCTCGTCCAAGGCGTTCCGCGAAATACGTATCGACAAGACGCTATCGGGCCAAGACGCGCGGCTCTTCTTGAAGGTTTGGCGACCGATCCAGCGGATCGATTTGGGTCCACCCGACACTGTTTCGACAAGGTCGCCGATGCGGAGACGCTCGATCGGTATCTCACCTGTCGGAGTCATGATCGACGTGCCCCTGAGCATGCAGTTCGCGCCGCCGCCGCCGCCGCCGCCAGCGTCATGCCCCCCGCCGCCATTGCCGCCGCCATGGCCACCACCATTGCCGCCGCCGCCACCACGACCGCCACCACGCCGGCCCCAGTTCCGTCCAAATGCATAGGCGGGCGAAGAGGCGACTGCCATCGATACAGCCGCGACACCGGCAACCCTCACGCCTGCGGCAGCAGCCGCACCAAGGAAATGTCGTCGTGCACGGTTAAGGGGTAATTCACGCGGATCCATCGATGACATTTCACTCTCCGTCGTTTGGGTTACGCCTATCCACTTTTAGTCTCTGTTAACCATTCTACAGCAAGTTGCATCCCGATAAACTCGTCCGAATAGCTTGGTGCCTACGCAAAAAGTCGTAGGCACGAAATGCCCTACTTTTCGGGTTCTAAAATCATAGATTGCATTATTGAAAAGACAAGAACACGAGCTGCGGAGGCCGCTTCCCCGGGATGAGCCGGTTTTGACCGCATTTTTCTACGGGTACGCAACTAAAAGGTGTTTCAGCCTCGCACTTCTGTGCCTGTGGCACCATGCCGTATCCTTGACTACCGGCGTGACCGCCCGCGCTTTCGGTGCGAGCACGTTTCAGCAGGTTCCTGCTAGCCGCCCGACGGATCAATCATTCATCCCGCCGAGGCTGTCGCCAACTCGGGAAAAACAGGTCCATGTCGGAGAGCCTCGACGACCAGCAAGATCTCGACATCGGTCATTTGCGTGAAAAGCGGCAGGATGACTGTTTCATTTTGCGCCTTGACGCTATTCCCCAGGCCGCTCGCGATCCGGTGCGAGGCCGTTCCCATATAGGCTTTCTCGAGGTGGCTGTTCATGATGCCCCGTCGGGTCGATATGCCGCGATCCAGCATCGCCTGCATGAACGCCGGCTGTTCCCACCGGTCCGGCAACCCGACGCAATAACTCTGCCAGTTGCTGCGCGCCCAGTGCGGCTCAACCGGCGGCTTCATGCCTTTGATTGCGGCTAGGTGTTTGCCATATCGCTCGGCAATCTCCCGCCTGCGTGCGACAATCTCCGGCAGGCGCTTCAACTGCTCTCGTCCAACTGCCGCCTGCATGTCGGTCATTCGGTAGTTGTAGCCAAGTTCGGGATAGCTCTCGAAAATCACCTGCTTGGAGCCATGCCGCACCGTGTCGTTGACGCTCATGCTATGCTGCCGCCAGAGCCGGAACTTCCGATCGTACTCCGGATTCGCCGTCGTCAGCATGCCGCCGTCACCGGTCGTTACGACTTTGCGCGGATGGAAGGAGAAGCAGGCGATGTCACCATGCGGCTTGCCTATTTTTTCCCACCGGCCTTTCCAGAGGATTTCGCTTCCGGTGGCACAGGCGGCGTCCTCGATAACAGGTATCGAGCGACGACTGCCAATCTCAACGATGCGAGACAGATCGCAAGGCATCCCGAGCTGATGCACGCACAGGATTGCCTTCGTCCTCGGCGTGATCGCCGCCTCGATCAGATCGGGATCGATATTGAAGCCTTCCCGCTCGATATCCACAAACACCGGTATCGCGCCGCAATAGCGGATCGCATTTGCCGTTGCGATGAACGAGTGGCTGACCGTGATGACCTCATCGCCTGAAGACACTCCCACAGCCATCAGGGCAAGGTGAAGCGCGGTCGTGCAGTTGGAAACGGCACAGGCGTGCGCCGAACCGACAAAATCGGCAAACTCCGCTTCGAAGGCGGCGACCTCGGGCCCCTGCGTGACCCATCCGGACAGGATCACGCGGCGAACCGCTTCGACCTCCCGCTCGTCGAGAACGGGCTTGGCGACCGGAATCTGGCTCATGCTGCCTCTCCCGTGCTCAGAACCTTTTCCTGTCGCCACCAGGCGACGAGATCGCGAAGCCCTTCTTCCATGGTGATTTCAGACTTGAAGCCGAGAAGTCCTTCTGCCTTGGCGGTGGAAGCGAGACGGCGGGGCACGGCATTCACCTTCCGCGCCGGGCCGAATTGCGGCTCCATGGAGGCGCCCATGACGTGGGTCAGCAACTCGGCCAGTTCGCGCAGGCTTGTTTCTTCGCCGCTCGCCACATTGAACACTTCGTCCGTGACCTTCGATTTTGCCGCGAGCAGGTTGGCGCGCGCGATATCGTGCACATGGACAAAATCCATGGTCTGGGTGCCGTCGCCGAGGATGATGGGCGGCAAGCCACTGGCGATGCGCTCCATCCAGCGGATCAAGACCTCCGTGTAGGCCCCGTGCACATCCATGCGTGGTCCGTAGACATTGAAATAGCGGAGGGCGACGTAACGCAGACCATACATTTCGGCAAAGCTGCGCAGCAGACCTTCGTTGAAGGCCTTGGCGGCGCCGTAGATCGTCCTGTTGTTGTAGGGATGATGATCCTCGGTCGTCGGGAACGTTTCGGCAAGACCCAGCACGGATGCCGAGGAAGCGGCCACGACCTTTGAGACGCCCGCCTGCACGGCCGCTTCGAGCACGTCGAACGTGCCGCCCGCCAGAACGTCGAAGGCGAGACGTGGTTCCTCGGCACATTGCGTAATTCTGATGGCTGCCTGGTGAAAGACGACATCGATGCCCCCGACGACGTCTTTCAGGAGCGCGCGGTCCCGGATATCGCCTTCGACGATCGTCACTGGCGCCGACTGGATGGCCTGGGCGAGGTTCTCGCGCCGGCCCCGCACGAAATTGTCAAGGACGACGATTTCGCGTGGTCCTTCGAGTGCGACGAGATCGGCGATGTGTGAGCCGATCAGCCCGGCGCCGCCGGTAATCAGAATCCGCTTGTCTTTCATGGCTTTTCAAGCCTTTCCGCTGTTGACGGGTCGCATTCTTCGCGCCACCGGATGAATTTGGCCGGCACGCCGGCGACGATGGAAAAGGGTTCGACATCAGACGTCACCACGGCTCCGGCGCCGACGATCGCGCCCTTGCCGATCGTAACGCCCGGCAGGATCGTGGCGTTTGTGCCGATGTCCGCCCACGCGCCGATGCGAACGGGTTTGATCTCGAGATCCGTACGGATGATCGGCACATCGACCGGTAGAGCGGTGTGGCTCGATCCGAGAACCTTTGCCCCGGGTCCCCAGCCGACGCACTCTTCCAGGATCAGGTTGCGGGCGTCGAAGTAGGCTTGTGGACCGATCCAGACATTGTCGCCTATCCTGCAGGTGCCGTCGTATCTGCCCTGGATATAGGCCTGGGCGCCGATGAACACGCCGCTGCCGATCTCGAAGGTTTCGGGATGCTTGAAACCTACGCCACTGCCAACCTGCAGGCCGGAGCCACATGTGCGCGCCAAACTTTTCCAGATGACCTTGCGCATGAATGCGTCGACGAAGCCGTCGCCGGTGGTGAAGCGAGCGTAGAGCTCGATAAGACCAGCCGTTCCGTATGACTGTCTGAGCTCGTTGGCCAACGCCACCTGATAATCGGGATCGGAGGGAGGATCCTGGCGACCGTGCATGGCTTTGACAAGCCGCGCGGCAGAAGTGAAGTCAACTGACATAGGCATCCTGCTCCACCGCGGCAACAACCTGCTCGATCTGCCGCATCGTCAACTCTGGATAGATCGGAAGCGAGAGTACCTCGAGCGCTGCGGCTTCAGAGACCGGGAAATCACCAGTCCCGTAGCCGAGATCCGCATGTGCTTCCTGAAGATGAACCGGAACCGGGTAGTGCAGCCCGGTGTGAATGCCTTCGTCGCGAAGAGAGACTTGCAACTGGTCCCGGTCTCGACTTCTGACCGCATAAACATGGTATACGTGACGGCGATCACTCATTGCTGTCGGGGGCCGCACGCTTCTGGATCCGGCCAGAAGGGCAGAATAGCGTGCCGCGCGATCGCGCCTTGCCTCTGTCCAGTCTTCCAGGTGTCGGAGCTTGATGCGCAGGATTGCGCCCTGGATTTCATCCATGCGGTAGTTGAAGCCCTTCATCACATGGTGATAGCGCTGTTGCTGGCCCCAATCGCGCAGCATGCGCATGGTTTTTGCCTGTTCGTCATCGTTCGTGACGATAATGCCACCTTCCCCGCAAGCCCCGAGGTTCTTGCCCGGATAGAAACTGAAGCTACCTGACAGTCCGATGCTTCCAGCCCGCTGTCCCTTGTATTCGGCGCCGTGAGCTTGGCACGCATCCTCGATGATCGGCAAACCGTACTTGTCGGCAATCGCCTTGATCGCATCCATATCCGCCATCTGGCCATAGAGATGCACCGGCACGATAGCCTTGGTCTTTCGCGTTATTGCCGCTTCGAGCTTGGCCGGATCCATGGTGAGTGTTTCTGGTTCCACATCCACGAAAACGGGTCGTGCGCCTGTGTAGCAGATTGCGGCCGTGGTTGCGACGAAGGTGAGGGAAACCGTGACGACCTCGTCATCCGCGCCGACTCCGGCGGCGAGCAACGAAAGATGCAAGGCACTCGTGCCGGTGTTGACGGCGATCGCGTGCTTGGTTCCACAATAGGCTGCGAACTCCTCCTCGAAACGCGCGACTTCCTCGCCAAGAACATAGTGGCCCGAGGCGAGAACCCGAAGAACGGCCGCGTCGACGTCGTCTTTGATCGACGCATATTGGGCTTTCAAGTCAAGCAGGGGAATCATGCAATCAACCTCGCCTGTTCCAGTTCAACAATGCGGCCTCGCTGGGCCAGAGATTGTGTTGCGGCCTCTAGAATTCGCACGACGCGCAGCCCCGCATGGCCATCTGCAAGGGGCTGGGTGTTTGTGGCGACGCAGTCGATGAATTGCTTCAATTCGCGACCGAGTGCTTCGGTCATATCGAGCTGCGGAGCGTACATGTCTCCGGTGCGATAGCCGACACGCATCTCGAACACTTTTTCGCCGTTCTGTTCGGCGTCGCCGGTCAAGGTTATGCCCTTGTCGTAGACCTTGATCTTTTCGCTCGGCTCGAGATCGTCATAGACGATCATCTTGTTGCTGCCGCCCACAAGGGTCCGGCGGACCTTCACAGGTGCAAGCCAGTTCACGTGGATGTGCGCGATCAGCTTGCTTTCGAAGAAGAGTGTAAGGTAGGCGATGTTCTCTGGTTCGCCGGCCACGTGCCCCATGCCTGTCGCCGAGACCGCCACCGGCTTTTCCGGCAGCACATAGTCCATTATGGAAAGATCGTGGACCGCAAGGTCCCAGACGACGCTGACATCATGCTGGAAGAGGCCGAGGTTCACGCGCACCGAGTCATAATAGTAGACGTCGCCAAGGCCGTTTTCGATGATCTCGCGCATCTTTCGCACGGCACCCGTGTGGATGAACGTGTGGTCGACCGCAAGGATGAGACCCCTGCGTGCAGCTTCCTCTACCATGCGCCGGGCTTCTTCCGAAGTAGATGCCATCGGTTTTTCCACGAAGACATGCTTGCCGGCCATCATCGCCTTCATCGCAAGCCGGTAGTGTGCCGAGACAGGTGTGGCGATTGCAATCGCATGGACCCGAGGGTCACGCAGAACTTCGTCGAAGTCGTCTGTGATCTGCACCGTAGGATAGCGCATCTGAACGGCGCCGAGCCGTTCCTTCTTGAGATCGCAGACCCAGACCAGCTGTGCGCCAGGGGTTTCTGCGAAATTGCGGACCAGGTTTGGCCCCCAGTAGCCATAGCCAACGACGGCAACTCCAATCATCGTGCTCTCCCAGATGCTAAAACTTCGACGGGCGCATCCTTGGCGCGGCCGATGACCACTGCCGGTACGCCAACTGCGATTGAATAGGCCGGAACGTCCTTGGTCACGACCGCACCGGCGCCGACCTGCGCGCCCTCGCCGATCGTTATGCCTGCGACGATCGTTGCGTTGCTGCCAATGGAGGCGTAGCGCTTCACCAGCGTGGGCACGACGGCCCAATCGCCATCTGCCTGCAGGGCCCCGTCAGGGTTGACCGCGCGTGGATGGAGATCATTGGTGAACATGACGCCGTGACCGACGAAGACGCCGTCCTCGATCGTCACGCCCTCACAAACAAAGGAATGGCTGGAGATCTTGCAGTTTCGACCGATCGTCGCATTCTTCTGGATTTCGACGAAAGTGCCGATGCGGGTGCCAGCCCCGATCGCGCAGCCATAGAGGTTTACGAGATCCGGATGATGGACCACGACGCCCTCTTCAAGAGCAACACTCGATGCAATCATTGTGAAAGACCCATCATAACAAATACAGTTCCGTTATTTCTGTCTATTTCCTGTATTTTTGTCGGCGTTCATCGATACACAAGAAATAATCATGAAATTATCTTGTATACTTTGTTGTACAAAAGCTCTTTTCTAGGAAATCGTAAAGAAAACAAAATGGGGTACTATTTCCGCCAAAAGGGGTATACGGCCTGGAATATCTATTCTCCGATGACAATATCGCGGCCATAAGCACGCGATAACGCAGCACGTGACGGTGCAGGGGGATACGGTATGGTGCCGACAGTTGCCTTGCCATCAGCTATAGGGCGCAAGCTATTCCACGTTTGGTTAGGTGGAAAATAATTATACTTTGGATATTGTTCGAGATATATTTATGGAAGAACCAACGTTGCGAGCGCGTCCGTTTGAATGGCTGAAGCCGCCGAGGCGGGAGACGCCACGGAGGCTATCGATCACATTCTGGGCTTGGCGAGAGCTGGCCTGACGAGATGAGCCCGGGGAGCTGCCGACATGAGACGACCGTCGTTAGGCATCGCAAGCGATGCTTCAATAAGACAGACGAAAGGCCGTATCGGAAAGCCTGTCCCTGCGCTGCGCAGATGCAGCGTAAGCGTCGTGATACCCTGCTACAACTATGGGCATTATCTGGCACAGTGCGTCGAGAGCGTTGTGTCTCAGCCGGGAGTCGATCTTGAGATCATCATCGTCGATGACAAGTCCACCGATAACAGCCTGGATGTCGCCCTGTCGCTTCAGCAACGACATCCTGGGATAAAGGTTATCGCTCACGAGAAGAATAAAGGCCATATCGCCACGTATAATGACGGTCTGGCCCTGGTGACTGGAGAGTTCCTGCTGCTCCTCTCGGCCGACGATCTTGTCACACCAGGTGCGCTTACCCGGGCGGTGGCGTTAATGACGGCAGAACCGTCGGTCGGGTTGGTTTACGGGAATGCCATCGAATTCAGCTCAGGCGTGCCGACCGGCAGGAATGCAGACGAGAGCTGGATTGTTTGGCAAGGCGTAGACTGGCTCAAAGAGCGCTGCCGAGCGGGTTATAACGTCGTTCCGTGTCCCGCAGCCGTCATGCGAACCTCCGTTTTTCGCGATATAGGAGGGTATCGAGCCGATCTTCCGCACGCTGGCGATTTCGAGATGTGGCTTCGCGTTTCCGCCGTGTCCGATATTGGCTTTATCGCCGGGGTCGATCAGGCTTGCTATCGTGTTCACGGGTCGAACATGCACAAGAGCAGGTTCAACGCCGGGACGGCCAAGGGCGGGCTCATCGATCTGGTACAGCGTTGGCAGTCTTTTGAGGCGGTCCTCGGGGAAGCCGAAGACCATTTGGGCAACAGGGCGTCTTTGCTTCACCTTGCCCGCCAAACGCTGGCTCAAAGTGCGCTGGAATCCGTTTGCTATGCCTATGCAAGGGGCGTTCGTGATTTCCCCATCGAGGACTACGAGGCGCTGGCGTTCCAGATCAGCCCCGAAGTTGTCGGTACGCAGAGCGCTCGAGTGCTTGCGCGCCGAAAGAAGACCGGTATGGCGTCGCTTCCGTTACGTCCGCTCTGGGCGATAAGTATTTTTGGGTACTACGTGCGCCGACGTTTTCTTGATCGCCGGCGGCGGGCCGTCGGCATCTGACCCCGGCATGTCAACCAAGCATCTGCTTCCGTGGGAGGTCTCCATTTCCAACTCTGTAGCGTCGTCCACGCAGGTTTTCCCGGGTTGCTGGGACGGCTTGATTGTGCTGTGCGCGGCCAACAATCTGGACGGCATCAAATTGGCCGACCAACACGTCGCCGAGCGTCTGAGCGCACTCCGCCCCGTCCTCTATGTCGATCCGCCCATCTCGCTGCTTAGCGGCCTTCGGAGCACCGAAGCGGGCCAATCGCTCAAGGCGCCTCGGCTACGCTTGCAGGCGCCCGGTCTTGCTCGCCTTACACCTGTGGTTCAACCATTCCCTGGGCGTGCGCCAATGGTACCATTGACGAACTTTCTCGTGCGAAGGCTGGTGCGCCATGCGGTCGGCAGGCTGACCGGCGATGTTTCAGCTGTGATATCCGCTTGGCCAATGTATCCGGTGCTTGGCGAGTGCGGAGAGAAGGTAAAGGTTTATTGGGCACAGGATGATTTCGTAGGTGGCGCCTCTCTCTTGGGCAGCGACGCTACGCGGCTGGCGGCTGGTGAAGCCCGGTCGGCCAGGGAAGCCGATGTGATTATCGCCGCAAATCCAACTGTCGCGGACACCTGGCAGGGACGGGGCTATACTCCATCGCTCATCCCGTTCGGAGTCGACACCGCCGCCTATAAAACCGATCAGGACGCGGGCGCGGCACGGCCCGCAGACATCAGACTCAACGGACCGATTGCCGGATTCGTCGGTCACATCAACGACCGGATCGATATAGCGCTCCTTGAAGCTGTTGTTTCGACGGGCACTTCGCTCTTGCTCATTGGACCACGAAGCCATTCGACCGAAACCGACCGATGGGCTCAGCTTTTGAATCTGCCGAATGTTCAATGGGTCGGCCCCAAGTCGTTTCAGGATCTGCCAGGATATTTTCAGGCGATCGATGTAGGACTCGTCCCCTACAACAACAGTGCCTTCAACATCGGCAGCTTTCCATTGAAGACGCTGGAATACTTGGCCGCCGGTCGGCCAGTGGTTTCGACGAATTTGCCTGCGAGCCGATGGTTGAATACCCCAATGGTGACGATCGCCGACGCTCCGACCGCTTTCGCAGAGGCGGTTTCCGGCTGGGCAATTCGCCCGCGCCACCCCGGCGACGCAGAAAAGCGCCGCGCGTTCGCGAGAAATCACGATTGGTCGATGCGGGTTAAAAGCATGCTCGATGTCATCGACCAAGCGGCCTACGCCAAACTCTGAGCAAGTATCGATGATCGACCCACTGCACAATCTTCGCGGCATGACCGTGTCTGAGGTAAGGCTCAGGCCGGTGTTGGCGGTTGCCTATTCCAGATTCGGCTTCCTGCGGTTTGATCCGGCGGGAAAGCGACAGCGACCCGCTTTTGATAGTGACGCACATGCGGGTAGCAAGGGCGCGGGTCGGGTGGGGCCATCGCACTGATCGCAATCTGGAAATCCAAAGCGCCTTATCCCGACTGGCGGAACCAAAGGCTTGGGCATCCCGAGACGAGCTCCATCGCCAGCCGGCACATTGATCCAAACACCCAAGGCTTCACGGCTCCCGGATCGCCGTATCCAGTCCCTTGAGAAGCGGATACAAGAAATACGACATCACGGTCCGGCGTCCGACCATGATCTCGGCTGAGACTGCCATCCCTGGCAGCAGCCTGACCGGATCGTTTGCCGTGCCGAGGCGCGCATCTGAAAGCAGAATGCGGGCTTTGAAGAACGGCGAACTGGATTGGGTTGCGGCCGCATCCTGCTGTGAGGGGGTGAAGGTGTCGCGGCTGACCGTTCTGACTGTGCCCGACGCGGTGCCGTATTTCTGGAAGGGATAGGCGTCGAACTTGATCCGCGCTTCCTTATCGGTCGCTATACGCCCGATGTCGCGCGAATTGATCGAGACCTCCGCCTCCAGCGGAACGTTCAGTGGCACAAGCGTTACAATCGGCTCCGCTTCCTTTACGACCGAGCCAACGGAGCGTTGGGCAAGGTCGAGCACGACCGCATCGGCCGGCGCCGTCAGGGCGACCATGTTGCGACGAAGTTCCATCTTCTTGAGTTCTTCGCCTGCCGTGTCGCGCTGACTGCGCAGATCCACGAGCTGTTCCATCAGGGCGCGACGAAAGTCTTCAATGAAGGCCTGACGGTCAGCCTCGAGTTTCGCATAGGTGTGCTCGGCCTCATCCGCTCGCCCCTTTACCGCCGACAGGGCGGCTTCGACGTCGAGACGCGCATCGCGAGAACCGAGGAGGGTGATCAGAGAACCGCTTTCACGATTGTAGAGGCGTTCGCGTGCGCTCTCGATTCGTGACAGGTTTTCTCGGCGGTCGATCAGTACCGCCTCCTGGTTCTTGCTAGCCGCAAGCGCCGAGGCCTGGCCTGCGATCTGTTGCTGGAAATTCTGCAGCTGTGCGACGTAAAACGCCCGTCGCTGTCCAAATAACTGGACTTGCAGTATTTCGTTCGATGAGGTTCCGGCCATCGTTGAATAGTCAGCGCCAGCCAGCTCCGCCTCGATCCGTTTCACCTGTGCGTCGAGAGCTGCGAATTTTGCTGCCAGTTGATCGACATCCGCCTGGCTGAACGTCGCGTCAAGTGTCGCAAGCGTCTGGCCGGCGCGCACCACTTCGCCCGCCGTAACATCGATCGTCCGGATGATCGATGTTTCGAGAGGCTGGACAACAATCGTGGGCTGGGTGGTGACCAGCTTGCCGGGCGCGATCACAACCTCATCGATCGAGGAGAGCGAAGCCCACAGGACCGCCGAGCCGATCAACGCCGTGACACAGTAGAGTGTCATGCGTGCAATTCGCGGCGGTGCACGCTCTTCGAGCTCAACCGCATCTGACTGAAATTCCGCGATCACCGGCGAAAACGAACGTCTCGCCGTCAGGTCGTTTCCTTGCCGCTTGGCTGGGACCGGCAGGTTATCCTTTGGTTTCTCGGCGCGCGCGTTCATGCTACCTGCCTCATCTGTTGCGACCAGAGATGCCGATAGGTCATGCAGCGCGACACGAGCTGGTCATGGCGGCCGATGTCGGCGATCTTCCCACGTTCCACGACGAGGATGGCGTCGGAGTCGACAAGCGTCGATAGGCGATGCGAAACGATGATAACCGTCCGCCCAGCCGCGATCTGGCTGAGATTTTGCCTTATGATCGCTTCGCTGTCTGGATCGAGTGCGCTGGTAGCCTCGTCAAAGATCAGCAGCTTGGGATCGGTGATAAGCGCACGGGCGATCGCCAGACGCTGCTTCTGACCGCCCGACAGATTGGATGCGTTCTCTTCCAGCATCGTTTCGAACCCGCGCGGAAGGCGCTCGATGAACTCCTCGGCGCCGGCGATGCGTGCGACCTCGACGATCTCCTCGATACTCGCATCCGGCTTTGCCGCCGCTATATTTTCGCGCACCGTGCCACGGAAGAGAAAGTTGTCCTGGAGCACAACGCCGATGCTGCTTCTGAGATGAACGAGGTCGATCTCGCGGCTGTCGTAGCCGTCGATCCGCACCAGCCCCTGCTGGCTTTGATAGAGCCCCTGGATAAGCCTGGTGATCGTCGTCTTGCCAGAACCGCTCTTGCCGACGACCCCGAAGACCGACCCGGCTGGGACGGCGAAGGACACGTCGTCGAGTGCTGGTGGGCCTTCCGGACCGTATCGGAAGCTCACCTTGTCGAACTCGATACGCCCCTTGAGCTGCGGCCGGATGCCCCGGCCCCGACCGAACTGCTCCGGACGCTGGTTCATGATCTCTCCAAGCATGCGGACCGATAGCGCAACCTCCTGGTATTCGTGGACCATGGTGACGATCTGGACAAGGGGTCCCGACACCCTGCCGGCCAGCATGTTGAACGCAACGAGGGCACCGACAGTCATCGCGCCGGAAAAGACGTCAAGCGCGCCAAGGCCGATGATTGCAACGCTCATCAGCTTCTCGAGAAGCCCCGTCAATGATTGTGCGACGGTCGAGATCTTCTCCACCCGAAAACGCACTGAAATTGCCTGGGCGGAGCAATCGTCCCACACCTTGCGTTGCCGCGGCTCCAGGGCGAGCGACTTGACGGTGCGCATACCGTGAACGGTTTCGACCAGCAGGGCCTGCTTGTCTCCTTCAGCCAGATAGAGCGCCTGCAATCGCCGCTGGAATGGGCCAACGAGCATCATGACCACAAGGCCGACGAGTGCGGCGAAGCCGAGCACGACGAGCGTGAGCTTGACGCTGTAGAGGAGCAGGATCGGCACGAAGACCAGAAGCGACAGACCGTCGAGAAGCGTCAGGAAAAGGCGACCCGTCAAGAACTCGCGAATGCGACCGGTTTGCTGCATGTGCTTGACGATAACCCCGGCCGACGCCTGCTCGAACAGTGAGATCGGCAGGTTCAGGAGATGCCCGAATGTCCGCGTGGCTATTCTGATATCGATCCTGTTTGTTGCGTAGAGCAGCAGATAGCGGCGCAGAAAGCTGAAGGTCGCGTCGAAGATGAGCGCAACGGCGATACCGATCGTCAGAACCGTAAGCGTCGCGTAACTCTGATGCACCAGGACCTTGTCGATCACGAGCTGGAAGAACATCGGCGTGGTCAGGCCGAGCCCGTAAAGAACGAAAGCGGCCAGTGCGACATCGCGGAAGAAGCTTCGCTGCCGGATGACTTCAGGGATGAACCAGCGAAAGCCGAAAGGCTGGTCATCGTCCTTCATCTTGTAATTGCGCTTCATAAGGATGACGGAGCCATGCCATGATCTGGAGAGCTGCTCTTCGTCCAGGAGGATGAACTCCGGACGCTCCGCCAGCGGATCGAGTATGCGGACCCGCTCGCCGTCATCGTCGGTGGTCGTGCCGGCTATGACGATCCAGTTACCGTTGTCAAGTTCGGCCAACACCGGATAGGCATTGCCCAATTCAAACAACGATCGCCAGGTCAGATCGACCTGCTTGGCGCGCAGACCGGCGTCCTTCGCCATGCGCAGAAGCTGGCGCATGGCGACCGGCTCGTCCGTCACGGCATAATCGTGCTGCAGCCGCTCCGGCGAGAGGTCGACACCGTGATGGCGGGCGACGAGAGCAAGGCAGTGTAGATTGGTGTGCAAAAACATACGCGTGGCCCACCCTGGCGATATCTCTGTGGTTAGTTGAAGTTCGGCGATGCGTTGACAGGCGCATGTGCCGGCTGAGCTGCATCATCGATCGGCGGCTGAATATCGCCGATGCGACGCACGGCCCCTGCTTCGACCAGACCGCTAAGGGCCTTCTGCATCAGGTCCACCGCATTGGCGAAAGCCTCAACCGGCATGATGATCCGTTGGCGAAACACCGGTTTGGGATTGTTGCCCGCATCGCGTTCGGTGGCGGAGAGCGACATCAAGTCGATCCTGACGATCGTCCCCGTAACGGTGATTTCCCCGATACCGTCTGCGTAAAGTTCGTTGCTCATCGTAAGCCCCTTTGGTTTTCCAGTTTCTGTCATGCTGTGTGGGCGTGTTGCCACGCGGGAAAGGGATCGTGCAGATCTTGCGCCGTCTGCAGATCGAAGCCGGTGTCTTCGCCGAGCAGGCAATCGTCGAGCGCCGCACAGATCGCCTCCTCGTCAAGCCCGGCGCCAATGAACACGAGTTCCTGCCGCCGATCGCCCCAGACCTCGTGCCAGTGCCGATCAAGCAACTGCCGAAATTGCGGATAGCGCGGCCACTGCGCCTTCGGAACGGTTGCCCACCAGAACCCCTTGGTGCCGATGGTGCGTTGTACGCCCGCGATCGATAGCAGGCCGATTTCCTCTGGACGGGTTGCCAGCCAGAAATGGCCCTTGGCACGAATGAGACCGGGCCATTCCCGCGCAAGAACGTTCTGAAGCTTCAAAGGATCGAACGGTCGCCGCGCGCGATAGACAAAGCTCGCAATGCCATATTCTTCTGTCTCGGGAACATGGTCTCCCCAGCCGTACAGTTCCTTGTGCCATAGCGGATGTCTTGCGGACTTCGTCTCGCTGAACAGGTGCGTGTCGAGGATCGCGGCAAGTGGCAAATGGCCGAAATCCGTCTCCACGACACGGGCATCAGGATTGAGCGCGGCAACGATCTGACGGACGGCGGCCCGGGTATCGGCAGTCACGTCGGAGATCTTGTTGATAACGACGACGTCGGCGAATTCGATCTGCTCGACGATGAGGTCGACCAGGGTGCGCTTGTCATCGGCATCGCGGCTCTCGCCCCGATCGCTGAGAAAATCCGTGCTTGAGAAGTCGGCCAGCAGATTTGCGGCATCGACGACTGAAACCATCGTATCGAGCCTTGCGATGTCGCAGAGTGCTGCACCGCTCTCGTCACGGAAGGAAAACGTCGCGGCAATCGGTAGGGGTTCGGCAATACCTGTGCCTTCGATCAGCAGGTAGTCGAACCGTCCCTCGGCAGAGAGCCGTCGGACTTCGCCAAGCAGATCGTCACGCAGCGTACAACAGATGCACCCGTTGGTGAGTTCCACCAGCGTCTCGTCTGTCTGCGACAGATTGGCGCCACCGTCTCGGATGAGGTCGGCATCGATGTTGATCTCACTCATGTCATTGACGATGACAGCAACGCGACGTCCCTCGCGATTGCACAGGACATGGTTGAGGATCGTGGTCTTGCCGGCGCCGAGAAAGCCCGCCAACACGGTCACCGGAAGTCTGCCATCACCCATCGTCCGTTCCATGCTCAATCCATTAGGCTGCGAGTTGCGGCTTGAAGGCCACGTCTACGTAATAGTTCGTGCTGTTGTAGGTGCTGGCCGGGAAGAGCCCGCTTGCGCCATAGGCGTAGACGCCGTTGCCGCCGCTCAGTGCTGACGACAGAGCCTGCAAATTGCCGTTGGACGTATCGGCATTGAAATAGCCGCCCGTCGCCGAGTAATTGCCATTGGTGCTGTAGGAGACGACATACGTCGTATCGGCGTCGATCGCGACCTGTTGAGACAGATTGACCGACTGCCAGCCGCTCGCGGTTTCGTTCGAGAAGGTGGCGCTTGCAAGCAGTGTCCCGGTCGAAGTCCAAAGGTATCCGCTATGCGAGCCGGTGTTGCTCTCTCCCTTGTAAAAGCGAATGCCGGTGATCCAGCCGGACGTGTCGGCCTGAAATTTCATCCCGAGATTGACAGGCGTATTGTCGTTGACCGAAAGGATCGTCGGCGTCGTGCCGGCAGCAAAAACGTTCTGTTCTGGCCCCTGCGCCGGATTGGTAACTGTCAATGAGACCTGGGCGGAAGCCGTTCCACCCGTGCCATCGGAAATCGTATAGGAGAAGCTTGCTGCTCCCGAGTAGCCGGCCGCCGGCGTGAAGGTAATCGTGTTGGACTGACTGTTGAACGCGACCTCGCCGTTGACACCGCTGCCGACACTCGTGATCGACAGGGTGTTGCCGTCGGGATCGCTGTCGTTGACGAGCAACGTGGAGCCCTGGATGGCCAGTGGCGTCCCAACCGCAGTCGAAAAGCCTGTGTCGTTGGCTGCGACCGGAACCGTGTTCTGCGATCCGCCTTGATAGAGCACGTCGACCCAGTAATTCGTTGCATTGTAGCTCGCGGTTGGAAACAGGCTGCCCGTGCCGTAGGCGTAAACTCCATTGCCCCCGGTTGGCGCGGTCAATGCGCCATTCGAGTAGTTGCTGGTGAAAAAGTTCGGCGTTGCAGCGTAGAAGCCATTGGAGTGATAGCTGGCGACGTAGGTGACACCTGCCGTGATCGTGATCGGTTGCGAGAAGTTCACCGTCTGCCATCCGCTCGTGCTCTCATTGGTGAACGTCGCGGACGTGAGAAGCACGCCCGTGCTGCTCCAAAGAGAACCGATGTGAGTGCCGGTGTCCTGTGCGCTCTTGTAGTAGCGAAGGCCAGTGATCTGGCCCTCGGAAGAGGCGATAAACTTAACCCCGAGTTCAACCGAACCAGGATCGCTGTCAGCGGCGATACTTGGCGTCTGCGAGGTGGAAAAAAGGCTCGACGTGTTGGTAGCGGGCTGATTGACGGTCAGGTTCACCGTCGCGGATGACACACCGCCCCGACCGTCGGAGATCGCGTAGGAAAAGGTCGCGGTGCCTGCATAGCCGCTCGTGGGCGTGAACAGGACGGAATTGGTCTGGCTGTCGAACGTAACAGTACCGTGCGTGGCACCGCTTGCGCCGGTAATCGACAGAATGTCGCCATCGGCATCGGTGTCGTTTGCCAGAAGGGCGGCAGCGGCTATCGACAGAGCTGTGTTTGCGTATGTCGTAAAGCCATTGTCGTTTGCCGCGACTGGCACATTGTTTACGGTCGCCTGGTTGAAGACGACATCCACCCAGTAATTCGACGCATGATAGTTGGATGTCGGGAAAGTGGTGCCTGAACCATAACCAAAGACACCGTTGCCGCCGCTGGCTGCGGAAGAGAGTGCGGTTAGCACGCCGCTGGTGTGAGCTGTCGTGAAGTAGTTTGCGGTCGCAACATAGGTCCCAGTCGTGTGGTACGAAGCGACGTAGGTGGTGCCAGCCGTGATCTGGATCGGGCTTGAGAAGGTCGCGGTTTGCCAGCCGCTCAGGGTTTCGGCCGCGAAGGTCACGGTGCCCAGCAGGGTTCCATCCGCTGACCATACCGAGCCGGTGTGTGCTCCGAGGTCACCAGCGGCCTTGTAGAAGCGAATGGCAGTAACCGTTCCGCTGGCGGACGAAGCAAATTTCATCCCAAGTTCGACAGCGGCATTTTCGTTGAAGCCGCCGCTCGTCGGTCCGTCACTCTCCTGAAATACACTTACCCCGGTGGGAGTCGCCAGCACGGCGAGACTGACACCGCCTTGAGCGGTGCCGCCGCGCCCATCGGAGAGTGTGTAGGCGAAGCTTGCCGGACCCGTGTAATCTGCGTTCGGAACGAAGATGACGGTTCCGGTCTGTGCATTCAGGGACACCGTCCCGTTTAGGGCACTCCCAACGGCAGAGATTGTGAGCGCATCGCCGTTGGCGTCGGTATCGTTCGCGACAAGAGCTGCAATCGATATCGTCAACGTCCCGTTGCGGCTGACCGAATAGCCGCTATCGTCTGTTGCCATCGGCATGCTGTTTGGCTCGGCGTCGAACACCACGTCGACCCAGTAATTCGAGCCTGCGGGGCTGTTGCCGGGGAATGTGCCGGCGTTGGCGCTATAGATATACGCTCCGCCGCCATCGACCGCCTTCAGGAGGCCGTTGCTGTAGGGGGTGCCAAAATAGTTGTCGGTCACCGAGTAGAAGCCATTGCTGTGGTAGGATGCGACATAGGTCGTTCCGGCGGCGATCTGGATGGGGCTGGAGAACATGACCGTCTGCCAGCCTGCAAGCGACTCGCCGGTGGAAATGCCTGTCGCCAGAAGCGTACCGTCTGCTTTCCAGAGACTGACGACGTGCTCCCCGATATTGTAGAATCCTTTGTAGAAGCGGATTCCCTGCACCGACCCGTTGGTTGTCGACTGGAAGCGAAGGCCGAGTTCCACACCATCGCGATCGATCGCGGTCTCCGTGACTGGAGTTGCGGCGAGCGTCCAAAGGCTGGCCGTCGCGGGCAGGGCCACGGTGACCTGCTTGCCTGTCGACGGCGTTTCCATGTTGACGCTGTCGTCGACGGCGCGTGACATGATGGTGTAGGTGCCGCTTGCCTGAACGACCCAGTTGTAACTCCAGTTTTCCTTCCCGGTTGCCTTGAACCAGTGCTGACCGCCGTCGGTCGAAATTTCGACGCCCGCGATAATGCCGCCGCCGGTGTCCTGTGCCGTACCCGTTATTGTGACGTGCTGCCCTTCCAGGAAGCTGCCGCCAACGGACGGCGACGAAATGCTCGACGTCGGCTTCAATGTATCCGTCGATTGGGTGGCAAGGGCCAGGCTCGCAACCAGCGTGGTCGGCTGGATACCCATGTCGGCGAACATGTTGACCATGGCTTGCTGGACGTTCGGATCGGTTGGCGTGTACGCGCCTTCGTGGTTCGAACTCAATCCCCATGACCAGAATACGGTTCCGGCGCCGAAAACGAGCGCCCCACTCTCTGCTCGATACATGGTCAGGCTGTGCGTGGCAGTGTTGCTTCCAACCGTGCTGCCGTAGTCAAACAGATAGCTGTCGACGGCGACGGTCGAAAGCGAAAGATTGATGAGACCAGCTGGTCTGAAGCCATTCTCGACGTCGGAATCCCACTCATAGCCGAGCAGGTTTTGCACCAGATTGTAGGATTCTCCCGGCTGCAGGTTTGCGACGTCCGTGTCGCGCCAGAACCGAAGGTTGGAATAATCATAGGGAATGGAAATGGTGTCGGCGCGGTAGCTGTCGACCTGAAACATCGTGCCTGTCAGCGCATTCTCGGGCTGCTGTCCCGGGTCCGCGTAGCGGGGGTCACGCCATGTGCCGGTGCCGATCGCGCTCGGATCACTGCTGGTGCCCCAGGTTTCCTTGTAGCAAACCATGGTGCGATAAGGTGTGCCATTGCCGTCGATACTGGTTTCCCAGCGAACCTTCCAATAGACTTCGTTGCCGCTCCAGAACGCCAGGTTGACACCGCTGTCGCGCGCCGCTTCAACGTTGCTCCTTTGCTCGGCAGACCAGTACTCGTCATGCCCGACCGACAGGTAGGCCTGGTGGTTGAGCAACAGGCTCCCGTTTCTCGTGGCATCGACACCTGATATGTAGGAAACGTCATAGCCATTCTGTTCAAGCCACTCGATCGCCGGCTGTTCCGCCCCGAAAATGAAATCGTGCGTCCCGCCCATGGGGCTCGTATTGGTAATGATCGGACGGTTGTAGCTGACCGCGGATGCGCGCCCGATGGCCGTCAGGCCGCAGCTGCAATTGGGCGGCAGGTAACCGATCATGTCAGCGGGGTCTACAGGGACTTCCCCGTAGTAGAGGCTCGCGCCGCCCCAGGCATTGTAGGCCTGCCAGGTGGTGTCCGATGTCTGGAAGACGATGTCGCTCGCCGAAGCATCGTCACGCACGACAAAGGGGATGATGCTCGCTCCCTCTGTACCGTCCTCGCGAACGAGCTTGGCGAAGTAGACGCCTGAAACGGCATCCTCGGGAATTTCCCAGCTCGCAGATACCGACCAGTTGCCACAGTCGATCAGCCCGAGCGACATATCCACGATCGGATGAGGCTGGATCTGTGCGGTGGTCAGCGACTTGTCGATTGAAGCGACCTTGCGCGCGCCGTCGCCGCCATAATAACCCATGCGGTAAATGTCGATGCGATAATGCGTCGAATCTGTCGCGATCTTGAAGTCGACGGTCTGGCCGATGTTGGTGCTGATTTCGGTCGCAAAGCCCTGAATGTTCCCGTCGCCGTCGCCCTCGATAGCCCACTCGCTACGCGCGGTGCCCTGCTTCATGTTTTCGAGGGCGATCTTGTTTGGTGTTACCGCGAGGGCGGCTGCGAGGGCGGCTGCGGGGGCGGTTGCGGGGGCGGCTGCCGCTGCCGTCGCAGCCATGATGCCAGCGGGTTCGGTCGTAGCCGAGTCGAGCACGGTTTCAGCCGTCGTGGTCGAAGAGAGCCGCATAACCGGCGAAACACTCGACGCCGGGGCGTCGAGCGACGAGATGCCGTTGACAGATGGCGCTGCGTCAATCTCGCTGGCGGTGCTGCTGCCCGTTAACGCGCTTGATTGGACCGAAATCGGAGATTCCTCCACCGAGAACACTTTGCGTGCCGGCTCGGTCGCTGTCGCTATCGGCGTCACAGCGGACGGGAGGACGGCTGTTGTCGTGGAATCGGCGGTCACATAGGAGGACTGCGCGTCTTGTCGAAGTGTCGATATGGACGTCGTTGGGGCAAAGTCCTCCGCCGCTTGAAATACCGAGGGTGTTGTTTTGACCCCATCACCGGACGGAGCCGACACTTCCGGCCCCGTACTGACACGCCAAGCATTGGAAGTGACATACACGCTGCTCGCGCCGCCGAAAACACCGAGATACTTGTTATCCTTGACGCGCATCTTGAACATCATAAACACTCATCGCCTTTTACTAGGATTTCATCCTGCCATCTTTCGTGGTGGAGGAAACGACGGCAATGAGTGGTAGACGAAACAGCCGTCTGTACTTCGTTATGATTAGTTACTTGCTTATACTTCATAAGAGGTCGACAGGCGGCGTCTTTCGCGCAGGGGTATCGAGTGCAAATTGGCCTTGGGCGCGCCTGCGGTATGCTCTCCCGATCAGCGCGACCGGGCGGGGAGTCTTGGCGTTGCCCCGGGCAGCCCTGCTGCCAACTATGGCGGTCCTGCCGCCGAAATGCACTCCGCCGGTTTTTGCGAATGCTGCGAGGCGTTTGCCAGTTTTTAGAGCCGAATGGGTGGGGGCCTTCCTGGCGAGGTGATGGGTGGACATCGACATTGCCGGGTGCTGCCTGGCACCTCTTTCCGCGTCGCCGCGCGCATTGTGACAAACGCATGGAAATTGTCGCGCCGGCGTTTCCGGGTTTTACACTTCAGCTACGCAGGGTCATGAAATCTGACCCGGGCACCAGAGGTTTGATGGCGCCATAAAAGGCCGCCCGGTGCGACGTTCCGCGCCAACACCTGATTGCCTGCCCGACAACGACACCCAGTCTGAACAGCGAGGTTTGGAAGGCGCCATGGTGACGAGCGTAGTCGCGGATCTTGTTGGCAGTCATCAGCGCAAAAAGCCGCGGATTTCTGCCGCTTCCGCCTCCGGCGTGCATGACCTGCGATTCCGGCTCGTAAAGCACCTCAAAGCCTGCCTCGCGCACGCGTCTGAGATAATCCACCTCCTCGCTGTAGAGGAAGAACGTTTCGTCCCATTCGCCGACCATGCGTCGTGCACGCGCCGAGATCAGCAGAGCCGATCCGGTTGCCCATTCCACCGATCCGCGGCGAGCGTAGCGGTCTGCCTTGCTGATGGTCTCTCCCCATCCACAGCGCCCGGCAAGCCCGCCACCCAAAATTGCATCTGCCCATGCGGTCAGGATGGATGGTTCGCGCCGCAGCGTGTGATCGATCCTGCCATCCTCCGTGTAGTTCAGCGGCACGGCGACGCCTGTCGACGGTGTTGCGACATGTTCCATCAGCGGTTTTGCAGCGCCGGGATACAGCCTGAGATCGGGATTGAGGATGAGGACATCGGACTGAGGATGCACCGTCGCTGCCGCAGCATTGATGGCCGCGGCATAGCCGGCGTTGCGACCCATCCGGATGACGGTCGGGCGTACGGGATGGCCTTCGGCCAAATCGGCGGAGCCGTCCTGGGAATCGTTGTCGACGATGATGACCTCGAAGCGATCAATCCCCGCGAGACCTGCGGGAAGCGAATCCAGAAGGGGAGGCAAAGCGGCGGCGCTGTTATACGTAACGATGATGACGGACAGTTTGGCCCGAGCGGCCTCTTCATCGAATAGGTTGTGTGTATCCTGGTGCATTTTTTCCGGCATTGACCCCTCCAAAGCCCTTCGATGCTAAAGCATGACCATCTTTGCGCTGCCAATAGTGACGCACAGTTCCGAAGGTCCGGCGCAGTGTCTGCGCGAACTGACACAGACCCTTGTTGACGTCAGACTATCTGCCCTTGCGAGAGGAAGGTAGTTACACAAAAGGTCAATCTCCGGTTTGTTTCCAGATTCATGATCATTTGCCATGTAATAATGGAATTTATACATGGAATGTCTCGCCGAGACAGGCGCTGATATAGTAATTTCCAGCAGAAGCGTGCTCAATTGCTGGCAGAAAACGTTTCGTTATTCCACCGGATCAGTTCAGTGTGGCCCCGTTCGGTCCGTTCTTACCCACTCGGCTGCGTTGCCGGCTAACAACGTCTTCGGATAGCGCTTGATCTTTGACACTGCGTAGCGAGGTACCTGCGCCAGGCTTCGAGGAGGCAGGACGGTCCTTCCATACGCAATCCATGCAACGCCAGCGGCAAAAAGGAACAGGACGGCGCCCGTCATGGCTATCGCCAGCGGGAGCAATCCTCCTCCCAGCAACGCAAACACACCGGTCATAAACATCATTGACACCACAGCGGCAGCCAGCAGCGTGAGCGGCGGCACGAGGATATCGAACAACAGAGCGACATACCCGATGTTCCTCCAGGTGCTGGGCCGTGAAAGCGAATTGATCGCGAAGCGCATCATGGAGAGGTGGCCACCCTCCCATCGGCGTCGCTGGGTCTCGGTTCCCTCCTTCGAGTGGGGAAAGAAACTCGTGACCAAGGCCTGCTCGCAAAAGCGTGGTGCGTGCCCGGCTCGCGCCAGATCGAGTGCGAACTTCATGTCCTCGACCTGATGCCCGGTCGAAAGGTCTGCATCCTCAAGCAACGACCAGGGAAGCGCCATGCCCGTTCCTGTCATCAGACATGGCAGACCCAGCCTGGAGAGCCCCAGAGGCCGGACATGGTTCTTGACGAGGAACGCAAACTCGGCTGCCGCCAGATTGAGACCGGCTTCGGGCGGCGCGATTTGAAGATTGCGTGCCTGAACGGGTCGCTTCGTCACCAGGACTGCTGCGGCAAGCTTGTCCAGCGTGCCCCTGGCAATGCGGCAATCGGCATCAATGAAGACGACGATCGGCAGGGGAGCCTGTCTCAGGTACTGGATGCCAGCGTCCAGCGCAAAACCCTTGCCGCGTCGCAACGCGTCGTGGCGCTCCACAACGTATGCACCTGCGCTTCGAGCCATGTCTGCTGTCTGGTCATCGCAATTGTCTGCCACGACCACGATCCGGTCACCCGGTTTCATTTCCCTTTGAATATTGCTCAGCGTCTCGGCGATGCCCACACTTTCATTGTGTGCGGGTATTAAAATGGCGACGGGCGGGCGGATCAGGATTTCGGCTGCTGGTGCCCGTCTCAAAGGCCAACTTCCGACGATGCATTCGACGGCGAAGATGAAGACGGGGATGGCAAATATCCCACTTATTACTATCATCAGCGTAAGTATTGCCACGTATAACACAGTATGTACCTTTCGGAAGCAGTGAAAATCCAAACAATACTCAATTCAACGATAGCATGGGATGGCGGATGCGGACCACCGGTCTTTGATAATGCTTTCTGATGAGTATGCGACCACCGACATACCGCGCGTACGCCGAATTGCTGAGTGACGGATAATTGCGCGCGAGCCTCAATCCGATAGTCTGAAATAGAAAGCAAAATCAAATATTTGAAGCTTGTCTTGTCAATTGACGGGACCGAGGCGGCTGGCTGTCGCCAAAAACAGGGACAATATCATGCCGGCATTGGAAATATCCCCAGTTCGATCGGCCGCTTCGCCCCGGGGAGCCCGACATTACTTCCTTGGCGCGCCATTTGACGACATTGCCCAGGATAGGGCACTGGACCTTGTGCGCGCCAGCGGTGATCAATCGAAATTCCGCTATGTCGTCACCCCCAATGTGGATCACGTGGTGCGGCTCAACGGCAATCGGATGCTGGCGCCCTATTACGACGACGCCTGGATGTCGCTTTGCGACAGCAAGCCGATTTCCGCTCTTTCGCATGCCGTGGCGCTTGATCTTCCGGTTGTTACCGGGTCGGACCTTACCGCACGCATGTTCAAGACCGTGATCAGGGAGGGCGATCGGGTGACACTGATCGCAGCAAATCCCGTGATTGCGCGTGATATGGAGCTGGCCTTTCCCGCCGTGCGGTTCAGAAGCTTCGTTCCTCCGCAAAACGTCCAGAACGATCCGGTTGCCCTCAAGGCTTGCGTTGATTTTGCGGCCGCCGAGCCGGCGCGCTTCGTCTTCATTGCAATAGGCTCGCCACAATCCGAAAAGATTGCCCATGCTCTGTCGCAGAGGCCAGAGGCATGCGGTGTAGGGCTCTGCATCGGAGCGTCGCTTGAGTTTCTCGTTGGTGCGAAAAAACGCGCGCCATCCTGGATGCGCCACGCAGGACTGGAATGGTCCCATCGCCTGGCCTCGGATCCGAAGAGACTTTGGCGCAGATATCTCCTTGCGGTCGCTCCGCTTGCGCATCTGTTCTACAAGGAACTTGTCAGCCGTGCGCATCACCGGGCGTAGCGGACCTCCCCCACGCTCTCGGCTCAACGCCTTGGAATTCCGCCACGGTGCAACCTTGCCATCTATCGGGTCTGGCGTCCTGGCTCCAATATTGGTTTAATTGCCGTATTGAGAATTATCGGAATATTCCGTACAGACAACGGAACCGAGAGGCGGCGAGGAACAGGTGAGAACCGCAAAAGCGAACATGGCTCAGTGGCTGATGCGCATGATATGCGCCATCGCTCTGCTGTTCGTCGGTTTTGCCCACCAGGCTCCGGTGTTCGCAGGCGGCGCCTTCGTTCCATTAGAGTTTGCCGAATACGCTCTTCCTGATGGCACGCTGCCGGTCATCTGCATTGCCGGCAAGGTCGAGGGAAAGCACAGGCACGAACAGGCGCATGCCGTTCAGTGCGAAGCCTGCCGGATAAGTTCCGCGGCCCTCTTGCCTGATCCCGTTTGTGGCCCCAGCGATCGTTTTCGCATAGAGGCAAACGCTGCGCGGCCGACTAAGGTCGTCGTTGTTCACGGGCAACTATTTCCTCACAGCAGAGGCGCAAGAGCGCCCCCCGGCACTCTCGCGCGTGCCTGAACGAGCGTTCCGGCAGACGTCGTGACGCTTGTCGCCATGCCAGCGCTGAGCCTCGATTCATCGCGTTCGGCGCTATCCAGATCATAGTCATGTCCAATTTCGTCTCACACCGACGGCCGTCGCCAAGCGCTACGCTGGCACGTCGCGCACCGTCAGGACGAGACACCGTCCCGCAAGGAGCAACAGAATGAAAAAGTTCATTATTCTTATGACAGGCCTGCTGTTTGCCGGTCTGCTTGCCACTTTCGCAGCAGCTCACGGCTTCAAGGTGGGCGACATCGAGATCGGCCACCCGCATGCCCGCGCAATGGTCCCCGGCGCCAAGGTCGGTGGCGGTTACATGAAAATCACCAACAATGGGAACGCCGACGACAGGCTGGTCAGCGTGATCTGCGATCGTGCGGCATCAGCCGAAGTTCACCTGATGAGCGTCGACGCTGGCGTCATGACCATGCGGCCGGTGAGCGGCGGTCTGACGATTCCGGCCGGCAAGACCGTCGACCTCAAGCCAGGCGGCTACCACATCATGTTCATGAGCGTGGCGCAGCCCTTCAAGAGCGGCGAGATGATCAAGGCAACACTGACATTCGAAAAGGCCGGTGCCGTCGAGGTCGAATTTGCCGTCGGCAACGCGGGCGGATCAAACGAGGGCGGTGACCACTCGGACATGGATCACTCGGACATGGATCACTCGGACATGGGCGGCATGGATATGTCCAAGCCACAATAGGCACCAGTTCGACCGCGATTTCCCATTTTGATCCGATAAGGAGACATCCCCATGCTTGACCTCAGGCGCCTTCTTCCCGCCTCCGCCATCGTAAGCCTCGGCCTTTGCGGCCAGGCGCTGGCGCATGCACACCTCACCACCAGCGTTCCCGCCGACAAGGCCACCGTCGCAAGTGCACCGACCGAGATCGATTTGCGCTTTTCGGAGGAACTCGAACTCAAATTCTCCGGAATTACAATCGTTGGACCGGACAAGGCGGCTATCAACGTCGGCAATGCCAGGCTCGCGGACGAAGGCAAGACGCTGGTGGTCCCTGTGACCGGCAAGCTCGATGCCGGTCGCTACACAGTGGAGTGGCATGTGCTTTCGGAAGATGGCCACAAGACCAGGGGTACCTATGACTTTATCGTCAAACCGTGACCCCCTGCCGTGACCCCGGCCGTGACCGTTGACCTTGGCCTGATGCTCTGTCGCTTTCTGTTCGACGGGGCAGTTCTGTTCCTGTGGGGCGCGTCGGCATACCTTGCCTGTCTCTTGCCGGCACAGCTGTCGAGGCTGTTGGATCAGCGACTGCGCACGCAGCGCAACGTCGCGATCCTGATGGTGGTTGCAACGACGATGGTGATGCTTCCATTGCGGGCGGCGGCGATTGGCGACGGATGGGCCGATGCCCTTTCGCCTCCCGTGCTGCAAACCGTCGCGCTTGAGACGAGCGTAGGTCGTGCGTGGCTGGTACAGGCGTGCGTCACCGCGCTGCTCATCGGCACGCTTGTGCTGCCAGTCAGGCATCGTCCAGCGGCCCGGGCCGTCTGTGCTGGCCTGCTATTGATCAGCCTTGTGATCAGCGGCCATGCGGCGATGGATAGTGGCTGGTTGCGGACGTTCCATCGGGCAAATGATGCCCTCCACCTTTTGTCGGGCGGCGCGTGGCTCGGCGCGCTCATACCGGTCCTGGCTCTCTTGCCGTTGATTCACGATCGGCGATGGCAACATGACGCCCGCGTGGCTCTGGCGCGGTTTTCGACGGGGGGGCATGTCGCCGTCGCGCTTGTTCTTCTGTCGGGTATCGTCAATACGATATTGATCGTCAGCGGCGTCCCGTCGGACTGGTCTCGCGGGTATCAGTTGCTGCTTGTGGCAAAGATCGGGCTGGTCGGCGTGATGGTAATCCTTGCGATTGCCAACCGATATGTGCTTGTGCCGCGTCTTGCCCGAAGCCGGTCTCTGGTGGCGCTGAGGTTTTCGACCACTGCCGAGATAAGCCTCGGCATCGCTGTCGTCGCGCTTGTGGCGTGGCTAGGCACTTTGCCGCCGGTCTGACCCATCTGTGGGACGGCCCGGTTTGCAAGGGATCTCCAGTTCCGATCGTGGCAATCTGCAGCGTAGGACAGCTCCTCTATCGTGTGGCGATTGGTATTACGACAACAGGAATCCGCGATCCCGGTTCGAAGGGCGGTTCCACACCACCCGTTTCACAACCCTCCACCCTCTACGTCAAATGACGGTAGTGCCCGTTTTTTCTCTTTATCGGGGTACTTTGCCGTGTCATTTTCCAATGCGACACAGCACGTTTTCAAGGGGCACACATGTTTTCAAAGAATGTTAAATTCTGCGCCGCGGTTGCGGCTCTTCTTCTTGCTCCGTCGCTGGCCCTTGCCCACACCGGCGTTGGCAATACCGCCGGCTTTGTTCATGGTTTCGGCCATCCGCTTTCCGGGCTGGATCACGTGCTGGCCATGGGGATGGTCGGGGTACTTGCCTGGCAGCTCGGCGGCCGCGCCGTTTGGATCGTGCCGACGACCTTTGTGCTGGTGATGGCTGTCGGCGGCGCACTCGGCATGATGGGAATCGCAGTTCCCTTTGTCGAGATCGGCATCGTGCTGTCGGTGATTGTTCTTGGAGCGATCGTTGCACTCGGCATTCAGGCTCCAGTCGCGATTGCGGCGGGCATCGTCGGCTTGTTCGCTATCTTTCACGGTCATGCTCACGGCGCCGAGATGCCCGCAGCAACAGGAGGCATCGCTTTTGCGGCGGGCTTCATGATCGCAACTGCGACGCTCCACGCCGCAGGCCTTGCGGCCGGCTATCTGATCGGAAAAGCCGGCGACGGCAATGGCGCATTCGCCACGCGCGCGGCTGGCGGCATCGCAGCACTCGCTGGCGTCGGCCTTCTGACAGGCGTAATCTGACGACGCAGCCCGGCGAAAAGCCGGGCTTTTCCTGTTGGGGGTCGGTCTGCGGGTGTGGCCGCCTATGAGGCGAACCCGCCGCGCGCCGCTGCCGCGTGCTTCAACGACCTCTCCACAGCCGACTGCATCGCCGGCTTTGTGACGACCCCGAGTGCGCCTTGCAGTCGGCCCGCCACCGCCTCGGGGTTGCCTGTCATGAACACGACCGTGACGCCATATTCCTCCACCAGTCGGCGGCCGATCTCCGGCCCTGTGGGGCCATCGGAAAGATTGACGTCGACAAATGCGATGTCGGCTGCCGGGGCGAGTTCCAATGCCTGATCCTTGCTCGTCGCAAGCCCGGCCACGGCAAATCCCATGGCCCTGACAGTCGCCTCGAGATCAAGGGCGATGAACAGCTCATCCTCAACGATCAAGACGCGGTGTTTTTCGACGGCCCCACGCTCCAGGTTACGCTCTACGCTTGTACCAATCACGGTTCTTGCCTTCCATGTCGAAGAACTCAAGCACACAACGGGCCGGAACGACATATGTTCCGCCACGACGCAGATTTTTGCCTGTGTAAGATATTGTTAACATTAAAAAATATTTAACGGGACGTCTTCCTGTCGGGTGTTGGTCACACCCGTCCCATGGGCGTTGCCGAGTGTTGCAAAACCAAACCAAGGTTGGTCGCGGCATAGCCCGCACGCCGAGTTGACAAGCGCAACGGTAGGCCGGAGAGTGGCGCAATCCAGCGCCAGCATCTTGGGAGGCTCTATGTCTGCACGCGTGTTTTTCGCGGCTGTCGCCGTTACTCTTTCGACACTGCTTGTCGGCGCCGCGGCTGGCGCTGCGGAGACGAGACGTGAGATCCAGACCGTCCGGGACGCCGACTATTTCGGCTTTGACCTGCGCACCGAGCAAAACGTCACGCTCGATCAGTGCAAGACGAGCTGCATCGGCGACAAGGCCTGCAAGGCGTTCACCTACAATCCGACCGCCAAGTGGTGCTTCCTCAAGTCAGACTTCAAGACGATGAACGCCTTCCCGGGCGCCATTGCCGGAAAAATTGTCGGGACCGCCAAGGAGCAGGAGCCGGATATCGGCGCGGCCCCCCGTATCAAATTCCTGTCCGGCGACGTCCTTCAGCAGGCGCGTGACGACAAGGCCAATCTCGAAGTTGCCGAGGACCAGCAGGGCCAGACTGCCGACAGCCTCGTCGCCAACGGGCGCATCGATCTGACGGCCGGCAATGTTGTCGACGCGTTGAAATCCTTCCGCAGCGCTCTGGCGTTGACGCCGGAGAATGCCGACTTGTGGCTGGAAACGGCGCGCGCTGGCGACAGCTTCGTCAAAACCGATGCCAGTAGCGGAAGCGACATCTACGCGCAGGCGGTTCTTGCAGCACTCAACGGCTACGATCTCAGCCGGACCGCGACCGGCCGCGCCGACGCGCTCGCAGTGCTTGCGGTTGCCCTTGAGAAGAATACGAACTATCGCGCGGCTCTCAATGCCTACAAGGCAAGCCTCGCGCTTGTGAACTCCAGGGAAGTGCAGGCCGCCTTCCTGCAGCTGAAATCAACGCAGGGCTTTCGCATCACCGACCACACGGTCGACGCAGACAGCGCGTCGCCGCGCGCCTGCGTCACCTTCTCGGATACCCTCGTCAAGACGACCGACTACACGCCGTTCGTGACACTCAACGGGGCCTCTCCGAAGGCGCTTGAAACCAAGGACAGACAGATCTGCGTCGAGGGCCTGACGCACGGCGTAAATTACAAGATCGCGTTCCGCACCGGTCTTCCGTCCTCCGTCGACGAGGTTCTGGAAGCTCCGGTGAGCCTCGACATCTATGTCAAGGATCGCACTGCGAGCGTACGTTTCACCGGCGACAGCTTTGTTCTGCCGTCGACGGCAAGGCGCGGTATTCCGATCGTTTCGGTCAATATGGCGTCAACCAATCTCAAACTTTATCGCATTGGCGATCGCGGCATCGCTCCGCTGCTGACAAGCTCACAGTTTCTCACCCAGCTCGATGGCTACAGCGCCCAACGCATTGAGGACGAGAGCGGCGAGCTGGTCTGGCAGGGCGCAATCGATATCGCCAACGATCTCAACAAGGATGTCGTTACCAGCTTCCCGGTGGACGAGGCGCTGCCGGAGCGCAAGACCGGTGTTTATGTGCTGACGGCAACGGCACCCAACGCGCCGGATCAGGACTGGAATGCCCAGGCAACGCAATGGTTCGTCGTATCCGACATCGGCGTCACGACCTATGCCGGTACGGATGGCCTCAACGTGTTTGCCCGCTCGTTGGCCTCGGCCAAGCCGATGGCGGACGTCGAGCTGCAGCTACTGGCAAAGAACAATGAGGTTCTCGGAACGGCCAAGACGGATGAAAGCGGCCGCGCGACCTTCACGGCCGGCCTGATCCGAGGCGCATCGGCGCTGACGCCGGCCGTGATAACGGCAAAGAACGGAACGTCCGACTACGTCTTCCTCGACATGACACGCGCCGGCTTCGACCTTTCCGACCGCGGCGTTACCGGCCGCAGTTCTCCCGGCGCAATCGACGTTCTGACCTGGACGGAACGCGGCATATACCGGGCCGGCGAGACGGTTCATGCTGCAGCGCTTGCCCGTGACACCGATGGAAATGCGATCGGGAGCCTTCCGCTAACCTTCATCTTCCTGCGCCCGGACGGGGTCGAGGATCGCCGGATCGTCCGCCAGACCAGTGATATCGGCGGATACGCGCTCGACTTTGACGTTCAGACAAATGCCATGCGGGGCACCTGGACGATGAACATCCATACCGATCCGAAGAGCTCGCCGATCGCGACGAAAAGCTTCCTCGTCGACGACTTTGTGCCTGACCGTACCGATATGGAGATCAAGACCGAGGCCAAGGTCATCGGTCCGCAGACACCTGCGACCGTCAATGTCAGCGGGAAATATCTCTACGGTGCGCCTGCCGCGGGCCTGACCCTTGAGGGCGACGTCGTCATCAAGCCAACCCGCCAGAGTGACGCATTCCCCGGTTATTTCTTCGGCCTTGCTGATGAAGAGGCAAGCGAGGATGCGCGCCAGTCCATCGAAGGGCTGCCGGAACTCGATGAAAATGGCGAGGGTGTCACGGATCTGACGGTCGGCGATCTGCCGGCGACGACGCAGCTTCTCAACGCAACTGTCTATATCAGGATGCAGGAGACCGGCGGTCGCGCCATCGAGCGCTCGCTGGTCATTCCGGTAAAGAACCAGGGGCCAATGATCGGCATCAAGCCGGAATTCTCCGGCGATCTCGGCGAAAACTCGATCGCCAACTTCACTGCCATCGGCGTCAGTGCTGACGGTCAGAAGGAAGAGATGAAAGGGCTTCGCTGGACGCTCTACAAACTCAACCGCGACTACCAATGGTATCGCGACGGGACAGCGTGGAAATACGAGCCGGTCTACACCGCCGAGCAGGTCGCGAACGGCAACGTCGACGCAAGCATGGACGGGGCCAAGATTTCCTCGCCAGTCGGATGGGGTCGCTACAGGCTGGAGGTTGAAAGTACGAAGGCCGAGGGTCCGACGTCGAGCGTCGAATTCGACGCTGGCTGGTTCGTTCAGGCAACCTCGACGGAAACGCCTGACGGGCTGGAAATCGCGCTGGACAAGGACAGCTACAAGGTCGGCGAGACAGCCAGGTTGAAGGTTTCTTCGCGCTATGCCGGCGAGCTGATGATCGCGGCGGGGACTGAAACGCTCGTTGCCGTCCAGAATGCAGCGATCGGAGACAAGGGTGGCGAGGTCGATATTCCTGTCACCGACGACTGGGGTGCCGGTGCTTATGTCACCGCGACCCTGTTCCGCCCCGGCGATGCCCAAGACAGCCACATGCCGATGCGCGCCATTGGCGTCAAATGGCTGAAGGTCGATCCGGCCGAACGCGCGCTGCAGGTGAAAATCGACGCGCCGGAGAAGATGCTGCCGCGTGGGTCGCTCCCCATCACTCTTGCCGTTGCGGGTGCCGGTGCCAACGAGGATGCTTATGTGACGGTTGCTGCCGTCGACGTCGGCATTCTCAACCTGACCCGCTATGAGCCGCCGAATCCGCAGGACTGGTATTTCGGGCAGCGTCAGCTCGGTCTCGAAATCCGCGATCTTTACGGTCGTCTCATCGACGGCTCATTGGGTGCGACCGGCAAACTCAGAACCGGCGGCGATGGCGGCGCGGTCGCGCTGCAGGGCAGCCCGCCCACACAGAAACTTGTCGCATTTTTCTCCGGCCCGTTGAAACTGGACGCCGAAGGCAAGGCGCATGTGAACTTCGATATTCCGCAGTTCAACGGCACCACACGCGTGATGGCGGTGGCGTGGTCGAAGTCGGGCGTCGGTCAGACGACGAGGGATGTGATCATCCGCGATCCTGTCGTCGTGACGGCGAGCCTCCCGCGCTTTCTCGCACCGGGAGACAAATCCGAGCTTCGTCTCGATATAGCCAACACGGATGCGCCGGCGGGTGATTACAAGCTGGCAATCAGCGGCAATGAAGCCGTTGCCGTCGACAATGGTTCGCAAACCATCCGCCTTGAGGCCGGTGCCAGATCGGCCGTGACGCTTGCCTTGACCGGTAGGCAGCCCGGTAACGGCAGCGTTTCGATCAACCTTTCCGACGCCGCCGGGCTGTCGCTGGACCAGAGCGTCGATGTGCCGGTTCGGCCTGCGGTGTTGCCGCTGACCGTGCGTCGCGTGCTGGCGCTCAAACCGGGCGCCAGGCTGACTGTCGACAAGGCGCTGCTCGCCGACAGCGTCCTGCCGGGCGCTTCCGTCAGCGTCAGTGTCACCCGGTCTGCCGCGTTCGACATTCCAGCGCTCCTGATGTCTCTCGACCGCTATCCCTTCGGCTGCGCCGAGCAGACGACCAGCCGCGCCATGCCACTGCTCTATCTCAGCGAGCTCTCCAAGCAATCCGGCCTGGAAGACGACACGGATGTGAAGAAGCGAGTTCAGGATGCAATTTACCGGGTGCTGTCATATCAGGCATCAGTTGGCAGCTTTGGTCTCTGGGGCCCGGATAGCGGCGATCTCTGGCTCGATTCCTACGTCACCGACTTTCTGACGCGGGCCCGCGAACAGAAGTACGACGTGCCGGATCGGGCGCTCGCGCAGGCATTGGAAAATCTTCAGAATGCCCTCAGCTACGACGTCAACGTCAAGGATCAAGGCGACCAGATCGCCTATGCGCTCTATGTCCTTGCCCGCAACAAGAAGGCCGCTGTCAGCGATCTGCGCTATTACGCCGATACGATGATCAACGACTTCCCGACGCCACTTGCCAAGGCCCACATTGCCGCGGCCCTTGCGCTCTATGGCGACGCGACACGCTCGAAAAACATCTTCGTCGATGCTCTGCAGATGTCCGAGCAGTCGATGGTGACGCGGGTCAACCTGTCTCGCACCGACTACGGTTCGGTTCTGCGGGACGGCGCGGCCATCCTTGCGCTTGCTGCGGAAAGCCGCCCCGTTCCCCCGGTGGTGCCGGAACTCGCCAAGGCGGTCGCCAAGGAGTGGGATCGTGCCAAGTACACCAGCACGCAGGAACAGGCATGGATGCTGCTTGCCGCCCGGGCGATCCAGGGCGGCGACGAAACGCTCAACATCGACGTCAACGGTGCGCTCCACAGGGGCGCCTATATGGCGACGATGACGGGCGAGGCCCTGATGGGCAATTCGCTGACGCTCACCAATCAGACGGGCGATCCGGTATCGGCCGTCGTGACGACGGTTGCTGCCCCTGCTGTCCCGCTGCCTGCCGGCGGCGATGGATTTGCCATCGATCGCAGCTATTATACCTTGGATGGCGAACAGGCGAATGTGACCGAAGCCAAGCAGAACGAGCGGTATGTGGTCGTCGTGCACGTCACGGAGAGCAACAACTGGCCGTCGCGCATTGTCGTCACCGACCTCTTGCCGGCGGGCTTCCAGATCGACAATCCAAGCCTCGTCGATAGTGCTCAGCTGACCAACTTCGACTGGATCGGGGATGTGACAGCAGCCCATGTCGAATTCCGCAACGACCGGTTCGTCGCGGCGTTCAACCGCTCGGCAGACGACAACCGCGAGATCAACGTTGCCTATGTCGTGCGCGCTGTAACACCTGGCAGCTACGATCATCCGGCCGCTAGCGTCGAGGACATGTATCGTCCGCAGCTGTCGGCACGTACGGCGACCGGCAAGATGGAGGTTGTGGCAGCGCAGCCATGAGACTGAGCCGGAAACTTGCGATCGGTGTCCTGGGCGGCGTCTTTCTGGCAGGCGCAGGGGTTGCTGCGCTTGACGCGGTGGACAGGGCTTTTCCACCGCCGCTCGACAGGGCCGATACGGTCTCGTCGGAAGTGCTGGACGCCGACGGCCAGCTCTTGCGCGCCTTTGCGACGCCTGAGGGTCGCTGGCGGCTGAAGACTGGCGTCAACGACGTCGATCCTCAGTTCCTGCGAATGCTCGTTGCCTATGAAGACCGCCGCTTCTACGAGCATCGCGGCGTCGATCCATGGGCGATCGGCCGCGCCGCCTTGCAACTCGTCACCAGCGGCCGCATCGTTTCCGGCGCCTCGACGCTGTCGATGCAGGTGGCACGACTGATCGAGCCGCGCCAGGGCCGTACGCTGTCGGCAAAACTGTTGCAGGTCGCGCGCGCAATTCAGATCGAACGGCGGCTTTCCAAGGAGCAGATTCTCGATCTCTACCTTACCCACGCACCCTATGGCGGCAATCTCGAAGGGGTGCGTGCGGCAAGCCTTGCCTATTTCGGCAATGAGCCGAGGCGCCTGACCGTGGCACAGGCTGCCCTTCTGGTTGCCCTTCCGCAATTGCCCGAAAGGCGCCGGCCGGACCGCAATCTGGCGGCGGCTGAAGCCGCGCGCAAGCGCGTCCTGGAGCGCGCGGCCGTCATTGACGCTGTCGGAGACGGCGAGGCGCAACGTGCCGAGGCCGTGCTGGTACCTGCGGGGCGCATGCAGCTGCCCGCTCTCGCCGCCCATGTTGCGGAAGCCGCATTGCGCAAGGAGCCTGGTGTTTCGCGCCACCACACGACCCTGAAGAAACAGGTGCAGGACGGGCTGGAATCGGTCGCGAGGGCGGCTGCCCTCAAGCTTGGACCGAAACTCTCTCTGGCGATGGTCATGGCGAATGCGCAGACGGGCGAGATCGTCGGTGAAGTCGGTTCAGCCGACTATTTCAACGCGAGCCGTTCCGGCTGGATCGATATGACGCGCGTCAACCGCTCCCCAGGCTCCACATTGAAGCCATTCATCTATGGCCTTGCATTCGAAGAAGGGCTGGTCAGCCAGGAAACGATCATCGAGGATCGCCCTGCCGACTTCTTCGGCTATCGGCCGCGCAACTTCGACATGAGCTATCAGGGCGATGTCACGGTGCGCGAGGCCCTGCAGCTGTCGCTGAACGTTCCCGCGGTCAAGCTGCTCGACGCCGTCAACCCGGCGAAACTTCTAATCCGTTTCCGGCGCGCAGACGTGCATCCCGTCCTGCCCCCAAACGAGACACCGGGATTGGCGATCGGGCTTGGCGGGCTTGGGATCACGCTCAAGGACCTGGTGCAGCTCTACACTGCACTGGCCAGTCATGGCCAGGCGGTCAGGATCGGCGACGGCATCAGCAGCCAGCCCGGCAGGATCGACGGTGAGGGCCTGCTCGATCCGGTCGCCGTCTGGAACGTGACCGATATCCTTTCGGGCGTCGTTCCGCCGGCGGGAGCCCCGCAGCGCGGCATCGCCTACAAAACGGGCACGAGCTATGGTTACCGCGACGCCTGGTCCGTCGGATATGACGGGCGATATGTTCTCGGCGTCTGGGTCGGCCGGCCCGACAACGGGGCTGCGCCGGGATTGACCGGTTACGGTACGGCTGCCCCCATCCTGTTCGAAGGCTTTGCGAAGTCGGGCATTGCGACAACACCCCTCCCCCGCCCTCCGTCGGGTGCGACGCGGATCGCCCAGTCGCAGCTGCCTATCAGCCAGCGCCGGTTCGCCATCAATCCAAGTGGGCTTCTGGCGACGTCTGGCCGCGAGCCCGCACCCCAGATCGTCTACCCCCCCGAGGGCGCGCATGTCGACCTCGGCGCCAAGAGCGGCGACCTGTCGCCGCTGATGCTGAAGCTGCAGGGCGGGAGGGCGCCCTTCCGCTGGCTTGCCAACGGCAAGCCGTTGCCGGATATCTCTCGACGCCGTACCAATCAATGGATGCCGGATGGCGGCGGCTATTCCAAGCTCACTGTGATCGATGCCATGGGCCGGGCCGCGAGCGTCGGCGTTTTCGTCGATTGATCAACAATAACAAAATCGGAGCAAGACATTGTCCTTCAGCCAGACCCTCTTCAAGCGCGCAAAATTCCCCGACGGACAGCTCCGGACCGTCACCGTGACCGCAGGACGCATTGCAGCGATCACAGCCGGCGAAAGCGAGGCAAAAGATGGGCAAGAGGTAATCGACCTCGCCGGTTCTCTGATACTGCCGGGTTTCGTCGAGGGTCACATCCACCTCGATACCAGCTTTTACGGCGGCAAATGGATTTCGCACAAGCCTTGCACTGATGGTTTCGACGTGCACGAACGTGTCGCGTTTCAGCATCAGAACATGGCGATCGCCGAGCCGATGGATGTCCGCGCGCGCAAGCAACTGGAGCTCTGCATTGCGAATGGCGCCACGGCCATGCGCAGCCATGTGATGGTCGATGCCTCGGTCGGTCTCAAGTCGCTGGAAACCATCCTCAAGGTTCGCGACGAGTACCGCGATCTGATCGACATTGAGCTTGTTGCCTTCCCGCAAAGCGGCATCCTGAAAAGCCCCGGTACGCCGGAACTGATGGACGCCGCAATCGGCCTCGGCGCCGATCTGGTCGGTGGCCTCGATCCCGCAAGCTTCGACCGTGATGTCGAGGGCCACCTCGATGTCGTCTTTGGTATCGCCGAGCGGCGCGGTGTCGGTGTCGACATTCATCTGCACGATGCCGGAACGCTTGGCGTCTTCACCATCGAGCAGATTTGCGACCGTGCGTCAGCCCATGGCATGCAGGGTCGCGTCGCCGTCAGCCATGCCTATGGACTTGGCGACGTGTCTGCGGATATGGCGAAGCGGACAGCGCAAAGACTTGCGGTCTCGGGCGTTTCCATCATGACAAACGCACCCGGTGCCCACAATTTTCCGCCGGTCGCCCTGCTGCGTTCAGCCGGTGTTACGGTGTTTTCAGGCAGCGACAATATCCGCGATTCCTGGTGGCCGTATGGCGACGGCGACATGTTGAGCCGGGCGATGATGATCGGCTATCGCTCGGGCTTCTATACAGACGAAGAGCTGGAGGCTGCATTCGACATCGTGACTGCTGCCGGCGCCAAGGCGCTTCGGCTCGACGGCTACGGACTGGTCGTGGGCGCCAAGGCCGATTTCGTCGTGCTCGAGGCCGAACATGTTGCGCAAGCGGTCGTCGAGGTTCCAAAGCAGCGTTCTGTCTACAAGGGCGGCCAGCTCGTTGCGAGAAACGGAAAGCTGATCTGAGGGCTTCAACGTCAATGGGTGGCGAGACCGCCGTTGGCTCGCTGCCCGGCCGTCGTCGCATATCCCGGTCTTCATCATTTTGTTCTTGACCTTCCAGTTGCTGGAAGGTTCATAAGCCTATCCACTGCCTTAAAGGCGAAGGAGAATCTTATGGATCACACGCGCAACCACCATGACCACGATCATCATGACGAGGCCGATGAAGCTGTGGTGCGCGATCCAGTCTGCGGCATGACTGTAGACCCCAATGCGGGAAAGCCCTCGCTGCATTATGAGGGCCACACCTACCATTTCTGCTCTGACGGGTGCCGCAACCGATTCGAGGCTGCGCCGCAGGATTACCTGACTGCCATGGACCCGGTTTGCGGGATGAACGTCGATCGTGCCACTGCCAGGCATTTCCTGAAGCACGAAGGCGAAAAGGTGTATTTCTGCTCAACCGGTTGCAAAACCAGGTTCGAAGCAGATCCCGCGGCCTATCGCGATGGCAGCAGGCCGGCCGCAGCGGCTATGCCGAAGGGCACGCTCTATACTTGCCCGATGCATCCGGAAGTCGTCAGCGATCACCCGGGCGATTGCCCGAAGTGTGGCATGGCGCTGGAGCCGATGGGCGTTCCACCTGCGGACGAAGGTCCGAACCCGGAACTTGTCGACTTCACGCGTCGGCTCTGGGTCAGCGCAGCTTTGTCTATCCCGCTGCTGGCCATCAGCATGGGCCCGATGGTCGGGTTGCCGCTGCGTGGATGGATCGGTGAACAGCTGTCGTCCTGGATCGAGTTGTTTCTGGCCACGCCGGTCGTCGTCTGGGCGGCCCTGCCCTTCTTTCGCCGGGCCTGGGCCTCGCTTGTCAATCGCAGCCCGAACATGTGGACACTGATTGGGCTCGGCGTCGGCACAGCTTACCTCTATAGCGTCGTGGCAACGCTTGCGCCGGACCTCTTTCCGCACACGTTCCGCAGTCATGGCGATGCCGTTCCGGTCTATTTCGAAGCGGCAGCGGTGATCATCGCGCTCGTCTTCGTCGGCCAGGTGCTCGAACTGAAAGCACGCGAAAAAACGGGGTCAGCCATTCGGGCCCTTCTTGATCTTGCGCCGAAGACGGCAAGACGGCTTGGTGCCGACGGCGCGGAGACCGACGTTCCGGTTGACAGTATTGTGGTTGGCGACCGCTTGCGGGTGCGCCCCGGCGAACGCATTCCCGTAGACGGAGCGATCAGCGAAGGGCAAACCACTGTCGATGAATCCATGATCACCGGTGAAGCGATGCCTGTCGAGAAAGACACGGGCGATGTCGTGACCGGTGGTACCATCAACAAGAACGGCATGCTGATCATGACCGCCGAAAAAGTGGGTGCTGAGACCACACTGTCACGGATTGTCGACATGGTCGCCAAGGCCCAACGCTCGCGCGCGCCGATTCAAGGAGCGGTCGATCGCGTTTCGGCAGTCTTTGTTCCCGCCGTCGTGGCCGCTGCCCTCCTCGCCTTCCTGGCATGGGCTTTCATTGGTCCTGAGCCACGCATGGCGCATGCGCTGCTTGCTGCCGTCGCCGTACTGATCATCGCCTGCCCTTGTGCGCTCGGTCTCGCGACACCGATGTCGATCATGATCGCCACCGGCCGCGGCGCTCATGAGGGCGTGTTGATCAAGGATGCCGAAGCGCTCGAGCGGTTCGCAAAGGTGGACACCCTGATTGTCGACAAGACGGGCACCCTCACTGAAGGTAAGCCACGGTTGACGGATGTCGTCCCGCTCGGACGGCTGGACGAAGGACAGCTTCTGCGGCTGGCAGCCAGCCTCGAGCGTGGCTCCGAGCACCCGCTTGCCGAAGCGATCGTCTCGGGCGCCGGGGAACGCGGCATCGCCCTGACCGACGTCAGCGAGTTTGCGGCGAAAACCGGCAAGGGGGTCATGGGCAGGGCCGGAGAGGCAGCAATAGCGCTCGGCAATGCGGCGATGATGGAGGATCTCGGGATCGACGTTGGGCCGCTTGCCGCCCAGCTTCAGTTGCTGCGAGACGAGGGCAAGACCGTCATGTTCGTGGTGGTGGACGCAGAGCTTGCCGGCTTCGTGGCTGTTGCCGATCGGATCAAGCCGACGACGGCCGCCGCCCTCCGAGCGCTCCATGCAAGTGGTTTGAGGATCATCATGGCGACCGGCGACAACGAGCGGACGGCCCGTGCCGTTGCAAGAAGCCTCGGGATCGACGATGTTCGCGCCGATACCCTGCCCGAAGGCAAGAAGGCGCTGATCGACGAATTGCGTGCCAAGGGCGCGGTGGTCGCCATGGCAGGCGATGGCGTCAACGATGCGCCGGCGCTTGCTGCGGCCGATGTCGGGATCGCCATGGGCACGGGCGCCGACGTTGCGATGGAAAGTGCAGGCATTACCCTGGTGAAGGGCGACCTCAATGGCATTGTCCGGGCGCGCCGGCTTGCGGAGGAAACGATGCGCAACATTCGACAGAACCTCGCCTTTGCGTTCGGCTACAACGCGCTCGGCGTACCGCTGGCTGCCGGCGTGCTCTATCCGGTCTTCGGCTTGCTGCTGTCGCCGATGATCGCTGCGGCGGCGATGAGCCTGTCGTCCGTGTCTGTCATCAGCAACGCATTGAGACTGAGGTTCGTCAGATTATAGGAGACGACGATGAATATCGGTGAAGCATCGGAACGCTCCGGCCTGCCGTCGAAAACCATCCGCTACTATGAGGATATCGGCCTGATCAGCCCCGACCGGGGCACAAACGGCTATCGCGACTACGCGGTGACCGACGTTCACAAGCTACGATTTCTCCAGAGGTCACGTGGCCTTGGTTTCTCTGTCGAGGAGTGCCGCCAATTGCTGGCGCTCTATGAGGACAAGAGCCGCGCAAGCGCCGATGTCAAGGAGCTCACCCAGACCAAGCTTTCGGAAATTGACCGGAAGATCCGTGAGTTGACGGAATTGCGCCAAACGCTCGAGCATCTCGTTCATGCCTGCCATGGCAACGACCGCCCGGATTGCCCGATCCTTGGCGAACTGTCGGGTGAAAGCGCCGTCTAGGATGCCAGCCCCAACCGGAGCGCGCTGCAACGGCCCGGGGCCCCCTCGGAAAGGCAATCTGCGCGATGGGCCGCACGCGATCAGAACCGGCGATCATCAGGTTTCATTTTTTTTGATTTCCCGGGAATAAAATCAGGCGCAGGTTCGTATACTCATTCATGGAACGGAAAGAACGCCCATTCGATGTCATTGGCCAGCTCGCAGCGCTTCGGCGCTACGCTCGTTCGCTCGTGCGCAATTCGGATGACGCTGAAGATCTGGTTCATGATGCCTTGGTTCGGGCATTCGAAAAGAGGCAGAGCTTCCGTCGCGGTCGCAATCTGCGCACCTGGCTCCTCTCGATTGTCCATAACGCTCACATAGACCGCGTCCGGCAGAGCCGATCCCAGACGCGACGGCACGATGAAGCCGCAGCCGAGGCCGACCAGTCTTTGCAGGCTGGCCAGGAGCATGCCGTGCGGTTGCAACAGGTGCGCGGCGCATTCTTTCGCCTTCCGGAAGAGCAGCGCGAAGCGCTTCACCTCGTGGCGATCGAGGATCTCTCCTACCAGGAGGCAGCCGCGGCACTTGGTATTCCGCTCGGCACGTTGATGTCGCGGATTTCGCGTGCCCGTGCGCAGTTGCGCGAGTTCGAGGAAAAGACGCCACGTAGCTCGCATTTGAGATTGATCGAAGGGGGCAGCAATGAAAACAGTTGATCCGATCATCGATGCCGATCTCGATGCCTATGTGGATGGCGAGCTTGACGTTGCGCGCCGTATCCAGGTCGAATCCTATTTGTCCGAAAATCCCGCAACGGCGGCCAAGGTGATGGCCGACCTCAGCATACGCGGCGAGTTGCGCCTGGCGCTGGCAAACGAAACTGCCTTTGGCCGTGCGGAGACGCGCGATGCTGCGCGGCGCCTCGAGCGCGGTCTTGCCTATGGTCGCATATTCCAGACAGTCCAGCGGATCGCTGCTGTTGGCGTTCTCGTTGCGGCAGGCTGGGTAGCGCACACGTCCTTTGGTGCGTTTACTGCAACCGAGGTCGTGGCCTCCGTCCCTGCCCCGGCCTATGTGGAAGACGCCGTTCGGGCCTATCAGACCGCTGTGCTACGACAATCCGTGCCCTCGCAGGCCGTTGCAAGCTACAGGGCGGAGGATATCCGCGCCGCAACTGCGATCGTGATGCCGCAGATTCCGAAAGACTGGACCATCTCCGATGTGCAGATTTTCCCGTCGGAATTCGGACCGAGCGTCGAGATGGCCATCCGCACAGAAGACGGCAAACAGATTTCGCTTTTTGCCGTCCGGCCCGGCGTATTTTCGGTCCGGTCGGTAAACCATATCGCACTGGACAATGCTGAAGCAGCCTATTGGCAGATCGGTGACGTGGCCTATGCCCTCGTCAGCGCCGACCGCACCATCCCGCTGGACCGGGCAGCCGACCAGCTTGCCCGCACCCTTTACTAGTTCAATCGAGGAGATCTGTATGAACCCGATCAATCAACGCTACGGCTCTGCCGTTGGCTCACAGGCACTCTTTGACGAGGGTCTTCGCCAGCACATGCTGCGCGTCTACAACTACATGGGCATCGGCCTCGTCATAACCGGCATTGTCGCATTCATCGTCGGCAGCACGCCGGCCCTCTATGTGCCGATCTTCCAGTCGCCGCTGAAGTGGGTCGTCATGCTGGCGCCGCTCGCCTTCGTCTTCTTCTTCTCGTTCAAGATCCAGACGATGTCGGCTAGTGCAGCACAGACGACCTTCTGGGCCTTTTGTGCCGTCATGGGCCTGTCGCTGGCATCTGTCTTCCTCGTTTTCACCGGCACGAGCATTGCGCGCACCTTCTTCATCGCAGCAACGATGTTCGGCACGACGAGCCTTTTTGGCTACGTGACGAAGCGCGATCTTTCCCGCATGGGCTCCTTCCTGATGATGGGCCTGATCGGTGTGGTGATCGCCAGCGTGGTCAATATCTTCCTTGGCTCCACCGCGCTGCAGTTCGCGATCTCGGTCATCGGTATTCTGGTTTTCGTCGGTTTGACCGCCTACGACACGCAGAACATCAAGGAGCAATTCTCCGAGAACCACGATCAGGAATCGAACCAGAAGCTAGCCGTCTTCGGCGCGCTGTCGCTCTACCTGAATTTCGTCAACATCTTCCAGCTGCTGCTCAACTTCACGGGCGAGCGGGAATAGGAACAAGCGCTTCTGGGGGCAATGGAAGCGCTCGAGCGCCCGGTCCGCAGTCTGTGACAGGATGCGTGGATCGGGTGTTCACCAAAGGGAAGTGGCCGGGTTTTGCCCGGCCACTTTCTTTTTGCCCGCAGTTCAGATGATGCCCCAGGCGCGGTAGCGTCCCCGTCCTGTGATTTCGCGGATACCGATATCGTTCAGCAAATTGAGCGCACCGCGGCTACTGACCCTCAACTCGCGGGCGACCATGGACGACGAGACCATCGGGCGCGACAGAACGAAGTTCGCAAGCTCCGGCAGGCTGCTATTGGAGCGGCGATCCTTGAAACGCATTTCCATTTGCGTCTGTGCAAGGAGCAGGCGGTCCATCTCCTTCTGGCCAAGAACCGCGCTCTGCGCCATGGCATCGAGAAAAGACTGCAGCAGTATCAATCGGTCGCGTGAGCGACGCCGCTCGTGGCGAACCGTCTTCAAGCCCGCATAGAAGGAAAACAGGTGTGACGCGACCTTGCCGCGCGCCCGCAGATAGCTTGCGACGAGCAGGCCGCCAAGCCAATGCTGGCGTCGCAACGGCTCGATTTTCTCCCAGGCCTCGAAAAGCACTGCAGCTCCAACTGTCGGCGGCAGTTCGTCTGCGATGGGAATAACGTTTCGCCATTCGTGCAGTCGCTCTGCCTCGTCCCACTCCTCGTCGTCAAAGAGACCAAGAGGGTCATCAGGGCGGCTTTCCTTCACGAGCCGGGCAAAGCTGTCCGGTTGTGCCTTTCCCAGATGGCTGTCCAGCAAGCGCTGGGAACGCTCCAGCACGGCGTCGATCTCTGCAAGTTCCGCCGACAGTGGCTCGTCCAAGTCGTCGTCGTCTTCCGCCACCAGCTGTTCTGCGCTTTTGCTTTCGGGAGCCCTCTCCTCACCTGCGCCAATCCCAGCCAGGACCGTGAGACCTGCATTGCTGAGCGCCCAGGGGGGAGCGCTCGTCCAGATCCGGCGTCGCGCTCTCAGGATCCCGTGTGCGATTGTCAGCTCATGGCTCGGTGCGCGCGCGTCCATATGCGCATCGTGAAGAACAAGGTCCTCAAGATGCACAAGTTCGCCTGCGACCCACATGGCACCGACGGCGTCGAAGAAATGACCGCGCTCTGCGAACCCCTCACCGACCGACGAGCGCTGTGCTCTCTCATCCAGCCGTGCCAGCCCGTCCTCCGCGTGAACCAGGCCGGGCAACAAATTCTTCAGCAGGGAGGCATCGATGTCATAGGCCATCGCTAGGTCTGCTTGCCTGTTCGATAGGCTTGATAAAGCTCGTCGAGCTTCTGGGCCAGATACTCTCCGAACTGCGGCGCATCCCCCATCTTCAGCGCAATCGTAAACGAATTGTGGAGGCTCTTGATGCGGCCTTTGATCTTGCCATCAGTCGCGGGGGTCCAATCATATTCCACGGCGTCTGGTTTTTCCTGCTTCCTCGCGAGCTCGGCAATCACCAATTCGAAGCGGCGATCGCTTTCGAGGCCACCGAAAGCCTCCGAATTGACCAGCGTCTGAAGCCGCGCCGCTGCCGCGGCACTCCACCCCTGCGCCAACGCTGTCCATTTGCGCCTTCCCGTGGCCGGGGCGGCGCCGATAGCCGCGATGATCTCCATCGGCACCGCTTTCGCGACGGAGATCAGCTTGGAAAGCTCTGTCTTGTCGGTCGACAAGGCCTTCATGATCACGGGCCGACCGAATCCCCTGTTTTCGAGATTGAAGGCGAAAACAGCCCGCTCGATATATGAAAGGTCTCGCCTTGCCGAGTTCTCGATCCCCTGCGCGATGACGACATCGGTGTCATCGAGGTTGCGGACGACTGCCTGCACCTTGCCTCCGAGCAGACGGATCGCCTGAAGCCGACGGTGACCGTAGGCAACCTGATAGCGTGTCTCGTCTTCCGGATGGGGCCTGACGAGAATGGGCACTTCCTGCCCATTTTCGGCAATCGATTGCACCAGTTCGTCATCCGTATCGAGTGGCAGATCGCCAAGCCGATCGCGCATGAAGGAGACATCGATCAGAGCGGGGTCGAGCTCGACAATACGTTCACCGGAGAGCAACGCTTTCTGCATTGCCCTGCTTTCTTCCTCCATGCGACCGAGGGTCAACGCCATCGAGCGCACAGGCCCCGCCGGTCCTCGTACGGGCGACTGATCCTCCAGGTTGGCCGCGGCCAACTCCTGCGCCGTATCGTCAAAAAGTCCCTTCAGCCGATCGCGTCTGCTCATCTCCGACCCCATGCCTTATGGATTTCCGCAAGCACTTCACCGTTTGCCGCATTGACCGATTCCAGCGCCCGGTCATAGGTCGACCGACGCACCTGGCCCCTTTCGATCTCGTAGAGAGATTGTTTCGTCAGTCCTGCATCCGCAATCGCCGTCGACTTCAGGATCGTCGCCGCCAGCACGTCATCGCTAAAAAGATTGCGCAGCAGCGCCACGATCTGGGACTGTGGCGCATCGAAGGGCTCGTGACGGGTCACAACATATTTGATGAAGTCGTGCTGCAGGTCGCCGCCCGCCTTGCGCACCACGGACAGAAGGTCCGACGTCATCAACAGGAACTGCGACATCGACGCGACATCGACCATCTGTGGATGGATCGTGATCAAAAGTGCGGTCGCCGCGCACACTGCCCCGAGCGTCAGATAGCCAAGCTGCGGCGGGCAATCGATGACGACCACGTCGTAGTCCGCTTCGACTTCGCAGATCGCCACGCCGACGCGCCGAAAGAACACTTCCCCTGTCCGCTGGCGGTCGCTCAGGGCGCGAGGGGTTTCATGCTCGAACTCCATCAGTTCGAGGTTTCCAGGTACGAGATCCAGCCCATCGAAATAGGTCTTGCGGACGATATCCTTCAGTGATCGGCGGTTGTCGTCGTAGCGGATTGCGCCGTAGAGCGTATCGCCATCATCAAGGTCGAACTCCGGTTGGACGCCAAGCATGGATGACAGCGACGCCTGCGGATCGAGGTCGATCGCCAACACGCGATACCCGTTGAGCGCCAGGTATTGCGCAAGATAGAGCGTCGTTGTCGTCTTGGCCGAGCCGCCCTTGAAGTTGGTCACAGCCACAGTCTGAAGCGTCTCGCCAGGCCGGCGCCGCGGCAAATAGGATAGCGCATCCTTCGGCTTTATCGTCGCCATATGCAGGCGAAGCTCATTGATCTGGCCGAGAGTATAGGACCGCCGGCCGCTCGCCGTCACATCCGGCAGTGGCCCTTTGCCATCGAGCGAAAGCTGGCGCAGGTAGCCATCAGACACACCGATCATCTGCGCCGCTTCGCCAGAGGTGAAAGTCCGCAGCGTCTTTTGCAACAACGGCGAAAACAGCTTTTCGCGCAGAAGCTTCAGCTGCCGCGAGAGTTGGTGCGCATGCCGCTCGATCCGGATATCCGTCGTCGATACGCTAATGTTGTCCAAGACACCCGATCTCCAGCGATGCGCTTTTTGGTCGATTCTTCGACAAAAAGCGTATCGAGGATGGCACGATTCGTGATTCGCGGCAATGATAGCGGTGAGCGGGCGCAGCCAAGTTGGCCGCGGCCAACTTGGCTGCGTGGCCTTGCGGAGACCGGCTGACTGCTGCAAAACGGGCGCAATCGATCAGAGGAGCCGGCGTGCGTCACATCCACATCATTGGCATCGGGACAGGAAACCCCGAGCACGTCACGGTTCAGGCCATCAACAGCATGAATGCCGTCGATGTGATCTTTGTGCCAACGAAAGGGACGGCGAAAGAAGGCCTGGCTTCGGTTCGTCGTGATATCTGTGAGCGCTACCTGACCAACGCGCACACGACGATTGCCGAATTCACCGTTCCGACACGCGCGACGGTAGGTCGGACTTACATAGAAAGCGTGGACGAATGGCATGCTGCGCTTGCGCAAACCTACGTGCGCCTGATCGACGCGCTTCCCGACGATGGCAGGGGCGCGGTTCTCGTCTGGGGCGATCCCAGCCTCTACGACAGCACCATCCGCATTATCGAGCGAGCAAGGCAGATCGGTGCTGCGGAGTTCGACTTCACGGTCATCCCCGGCATCACCAGCATCCAGGCGCTTGCCGCAAGTCACCGCATTCCCCTTAATCTCGTCGGGAAACCCGTAGAGATCACGACCGGCCGCCGACTGGCTGAAAACGGCAATCGCGCCGATAGCACGGTCGTGATGTTGGATGGCGAGCAGGCGTTCTCGAAGATCGAGGACCCCGATGCGGACATTTTCTGGGGTGCCTACCTGGGAACGAAGGATGAAATCGTGATCTCGGGACGCCTGGCCGATGTTGCCGATGACATTGTCAGGACGCGAGCCGATGCCCGGGCGCTTCACGGCTGGATCATGGATATCTATTTGCTGCGCAAAGGTCACGATTTCGACGATCTTTGATCGCCTCGACCGTTTTGCTCTGAGTGCCTCGATCATATAAGGACATGATCGAAGGAATTGGCGAACATGGCGCGCGGCACACTGACAGAAAAGCAAACAACCGACGGGCAGATATCGCCGTCGGCTCGGCGTGGTGCCTGCCCGACCCTGTCGCTGCCCATGCAGACCGGCGATGGCCTGCTGGCGCGCTTGCGACCGGCCGGCGGCGTCTTCACCCTCCATCAATTCAGGCAGCTCGCTCGCGCCGCGCTGCGATACGGAAACGGAATCCTCGAGATTACTGCACGTGGCAGCGTCCAGATCCGTGGGCTGGCGGCCGACACGGTTGACCCCATGGCATCCGCGATCGACGCGGCCGGCATCTCCGTTTTTCCGGGGCCGGTGATCGAGCTGCCGCCTCTGCACGGCATTCTTGGCGATGATGTCGCGGACGCAGCCGCGATGGAGCATCTCGTCCGGACGCGGCTGGCCGAACTTCTCCAGGCACCCGCGTTGGCGCCGAAGCTGTCTGTTCTCATCGACGGCGGCGGAGTTTTCGGTCTGAGCGCGATTAGCGCCGACATCCGTCTTGTGGCCATTGCGCCTTCGATCTGGATGGTAGCGATCGCCGGAGACGGGCACCACTCCCGCCCAATCGCTAAGGGCACAGCGGATCAGGCCGTTGACGCTGTCGGCGACGTTCTGAGATTGCTCATTTCAATGGGACGGCACCGGCGCTGCCGCGATATTGGTGGCGAATGGTGGCCACCCTCCTCTCCAAGCATCGATGTCCTGGCAATGCCAGGCCCGTCGCGTGGAAAAACCGCCCCGACAGGCATTCACGCCGCCCCCGACGGGCAAATCGTTCTCGGACTGAAACCGCGATTTGGACAAATACGCGGAGCGGACATGGTCGGCTTTCTGAACGCGGTCGAGAGCTTCGGCATCCGAGACATCCGGCCCGCTCCGGGGCGCTGTTTCTTTCTGACCGGGCTGACGCCGCAGGGCGCTTCATCGGTTCAGGAGCTCGCTCCGCATCATGGTTTGTCTGCCGACGCCCACGACCCCTCGGATCATATTGCCGCATGCGCCGGATCGGGGGCCTGTGCATCCGGCTCTTATGCCACCAAGACACTGGCGGAAACGATGGCGGCCCGCTGCTGCGAGCTGCTGGACGGAACCTTGACCGTTCATTTGTCGGGCTGTTCCAAGGGGTGCGCGCATCCGCGACAGGCACTCACACTCACTGGTGCAGAGGGCGGGTATAGCCTGATACTCGATGGTCGGGCTTCGGACGCGCCGGATGCACAGATTGCTAGCGGCGACATCGATTCCGCTATAGAGAAGCTCGCTCGCCTCATAAAGAACGAGGGACATGCTGGCGAATCGGCCGCAGCCTGCCTTAGACGGCTCGGCAAAGGCTACGTCACGCGAGCGCTGCGACAGGGATAGGAATGCCAGAATACGATTACATTCACAGCGGTGACGCAATTTACGAACGCTCCTTCGCGATCATCCGCAGCGAGGCTGACCTGTCTCGATTCTCCGTTGAGGAGGCTGATATTGCCGTGCGAATGATCCATGCGTGCGGCCTCGTGGAGGCGGCAGAGCATTTTGTCTTTTCGCCACACTTTGTCAGCGCTGCACGCAACGCGCTGCATGGCGGAGCGCCGATCTTCTGCGATGCGGAAATGGTCGCTCACGGGGTCACACGTACACGATTGCCGGCGAAGAACGAGGTGCTGTGCACGCTGCATGATCCGCGTACAGCCAGTTTGGCAAGGCAGACCGGCAACACGCGCTCGGCGGCCGCGGTTGATCTCTGGCTGGATCGGTTGGCGGGCAGTGTGGTTGCGATCGGCAACGCGCCGACAGCATTGTTTCATCTGTTGGAACTGCTGCGCGATGGTGCGCCCAAACCGGCGGCGATCATCGGCATGCCGGTAGGCTTCGTCGGCGCGGCTGAATCCAAGGATGCGCTGGCGGAAAACTCCTACGGGGTGCCGTTCGCGATTGTGTCTGGCCGCCTCGGCGGCAGCGCGATGACAGCAGCTGCCGTGAACGCCCTTGCGAGGCCGGGCCTATGACCAACACCGGCCGTCTTATCGGGGTCGGCACGGGTCCTGGTGACCCGGAGCTGTTGACCGTCAAGGCCGTCAAGGCAATCGAGACTGCCGATGTCGTTGCCTATTTCGCCAAGCGGGGCAGGGGTGGCAACGGCAAGGCGATCGTCGCGCACCTCCTCACCGGGGATAAGACGCTATTACCCCTCTATTATCCCGTTACGACAGAGATCGAAAAGACCGAAGCCGACTACCGAAGCCAGATTACCGGCTTCTACGACCGGTCGGCCGATGCGGTCGCAACGCATCTGGAGGCTGGCCGGACTGTCGCCGTCCTCAGTGAAGGCGACCCGCTGTTTTACGGCTCCTACATGCATCTGCATGTCCGGCTGGCCCATCGCTACCCGACGCAGGTGATCCCCGGGATCACCGCCATGTCGGGTTGCTGGTCGGTCGCGGGCATCCCGATCGTTCAAGGCGACGACGTCTTGTCCGTGCTTCCCGGCACGATGGCCGAGGCCGAACTGCAACGCCGTCTGGCCGACACGCAGGCAGCCGTCATCATGAAGGTCGGCCGCAATCTGCCGAAAATTCGCCGCGCGCTGGAGGCATCCGGCCGGCTGTTCGAAGCGGTGTATGTCGAACGCGGCACCATGGCGAATGCTGCGATGGTGAAGCTTGCCGACCGCCCCGATGGCGAGGCGCCCTATTTTTCGCTCGTGCTCGTCCCCGGCTGGGAGAGTAGCCGATGACCGGCACGCTGTTCGTGATCGGAACCGGTCCCGGCAATCCGGACCAGATGACGCCGGAAGCCCTGAGCGCTGTCTCGCGGGCCACGGAATTCTATGGCTATGGCCCGTACCTCGACCGACTGAGTTTGAGAAGCGATCAGCAGCGCCAGGCCTCCGACAACAGGGAGGAACTCGACCGGGCCGCCGCCGCCTTGCGGGCTGCATCGGCAGGAGCGGTTGTCTGTGTGGTATCGGGCGGCGATCCGGGTGTGTTTGCCATGGCGGCAGCCGTTTGCGAGGCGATCGACAGCGGCCCCAAGGAATGGCTCGACGTCGATCTGGTCGTCCTGCCTGGCATCACAGCGATGCTGGCGGTGGCCGCGCGCATTGGTGCACCGCTTGGCCACGACTTTTGTGCCATATCCCTATCGGACAATCTAAAACCTTGGGATATAATAGAAAAACGTCTTGAGGCAGCGGCCGACGCCGGATTTGTGATCGCTCTCTACAATCCGATCAGCAAGGCCAGACCATGGCAGCTGGGCAAGGCGTTCGAGTTGCTGCGCGCCCATCTTCCGCAAGCAACGCCCGTCATCTTCGGTCGCGCGGCCGGACGTCCGGACGAGCGCATCACCGTTCAGCCTCTCGCAGAGGCCGACGCAACGATCGCGGACATGGCCACCTGCGTGATCATAGGCTCTACGGAGACAAGGGTCGTGGCGCGCGGTGACAAGGGGGATCTTGTCTACACGCCGCGTTTCATTTCGGGAGGAAACAGGTGATCGATTGCCGCCAGTGCCTCATCGACAGTGGCGACCGTCTGCATGACGGAGGCTGGCGCGCGCGCTATCATCAGCACCTCTATGCCCCGACGCCGCGCCGCTGCGATTTTGGCATAGGTCGCGGCGCCGCCGCTATTCTTCGCAATCACGACGTCGATGCGATGTGCGGCAAGCAGACGGGCCTCACTTTCAATGTCGAAGGGGCCGCGATCGAGGATGAAGCATGCATCAGGCAAAGCGATCGGCAGCTCGACGGGATCGACGCTACGAACAAGATAGAAGTGTTGCGGGGCACCCTGCGCGAAGTGTGCCTCCTGTCGCCCGATCGCCAGAAACACCCGCCGCGAGACGGGGCCGAGCGCCGAGATCGCTTCGGGGACATTGGCAACATGTGTCCATCTGTCACCTTCTTGCTCCGCCCACTTCGCGCGACGCAGGGCCAATACCGGAACGCCGACCCTCGCGGCGGCCTGGCTTGCGTTCTGCGAAATCCTGGCAGCGAAGGGATGCGTCGCGTCGATCAGAAGGTCGAAACCACCGTCACGCAGAAACGTCGCAAGTCCCTCCGCTCCGCCAAAGCCACCTGTCCTCGTTGGAACCGGCTGGGCGGACGGTTTTTCCGTGCGCCCAGCCAACGACATCAAAACGTCGTATCGCTCTCGGCCCGTCAGCGCCTGCGCCATGGCGCGCGCCTCGGTGGTGCCGCCGAGCATCAGAATGCGGATCTTGCCCATGTCTGATATGTCTTGCGCCTCCAACCAACGTTGGCTGACTATTATCGGTATCGGAGAGGATGGTCCAGACGGGCTCGGTGACGAGGCAAAGCGACTGGTCGCCGCCGCGGTGGTGGTGTTTGGTGGCGCCCGCCATCACGCACTGGTCGCCGACCTCATTTCCGGCGAACGTCTCCCTTGGGAAAGCCCTTTTGAAAAGTCGATCGAGGCGATCATGTCTCGCCGAGGCTCGCCCGTTGTCGTGCTCGCGTCGGGCGACCCGTTTCTGTATGGTGTCGGAGCGTCATTGTCCCGACGCGTGAGCCCTGACGAGATGCGTGCCATTCCTGCACCGTCCTCGTTCAGTCTTGCCGCTTCGCGGCTCGGCTGGCCGCTGCAGGACACGACGTGTCTGTCGCTGCACGGGCGACCGCTCGATCTCATCCGTCCGCATCTGCATCATGGCCGCCGCATCATCACTCTGACATCGGATGCCGATACGCCAGGTCAGCTTGCCGCACTCTTGAGCGCCACGGGCTTCGGCCAGTCGCAGTTGTTGGTTCTTGAGGCGCTCGGCGGCGAGCGGGAACGCTTGAGAAAGTGCCGGGCCGATGGCTTTCATCTGACGGGCATCGATCCGCTGAACCTTTGCGCAATAACCGTTGTGGCAGGGCAGGGAGCCAGAACGTTGCCCTTCACCGCCGGTCTGGACGACGCTCTGTTCGAGCACGACGGCCAGATCACCAAGCAGGATATCCGCGCCATTACACTCTCGGCGCTGGAACCCTGCTACGGAGAGCTTCTCTGGGATATTGGCGCGGGATCGGGCTCGGTGGGCATCGAATGGATGTTGCGCGACCCTTCCATGCGCGCCATCGCGATTGAGCAATCGGCTGACAGGGCGCTGCGCATTGCCCGCAACGCAATGGCGTTCGGGGTACCGGGCCTGGCGGTTGTCGAAGGAACGGCGCCCGATGCACTCGATGCACTTCCCGAACCCGACGCGATCTTCATCGGCGGCGGCGGCAGTGAAAAGGGTGTCCTCAGTGCAGCGATCGCACGCCTCAAAGGGGGAGGGCGGCTTGTTGCCAACGCCGTGACCCTGGAGATGGAGGCGAAGCTGATCGCCATTCACGCTGAGCTGGGCGGTTCGCTGAGGCGGATCGAGATAGGGCGGGCGTCCCCTATCGGCGGCATGACCGGCTGGCGGCCGGCGATGCCCGTGACCCAATGGCGCTGGACCAGGAACTGAAGGTGAAGACATGACAGTGCATTTCATAGGAGCCGGCCCGGGCGCTGCCGATCTCATTACGGTGCGCGGCCGCGATCTGATCGGCCGGTGCCGGGTCTGCCTCTATGCCGGCTCGATCGTGTCGCCGGAGCTGTTGAAATATTGCCCGCCAGGTGCCCGCATCGTCGACACGGCGCCGATGTCGCTTGACGAGATAGAGGGGCAATACCTGCAGGCGGAAAAAGCAGGCGAGGATGTCGCACGACTGCATTCGGGGGATCTTTCCGTCTGGAGTGCTGTTGCAGAACAGATCCGCCGCCTGCAAAGGCATGGGATCGACTACACGATGACGCCCGGCGTTCCGGCATTTGCCGCCGCGGCCTCAGCCCTTGGGCGCGAGCTTACGATCCCGGCCATTGCCCAGAGCCTCGTGCTGACACGGGTATCCGGTCGCGCATCGCCGATGCCCAACGGCGAGACGCTGGCAAAGTTCGGCGCGACCGGTTCGACGCTCGCCATCCATCTTGCCATTCATGCCTTGAGACAGGTCGTGGACGAACTCACGCCGCTCTACGGTGCTGACTGCCCTGTCGCGATCGTGGCGAAGGCCTCCTGGCCGGACGAGCGGATCGTGTGGGGAACGCTTGCCGACATCGAGGGGAAGCTTGCCGACGAACCGATCGAGCGCACCGCAATCATCTTCGTCGGACCGTCCCTGGTGACCAGCGACTTCCGCGAAAGCTCGCTCTACGATCCCGCGTATCAGCGACGTTTCAGGGGGAGGGGATAGTCTCCTTCTGTGGGAGGCCATGCCTGGCCTTCCCCACTTGTGGAGGATCGTTCCGAGGATCCTCTCACCCCCGTCAACCGAGTTTCGCGATGGCGCGCAGATTGTCGGCCGTTGTCGTCGGGAATTCGAAGAATTCGAGATAGGCGGGGATCTGTTCGAACAGCATGTCGGTTCCGACCTGAAATGCACAGCCCCGGGCACGGACCGCCTCGAGCAGGGGGGTCATCTCCTTTGTCATCACAACTTCGCCCACGAAGGTCGACGACGAAAGACGGGCTACATCAAACGGTAGCGGGTCATCCCGTCCCATTCCAAGGGGGGTCGCGTTGACGACGATGTCAAAACCTGCGGGATCGGCCGAACCGCTCGCGACTTGCAGGTGCGGATAGTATTTGTTCAGCCGGTCGACCAGCGCCGCCGTTGTCGCCCCGTTGGCGTCGAAGATCGCGAGACGTTCCACACCCGCCTGTGCCAACGAGGCAGCGATCGCCGAGCCGACGCCTCCGGCACCCACGACGAGCGCGTGCGCTCCTGCAACCGGTTTGCCCTTGCGCAGAATGCCGCGAACAAAACCCTCGCCATCAAACATGTCACCGATCAGCCTGCCATCCGGACCGAGGCGAACCGCATTGCATGAGCCCGCGACCTTCGCGTTGGTCGACGCTTCGTCCAGCAGCTCCATGGTCGAGATCTTGTGCGGCATCGTGATAAGAGCGCCGTGGATATTCGACAGCCGGAAGATGAGCTTCAGAAACGCGCGATAGTCTTGCGGCCTGCAGCCCATGGGCACCACAACGGCATCAATCCCGTTCTGCTCGAAATATGGATTGTAAATCAGCGGCGCCTTGAATGCCTCGGTGGGGTAGCCGAGGTGTGCGATGAGTTTGGTGGTCCCGGTGATCATTTTGCTGGACTTTCTGGCGATCGGAAGCGGCGGGATCGGTGACTGCAATCTCCAGCGGCTTCATGGCTGCTCACTTCCGCAGGATTTCTCCGAGGAACTTTCTCGTTCGCTCATGGCGCGGGTTGGTGAAAAACTCGGCCGGTGGCGCTTCCTCGACGATCGCGCCACTCGCCATGAAGATCACGCGATCGGCCACCTGGCGGGCAAACCCCATCTCGTGCGTGACGCAGATCATCGTCATGCCCTCTTCGGCCAGCCCGATCATCGTATCGAGGACCTCCTTGACCATCTCCGGATCGAGCGCCGAGGTCGGCTCGTCGAACAGCATCACCTTCGGCCGCATGCACAGCGCGCGGGCAATCGCCACACGCTGCTGCTGGCCGCCGGAGAGTTGCACCGGGTACTTGTCGGCCTGCTCCAGGATCTTGACCCGCTCAAGAAGCGCGCGCGCCCGCTCCTCGGCTTGCGCCCTGCTGATGCCAAGCGCCCGCATGGGCGCAAGCATGCAGTTCTGCAGCACCGTCAGATGCGGGAACAGATTGAACTGCTGGAAGACCATGCCGACCTCACGCCGGATCGCGTCGATGGTCTTTGCCTGGTTGCCCAAAAGCATGCCGCCGACGTGGATTTCGCCTTTGCTGTAGCTCTCCAGATGATTGATGCATCGTATGAGGGTGGACTTTCCGCTGCCGGACGGCCCGCACAGGACGATCCTTTCGCCCTTGCGGACCGACATGTTGATGTCGCGCAGGGCTTGAAACGCGCCGAACCACTTTTCCACCCGTTCCATGGTGATCATCGTGTCTGCGCCTATCGCAGATGTAAGGTCGGTCATTGGCAGGACTCCAGGTGTCATTGGCAGGCGGTAGAGGTTGGCGCCGTATCAGCGGGCCGACGCGGCAAATCGTCGTTCGAGGCGCGCACCAAGGATGGTCAATGGCAGGCACATCAGGAAATACAGCGCGCCGACGATCCCGAAGACCGTCAGCGGTTCAAAGATCTGATTGGAGATGATGTTGCCGGCCCGCGTCAGTTCGGTAAAACCGACGATCGACGCCAGCGAGGTGCCCTTGATCAGCTGCACGAGGAAACCGACCGTCGCGGGAAGCGAGATGCGCAGCGCCTGCGGCAGGATGACGTCCTTCGTGCGCGAGACATATCTGAGGCTGAGCGCCTTTGCGGCCTCGGTCTGGCCGCGCGGCACCGCCTCGATCGCTCCACGCCAGATCTCGCCGAGATAGGCGCTGGCGTGAAGCGTCAGGCCAATTGCGACGGCAACCCATGCGTCGAGCCTCAGACCCACCAGTGCTAGCCCGTAATAGACGACGAAGAGCTGCATCAGAAGCGGTGTTCCCTGGAAAACCGCAATATAGCCAGCCGTCACACGCTCCAGCAGAGGCACGCCCGAGGTGCGAGCGAGCGCGACGCAAAGGCCGGCGATGCAGCCGCAGACGAAGCCGACCGCAGACAGGACGACGGTCCATTTCAGGCCGATAAGGAGGAAGACGAATTCTTCGCGACCCATGAGACCCTCCTACTTGACGGGATATTTGAAGTAGCGCGCCGAAAAGAGCGCAAAGATGCGCATCATCAGCCAGGAGATCACGAGATAGAACACCGTGACCGTGAAGTAGACTTCGAAGCTCCGGAAGCTTTCGGATTCGATGCGCTGGGAAACGGATGTCAGCTCGTAGGCCGAGATCGCCGAGGCAATGCTTGTGGACAGCGTCAACAGGATGAACTGGCTGGTCAGCGAGGGATAAATCGCGCGCAATGCCGGCTTGAGGATGATCAGTCTGAAGACCTGAGCCTTGTGCAGACCAAGCGCCAGGCCCGCTTCCATCTGTCCTTTCGGGATGGATTGCACGCCGCCGCGAATGATCTCGATTGCGTAGGCGCCGCCATTGATGCCGAGCGCGATAATGGCTGTCGGTGTCGGATCCAGCCGGACGCCGGTGAGGGGAAGCGCAAAGTAGATGAAGAAGATCTGCACCAGAAACGGCGTGTTGCGGATCAGCTCGACGAAGGAGATGACCAGCCATCGCACCGGCTTGAGAGGAGAGTCGCGCAAGGCAACCCCACCGATTCCGATCACGATCGCCAGCAGCATCCCGCAGATCGCCAGCAGGAATGTACCGAGGCAGCCGAGCAGGAGGCTCGGCAGGCCGTCTATCACCGGAGTGAAGTCCAACTTGTAGTTCATCGTGATCTTTCCGGTCGGTCTTCCCTGAAGTTCAGTCCCGCTTGACCATTCCAGCCATTGCCTGGATAGCCAGCTCGTAGCCATCGGCTCCAAAGCCGATCATGATGGCCGTGGCGATGCGCGAAATCAGCGAGTTGTGATAGATGCTCTCGCGCGCATGCACGTTCGAGATGTGCAGTTCGATCTTGGGCGGGTCGAACGTCTTCAGCGCATCGAGAAGAGCGATCGAGGTGAACGTATACGCCGCCGGATTGATGATGATGCCACAAGCATCCGTGCGAGCCTGGTGCACGCTCTCGATCAACTCGCCCTCGAAATTGGTCTGCCGAAAATCGACCTCGAATCCCAGGGCCCTTGCCTTGGCGGTGCATCGTTCGTGAATGTCCGCAAGCGTCGTGGTGCCGTAGATCGCCGGCTCGCGCTGGCCGAGCAGATTGAGGTTCGGCCCGTTGAGCACAAAAATTGGTTTGTTCATGATCGCGCTCCCGGACGCGGATCGAAGCCGCTCTTTCAACATGGTAGTAGCGATGGTGGGCATCGAGGGATGCCCACCATCTGGGTCAAGCTTTCGATCGTTTGAGCCGTCAGTTTGCCGCGAACGGGATGCCGTCGAGGCTTTCCGGGAAATTCGGAACCGGGACCTTCATCCACTTGTCGTAGATTGCCTTCAGCTCGCCGTTTGCCTTGATCTTGTCGATGAAGGTATTGAGCGCCGCGTTTATTTCCTTTTCGCCGAGGCGGGTGCAGGCGCCGTTGTAGAGCTTCTGGAATTCAAGCTTGTTTTCGAATTCGCCCGGACGAGCCTTCTCCACGCGGTCCATGTAGAAGATGTTACCGCCGAGTGTATCGACCTGGCCGGAAACGAGAGCCTGGACGCTCGCCGCATCCCCATCGTAGCGCCGGATGGTGGTGCTTGGCGGTGCATTCTTGGTGACCTGCGTGTCCTGAGCCGCGCCCTTCGCCACACCAACCGTGAACTTCGCCATGTCGGCGTTGGTCTTGATCTCCGCCGATTTCGGCCCGATCAGGACGATGGCATTGGCAACGTAGGGCTTGCTGAACTGCACCGCCTTTGCACGGTCCGGCAGCATGGCCATCGTTGCAAAAAGAACGTCGACGCGGCCGGCGGTCAACGCGGGAATGCGGTTGTTGACTTCAAGCGGCACGAACTCGACCGTAACGCCCAATTCCTTGGCGAACAGCGTTGCGATGTCGGCATCGAGCCCGTCCTGCTTGCCGCCACTGGTCACGAAGCCCCACGGGGGATTGTCGCCCTGAATTCCGACGATGATCTTGCCTTTGGCCTTGATCTCTTCTGGCGTAATTGCGGAAGCCGGCTGCGCCAGAGTTACGGCCGTCACCAGTGCCGCGGCTCCAAGCATGGCATTTCGGCGTGTCAGCATAGACTTGAACATGAAATTTCCTCCTCCTTTGGCGGTCGTTCGACCGGACAGCCACCCTCACCTTTGACTGTGAGAGCAATGATTGCCAGAGACGGCTCGCCAAATCAACCGAGTTTTTCAAAATCATATGAGAATTTATGATATACCAATCTAATTGAAATTCTCACGACATTTGTAATAATAGTAGAGAGCGATTTCGCGGTTGGCGCAATGTCCGTGGCCAACGCCGATTGAATCTCCTCGCACGCACAGCGGAAGGCTTTGAAATGAGGACCTCGATTGCGACAGTCACGATCAGCGGCGAACTCCCGGAGAAGCTCGAGGCGATCGCCCGAGCGGGTTTCGACGGAGTTGAGATCTTCGAGAATGATTTCCTGGCGTTCGACGGAAGTCCGGCCGATGTCGGACGTCTCGTTCGAGACCATGGCCTGGAGATCACCTTGTTTCAGCCGTTTCGCGACTTCGAGGGAATGCCGGAACCGCTCCGAAGCCGCACTTTTGATCGCGCGGAGCGAAAATTCGATGTGATGCAGGAGCTTGGAACGGATCTGGTGCTCGTCTGCTCGAACGTTTCACCGGTATCGATCGGTGGTATCGACCGCGCCGCAGCGGACTTCCGTGAGCTCGGCGAGCGCGCCGCCAGGCGCGGACTGAGAGTGGGTTACGAGGCGCTCGCATGGGGTCGGCATATCAGTGACCACCGCGATGCCTGGGAAATTGTTCGCCGCGCCGATCACCCGAATATCGGTCTCATCCTCGACAGCTTTCACACGCTGTCGCGCAAGATCGACGTCAATTCGATCCGCTCGATTCCCAAGGAGAAGATCTTCATCGTGCAACTCGCCGATGCTCCGTTGATCGACATGGATCTGCTTTACTGGAGCCGCCATTTCCGAAACATGCCGGGTGAGGGCGATCTGCCTGTCACTGCGTTCACCGAGGCCGTCGCTGCAACAGGCTATGATGGCTATTTCTCGCTCGAGATCTTCAACGACCAGTTTCGAGGCGGTTCGTCGCGGGCGATCGCTGCCGATGGCCACCGTTCACTGATCTATCTTGGCGACCAGGTACGCCGCAACCTCGGCGATGGATATCTGACCGGAGCGGCCATGCCCAAAAGGGCGTCCGTCAAAGGTGTCGGCTTCGTGGAGTTTGCCACCGACGAGGAGGACGCCGTCGAGCTGGTTGGATTGTTGCACACTCTCGGATTCCGAAAGACGGCGGTCCACCGCACGAAGAAGGTCTTCCTGTTCGAGCAAGGTGAGATCCGGATCCTCGTCAATGTCGACCAGGCAGGGTTTGCGAACGCGGCCTACGCCGTCCATGGGACCTTTGCATATGCCATCGCACTCGTCGTAGACGATGCCGCAAAGGCGTATGCTCGCGCGCTTGTGCTGGACGCCGAAGCCTTCCTTCAGCCTGTTGCTGAGGGTGAACTGGAGTTGCCCGCCATCCGCGGCGTCGGAGGCGGGGTTGTCTATCTCATTGACGACAAGAGCGCGTTGGGTCGCTTCTCGGAGATTGACTTTAGGCCGGTCGAGGATGAGAGCGACGCGGCGTCAGCCGGCCTTCTGCGTATCGATCACGTCGCCCAGACGGTTGCCTATGATGAAATGCTGACCTGGCTTTTATTTTACACATCGATCTTCGAGACGAGCAAGACACCGATGGTCGATATCATCGATCCGGCCGGGGTGGTGCGCAGTCAGGTTGTCGAAAACGAAACCGGGGAGCTCAGGATTACCATGAACGGCGCCGAGAATCGCCGCACCTTGGCAGGGCATTTCATCGCCGAGAAGTTTGGATCGGGCATACAGCACCTGGCGTTTGCGACAGACGATATCTTTGCCACAGCGCGGGAGTTGCGGGCCTGCGGTTTCAAATCCCTCCACATCTCGCCGAACTACTATGACGACGTCGAAGCGCGCTTCGGCCTTGATCCGGCAATGACGGAACGGTTGAAGACGGAGAACATCCTCTATGATTGCGACGAGCACGGCGAGTATTTCCAGCTCTACAGCGGAACATATGGCGAGGGTTTCTTTTTCGAGATCGTCGAACGCCGCGGTTATCGGGGATACGGCGCGCCGAATGCCATCTTTCGGATCGCGGCACTCAAGAAACAGATGCGTCCGGAAGGAATCCCGAAGGACGCGCTCTGAGATCGCGACTTACAGGATCCGGCCGCTCTTGAGCACATGCTCCACGCCGCTCTGGACGTGCCTTCTGACGACGTCCGTCGCGCCTGCGACGTCACGTCGAATGGAAAGCTCAAAAAGAAGCTTATGGTCATCGACCACAGGTTTTCCGCGAAAGCTTTCGGCCAGCATGTGGTAGCGAAGAAAGCGGTCGAATACGGACGACAATGTCGCCATCAGCGTCGAGGAGTTGCAGGCCGAGACGATCGCCTGATGGAACTCCCAGTCGTATCGCACCCAGTCGACGGTACGCGAGACATCGCCTGCCAGAAGCCTGCGTTCAGCCGCAGCAAGCCTGTGATGCGCGGCGACGATCCTCCCCTCCCATTCGAGATTTCCCGCTGAAAACGCAAGGCCGATCGCATGCGTTTCGAGTACAATCCTGAGGTCGGCAAGTTCGAGGAGTTCCCGCCGAGACGCGGGACTGACTTCGAAGCCGCGCTGCCCCTCGGCGACAACGAGGTTTTCCGTGGTCAGGCGGCTCAGGATTTCGCGCAGCGAGGAAATTCCGATGGAATAGCGCTCCTTGGCCTGCTCCAGCTTGATTTTGGTTCCCGGCGGCAATGTCCCGGAAATGATATCCTGGCGTATCTGCCGAAAAACGACATCGCTTACTGTTTCAGCCGGATCTTGGACTTGCTTGAGCATGGATTTTCCTGGTTTGCCGAAATACCGTCGATGTGCGCCCGCCTAGAGCACGAAGAGAAGTGTGAGGATTATTTCAGCGTTCCTCTCGCCAGCGCATGTTCGACGCCGCCTTGTATGTGCAGGGCAAGCACCCGCTTGGCGGTCTCTCCATCACGCCGCAATGCCGCATCGAGGAGCTGCTGGTGTTCATTGGCTGCGACCTCACCGCGATAGGACAGGGCGATCATCTGATATCTGAGGTATCTGTCGAAGATCACCGAGTGCGCCTCCATGAGCAGCTTCGATCCACAGGCGGCTATCAAGGCCTGGTGGAACTCCCAGTCGTAGCGCTTCCAGTCTTCCGCCCTGCTGGTGTCGCCGGATGCCATCACCTTCTCCATCCGGGCGAGCTTGTAGTGGGCAGAGACCAGGGGAGCCTCCCATTCCACGTCGCCGTACATGAACGACTGCTCCAGTGCATGCGTCTCAAGGAGAAGCCTGAGTGCCGCCGTCTCCTTGAGGTCGGCAACGGACACCGGAGAGACTTCGAAACCCTTTTGCCCCTCGGCAAGAACAAGGCCCTCGGAGGAGAGCCGGTTCAAGACTTCCCGCAATGTGCTGATGCTGGTTTCGTAGGACTCCTTCAAGCTTTCCAGCTTCAATTTCTGTCCGGGAGCCAAGCGCCCAAAAATGATATCGGCCCGGATTCGCCGATAGCTGCTCTCCGCAATGGTCTCGCTCAGGATCTGCTGCGACATTAAAGGGTCTCTGGTATTTCTTATATCATCGGATATATCGCGTTTTGCCAATCTCAATCAAGCAGACATTCCTTGAATGCCACCAACGATTTTCTCATAGGATTGTGTTTGGGCAGAGCCTCGCTTTCGCATGGCGACGACGACTGTCGGATACTGACGTTGGTGAAAGGGCGCGCTGGAGCAGCGTCACGAAATGCAACCACGACTGATACGGTTCTTTTGAGACGATCAGGTTTCTGTCCCGCGTCGGCAATCGCCTTGACCTTCAACGGAGGGGCGAGGACGACATCATCACAATGTCGTCGGCAAGTCGTACATCACCATCCAGTTGCGCGTCGCCTCGACAACCGCATGCGAGTTCTCACGGGCAGCGTTCCAAGGCCCCATCCAGCGACTGTCGATCACTCTTTGCACGGCCAGAGCCGCAGCATCTTCCCGTCCAAATCCTGCACCGATGCCGACATGGCAATCAAAAGGGTCAGTCGGTCATGCTTCGAACTCCCTTGTCGAGATCCTCCAACACTATAAGCCGAAAGGCTGGAAGCGGAGACTGTCCCTCGATCGGCATCTGCATCTCAGTGATCCGTTCTCTCAACGGGCGCGGCCTTTTTCGTGCCACCTCCTTTGATCGAAAACCCGCCCCGATAAAGTGAGTTTCCTTTGCCGTGGCGCAGCGTCGCACCGTGACGGACCGGCGCCCGATCTGTCGTAAAATCCGTCCACCACAATCTCGTAGACCTCGGAGATCGCCTCCATCGTGGCGGCGATCGATGTTTCGTGCGGAATCAGCAGTTTATATGGCTCGATCTCGAGAAACATTCGTTTGACATTCGCTTAATCTTCGTTTTAAGTGTGCTTACTTTCGCAATCGCTCACTATTTTTGCGGTGCGGCATTTTCTGGCTCGGAGGGGGAACGTGGGCCGTCAGATTCACGATCTTTTTGTTATCGGCGGTGGCATCAACGGCTGCGGAATCGCGCGTGACGCTGCTGGTCGCGGTTATTCGGTGGCGCTGGCCGAGATGAACGACTTTGCCTCCGGTACGTCTTCCGGCGCGACGAAGCTCATTCATGGCGGCTTGCGTTATCTCGAGCATTACGAGTTTCGTTTGGTGCGCGAATCATTGATGGAGCGCGAAATCCTCTGGGCGATGGCGCCGCATATCATCTGGCCGATGCGGTTCGTCCTGCCCTATCACAAGGGAGGCATCCGCCCGGCCTGGCTCATCCGCCTCGGGCTTTTCCTCTACGATCATCTTGGCGGTCGCAAGCTGCTGCCGCCGACTGCCGTGCTCGACATGCGCAGGGACGCGGCTGGAAAGCCGTTGAAGGCGCTGTTTAAGAAGGCCTTCGAATACTCGGACGGCTGGGTGGACGACGCTCGCATGGTCGTGCTCAATGCACGCGACGCGGCCGATCGCGGTGCGCAGATCATGCCGCGGACCAAAGTGGTTTCGGCTCATCGCGAGAACGGTCTCTGGTCGATCGATACGGTTGACGCAGGAACAGGGCAGGCTCAGACCTTTCAGGCTCGTATGCTGGTCAATGCGGCGGGACCCTGGGTTGATCATGTCATTCGCGCAGCGTTCGGACAGAACGAGGCGCATCATGTCCGGCTCGTCCAGGGCAGCCATATCGTCGTGAAGAAGAAGTTCGACGATCCCCGGGCCTACTTTTTCCAGAACCCGGACAACCGCATCATTTTCGCCATCCCCTACGAGCAGGACTTCACGCTCATCGGCACGACCGATCGCGACTACACCGCCGATCCGAAGGACGTGAAGATCTCCGAGGAGGAGACGACGTATCTGTGCAATGCCGCAAGCGAATACTTCAAGGAACCGGTACGGCCGGATGACATCGTCTGGACCTACTCGGCCGTGCGGCCGCTCTTCGACGACGGCGCGTCGAAGGCGCAGGAAGCGACCCGCGACTATGTGCTGAAGGTGGAAGGCGAGGGCGGCAGTGCGCCGCTTCTCAACGTCTTCGGCGGCAAATTGACAACCTACCGGCGGCTTTCCGAGCATGCGCTGGAAAAGATCGGCGCAGCAATCGGTACAAAAGGGGCGCCGTGGACGGCAAAGAGCCACCTGCCGGGCGGCGATTTTGCCGCAAGGGGATACGAAGCCGAGGTAGGCAAGCTGAAGGGCCGCTATCCCTTCCTTGCAGACGCGCATGCGCGCCGGCTGGTCCGCCGCTACGGCACAAAGGCTGCGGTTCTTTTGGGGCAGGCGAGCAGCACGGAAAATCTCGGGCGCTGTTTCGGCAGCGACCTCTATGAGGCAGAAATTCGCTATCTGATTGATCACGAATGGGCCAGGCGCGCGGAAGACGTGCTCTGGCGGAGAACTAAGGACGGCCTGCGTCTGACGACGGAACAGGCTGCACTATTGGAGGAGTACATGGCTGCGCTACCGGCTCAGATGGCCGGGTAGGGTGCGCCATGTCGTCCCCGCTGTTGAGGAGGCACGGGAACAGGAATGCTTGAATTGCGGAACGCCGCAAAGATGGTGGGCGGGGACCATCACATCCACGCGACCAATCTTGCGTTTGAACGGGGCACGCTGAACGTGCTGCTGGGGCCGACGCTCTCCGGCAAGACGTCGCTGATGCGACTGATGGCCGGGCTTGACCGTCCGACAAGCGGTTCCGTCCATTTTGACGGCGCCGATGTCACGGGCGTGCCGGTACAGAAGCGCAATGTCGCGATGGTCTACCAGCAGTTCATCAATTATCCGGCCTTTTCGGTCTACGAAAACATTGCTTCGCCGATGCGGATCGCCGGAAAGGATGCCGCGACAATCGATCGCGAGGTGCGAAAGGCCGCAGAGCTGATGCGGCTGACACCCTATCTCGACCGTACGCCTCTCAGTCTTTCAGGCGGCCAGCAGCAGCGCACCGCGCTGGCCCGCGCGCTGGTCAAGAACGCAAGCCTGGTGCTCATGGATGAGCCGCTGGCGAACCTCGACTACAAACTGCGCGAGGAACTCCGCGCGGAACTGCCGAAGATATTTGCGCAATCGGGCGCCATCTTCGTCTATGCGACCACCGAGCCATCCGAGGCGCTGTTGCTTGGCGGCAATACGGCGACGCTGTCGGAAGGTCGCGTGACGCAGTTCGGTTCGACGATCAGCGTCTATCGCAACCCTCTAGATCTCATCACGGCGAAAACCTTCGCCGATCCGCCCCTCAACTTCATTGACGTGGTGAAGACCGGCGGAACGTTCCAGCGGCAGGCAGCCGATATCCTTTCGGTACCCGCCCATCTCGCCACCATGGCCGACGGTCCCGTGACCGTGGCGTTCCACCCGCATCACCTTGCGCTTGCGGCACAGACGCCGAACGCGGCACCGATGCGGGCGAGGACGCAGATCTCGGAGATCACCGGTTCGGAGAGCTTCGTGCACCTGGACTACGACGGGGTGCGCTGGGTCATGCTCGCTCACGGTATTCACGACATCGATCCGGATACGGACGTCGAGGTGTTTCTGGACACCCGCCATCTGATGGCATTCGACACCGACGGCCGCGCGATCGCGACCGGTAAACAGGCGTAAGGGGCAGGGACATGGCACGCATCACGCTCGACCACATCCGCCACGCCTACGGGCCGAACCCGACGTCGGAGAAGGACTACGCGCTTCGCGAAGTCGATCACGAATGGCGGGACGGCGGCGCCTATGCGCTGCTCGGACCGTCCGGCTGCGGCAAGACGACCTTGCTCAACATCATCTCCGGCCTGCTGCAGCCGTCGCATGGCCGCATTCTGTTCGACGGCAACGATGTGACGAACCTTTCGACGCAGGCGCGCAATATCGCGCAGGTTTTCCAGTTCCCCGTGATCTACGACACGATGACGGTCTACGACAATCTCGCCTTTCCACTTCGCAACCGCGGCGTGGCCGAGCCTGAGGTCGATCGTCGCGTCCGCGATATCCTTGAGATGATCGATCTCGCTGCGATGGCGAAGCGCAAGGCCCAGGGCCTGACCGCCGACCAGAAACAGAAAATCTCGCTGGGGCGAGGGCTGGTGCGCAATGACGTCAACGCCATCCTGTTCGATGAGCCATTGACCGTCATCGACCCGCACATGAAGTGGGTGCTGCGCTCGCAGCTGAAGCGCCTGCACAAGCAGTTCGGCTTCACCATGGTCTACGTCACGCACGACCAGACCGAGGCCCTGACGTTTGCCGACAAGGTTGTGGTCATGTACGAGGGCGAGATCGTGCAGATCGGCACACCGGCCGAGCTCTTCGAGCGGCCGAGCCACACCTTCGTCGGCTACTTCATCGGTTCTCCGGGCATGAATGTCATTCCCGCGACGCTGGCAGGACATGTCGTGACGATCGGCAGCGAAACGCTATCGCTCGATTATGCGCCGAAGGTCGCTGCCGGTGCGAAGATGGAGCTCGGCATCCGCCCGGAATTCATCCGGATCGGGCGCGAAGGCATGCCGGTGGCGATCAACAGGGTTGAGGACATCGGCCGCCAGAAGATCGTTCGTGCAAGCTTTGCCGGACAGCCGCTCGCCATCGTCGTGACGGAGGACTGGGACATTCCCGCTGACGCGCGCGTCACCTTCGATCCCGCAGCCATCAATATCTACGCCAATTCCTGGCGCGTCGGCAGGGAGGCTTGAGCCATGCAAAAGACCTGGAACAACAAAGCCTGGTTTTTGGTTCTGCCGGTGCTGCTGCTCGTCGCGTTCTCGGCGGTCATTCCGCTGATGACGGTCGTCAACTATTCGGTGCAGGATACGTTTGGAAACAACGAATTCTTCTGGGCCGGTACAGACTGGTTCGTTCAGACGCTGCATTCCGACCGATTTTGGGCGGCACTTCAGCGCAATCTCGCTTTCTCGCTGATCATCCTGGCGCTGGAGATTCCGCTCGGCATATTCATCGCACTCAACATGCCGAAGAAGGGGCTCGGCGTGCCGGTCTGCCTCGTGCTGATGGCGCTGCCGCTGCTCATTCCATGGAACGTGGTCGGTACGATCTGGCAGGTCTTCGGCCGCGTCGACATCGGCCTGCTCGGCCATACGCTCGAGGCGATCGGGCTCGACTACAACTACGTCCGCGACCCCATTGATGCCTGGATTACCGTCATCGTCATGGATGTCTGGCACTGGACAAGCCTCGTCGTGCTGCTTTGCTATGCCGGCCTGGTCTCGATCCCGGATGCCTACTACCAGGCAGCCAAGATCGATGGCGCCTCGCGCTGGTCGGTCTTCCGCTACATCCAGTTGCCGAAGATGAAGCGCGTGCTGCTCATCGCCGTGCTGTTGCGCTTCATGGACAGCTTCATGATCTACACCGAACCCTTCGTCGTCACCGGCGGCGGCCCCGGCAACTCCACGACGTTCCTTTCGATCGATCTCGTGAAGATGGCGGTCGGCCAATTCGACCTTGGCCCGGCGGCCGCGATGTCGATCATCTACTTCCTGATCGTCCTGCTGCTCTCATGGGTCTTCTACACCGTGATGACCATCGGCGACGAGAACGCGTGAGAAAGGAGAAAACCATGGCTCAGACTATGAAATACAAGCCTGCGGGCAGCTTCTCCTGGCTCGTTTCGACGATCTACATCATCTTCCTGCTGCTGCCGATCTACTGGCTGGTCAACATGAGCTTCAAGGAGAATGCCGAGATCACCGGCACCTTCTCGCTCTGGCCGCTCAACCCGACGCTTCGCAACTATACCGTCATCTTCACCGATCCGTCCTGGTACAACGGCTACATCAACTCGATCACCTATGTCGTCATGAACACGGTGATCTCGGTGCTTGCGGCGCTGCCTGCGGCCTATGCCTTTTCGCGCTACCGTTTCCTCGGCGACAAGCATCTGTTCTTCTGGCTGCTGACGAACCGAATGGCGCCGCCGGCCGTCTTCGCGCTGCCGTTCTTCCAGCTCTACTCGGCATTCGGCCTGATCGATACCCATATTGCCGTCGCGCTCGCCCATTGCCTGTTCAACGTGCCGCTGGCGGTCTGGATCCTGGAAGGCTTCATGTCCGGCGTTCCGAAGGAAATCGACGAGACGGCCTATATCGACGGCTACTCGTTCCCACGCTTCTTCGTGAGGATCTTCATACCGCTGGTCGCTTCCGGCGTCGGTGTGGCTGCCTTTTTCTGCTTCATGTTTTCGTGGGTCGAACTGCTGCTCGCCAGAACACTGACAACGACTGCGGCAAAGCCGATCTCGGCGATCATGACGCGAACGGTCTCCGCCTCGGGCATGGACTGGGGTGTGCTGGCGGCAGCCGGCGTGCTGACCATCATTCCCGGCGCGCTCGTCATCTATTTCGTCCGAAATTACATCGCCAAAGGCTTCGCGCTCGGTCGCGTCTGACAAGGGAGGACCAATCATGAACTTTTCCTGGATGGCGTGGACGTTGCCGACCGCATTGTTTTTTCTGACGATTCTCATGCTGCTGATCGGCATGAGCGTCTGGGAATATTTGGCGCCGGGCGGCTCTCCACGTGTGGGTATCCTCAGGTTCGAGACCACGCGGGGAGACCGGCTTTTCATATCGCTGCTCGGTGCAGCGTACATTCATCTCGCATGGCTGGGCCTTGTCGGGCCCAACCTGTGGTGGGCTCTTGCCCTTGCCGTAGTCTACGCCGTTGGCGTTTTCCGCTACGTCTAAGGGCAGGGAGATACAGATGGCCGGGGGTACTGGCCGCCTGACGTGAAGACTGCAATCGCAAACCCTGGGAGGATATTATGCGAAGGCATTTACTAGCGACAACAGCAGGCATCTTGCTCGCAATGGCGGGCTCCGCTTATGCCGGCATGGACGAAGCGAAGACATTTCTGGACAAGGAAGTAGGCGATCTCTCGACGCTCTCCCGTGCCGACCAGGAAAAGGAAATGCAGTGGTTCGTCGATGCGGCCAAGCCTTTTGCCGGCATGGATATCAAGGTCGTCTCAGAAACGCTGACCACTCATGAATATGAATCGAAGGTGCTGGCACCCGCGTTCACGGCGATCACCGGCATCAAGATCAGCCATGACCTTATCGGCGAAGGCGACGTCGTCGAAAAGCTGCAGACGCAGATGCAGTCCGGTGAGAACATCTACGACGCCTACGTCAACGATAGCGACCTCATCGGCACCCATTGGCGTTACCAGCAGGCCCGCTCGCTGACCGACTGGATGGCGAATGAGGGCAAGGACGTCACCAATCCGGGCCTGGACATCAACGACTTCATCGGCACGAAGTTCACGACTGCGCCTGACAAGAAGCTTTACCAGCTTCCCGACCAGCAGTTCGCGAACCTCTACTGGTTCCGCTACGACTGGTTCAACGACGAAAAGAACAAGGCCGACTTCAAGGCAAAATACGGCTACGATCTTGGCGTTCCGGTCAACTGGTCCGCTTACGAGGACATCGCTGAATTCTTCACCGGTCGCGAAATCGACGGCAAGAAGGTGTACGGCCACATGGACTATGGCAAGAAGGACCCGTCGCTCGGCTGGCGCTTCACCGATGCCTGGCTTTCGATGGCCGGCAACGGCGACAAGGGGCTTCCGAATGGCCTTCCGGTCGACGAGTGGGGCATCAAGGTCGATGAGAACTCCCGTCCGGTCGGCTCGTGCGTCGCGCGCGGCGGCGACACAAACGGCCCGGCGTCTGTCTACTCGATCCAGAAGTATCTCGACTGGCTCAAGGCCTACGCTCCGCCGGAAGCAGGCGGCATGACCTTCTCGGAATCCGGTCCGGTTCCGGCGCAGGGCAACATCGCCCAGCAGATCTTCTGGTACACGGCCTTTACGGCCGATGCAGTCAAGAAGGGCCTGCCGGTCGTCAACGAGGACGGTACGCCGAAGTGGCGCATGGCACCGAGCCCGCACGGCGTCTACTGGAAGGACGGCATGAAGCTCGGGTACCAGGACGTCGGCTCCTGGACGCTGATGAAGTCGACGCCTGATGATCGCGCCAAGGCTGCGTGGCTCTATGCGCAGTTCGTGACGTCGAAGACGGTGGATGTGAAGAAGAGCCATGTCGGCCTCACCTTCATCCGCGAGTCCACCATTCGCGACAAGAGCTTTACCGAGCGTGCTCCGAACCTCGGCGGCCTGATCGAGTTCTATCGATCGCCCGCCCGCGTCCAGTGGTCGCCGACCGGTACCAATGTTCCTGACTATCCGAAGCTCGCTCAGCTTTGGTGGCAGGCAATTGGCGATGCTTCGTCCGGCGCGAAGACGCCGCAGGAAGCAATGGACTCGCTTTGCTCGGAACAGGAAAAGGTCCTGCAGCGCCTGGAGCGCGCCAAGGTTCAGGGCGATATCGGGCCGAAGCTCGCCGAGGAGCATGATCTCGAATACTGGAACAAGGACGCGGTCGCAAAGGGCAACCTTGCTCCCCAGCTGAAGATCGAGAACGAGAAAGAAAAGCCGGTGACCGTCAACTACGACGAACTGGTAAAGAGCTGGCAGTCGAACTGATCGACTGCTTTGGCCGGGGCAAAGTCCCGGCCAATCGCTACGCCGGCGGCGCACAACGCTGCCGCCGGTATCACAACCATTTTCCAGATGCGCATCGCACGACCTGCCGGTTCACCGGCCGGCGGGGGGTACTTTTTCAGTCGAGGCAGGTAATGAGCGGCTATATTCTCGCAATCGATCAGGGTACGACATCGTCGCGCGCGATCATCTTCGATGTCGGAATGGGCATGATTGCTTCGGCGCAGGAGGAGATCAGACAGTCCTATCCTCAGCCGGGTTGGGTCGAGCACGATCCTGGCGAGATATGGGTGAGCGTCGTCAGCACGGCGAGGCAGGCAATCGCGCGTGCCGGCATTTCCCCGGCCGCAATCGCTGCGATCGGTATCACCAATCAGCGCGAAACCACAGTTGTCTGGGATCGCAAGTCGGGTCAACCGTTGCACAAGGCGATCGTCTGGCAGGACAGGCGCACAGCGGAAATCTGCGACAGCCTCAAGGCCGACGGCTATGAAAAGCTGGTTCGAGAAAAGACCGGGCTTTTGCTCGACCCGTATTTCTCGGGAACGAAACTGCGCTGGCTGCTCGACAATGTCGATGGCTTGCGCCAGCGCGCGGAAGCCGGAGACGTATGCTTCGGTACGGTAGACAGCTGGCTGATCTTCAACCTTACCGGCGGCCGGGTTCATGCGACTGATGCGACCAATGCATCCAGAACCATGCTTTACAACATCGCGGAAGGCGACTGGGACGAGGAGCTTCTCGGCGTCTTGCGGATACCACCGTCAGTCCTCCCCCGGATCAAGGACTGTTCCCACGATTTCGGAACGACAGACGCCGGAATATTTGGAGTGGCAATCCCGATCCTCGGCGTTGCCGGCGACCAGCAGGCCGCCGCCATCGGCAACGCCTGCTTTGATCCGGGCATGATAAAATCGACATATGGAACTGGCTGTTTCGCCCTGCTGAATACCGGTCGGGACCGGGTCATGTCATCGAACCGCATGCTGACGACAATCGCCTACCGGCTGGCGGGCGAGACTACCTACGCGCTGGAAGGATCGATTTTCATAGCGGGTGCAGCCGTGCAATGGCTGCGCGACGGGCTCGGCATCATTTCGCATGCGTCCGAAAGCGGCGCGCTGGCGCTGCGGGCCGATCCCGGTCAGCAGGTCTATGTCGTGCCCGCTTTCACCGGCCTCGGCGCGCCATACTGGGATCCCGAAGCGCGAGGCGCGATTTTTGGTCTGACAAGGAACAGCGGCCCGGCCGAATTGGCGCATGCCGTCCTCGAGTCCGTTGCATATCAGACGCTGGACCTTCTCGTTGCAATGAGGAAGGACTGGGGTGACCATCATATTGAAACGGTGTTGCGCGTAGACGGTGGCATGGCGGCTTCCGATTGGACCATGCAACGCCTTGCCGATGTCGTCGCTAATCCGGTCGACCGCTCCGCCGTCCCCGAGACAACGGCGCTGGGTGCTGCCTGGCTGGCAGGATCGAAGGCGGGCGTGTGGCCCGGGCGGCAGCAATTTGCGCAGGCATGGAATTGCAGCCGACGGTTTCTTCCGTCCATGCCCGACGGGGTGCGCCAGAGCAAGATTGCCGGGTGGCGCAACGCGGTGTCGCGCACATTGTCCGGAGCCCAATTCGGCACCCAGACTTTTTGACGCCGTGTCGCCCGCTCACAACTGACTGTTATGCGCCGACAACCGGGGGATTTGCGATCGCCTGTGGTTGGGTCCGCCGGCGTTTACCCGAGAGAACTGCCATTCGTGGCAGTGTACACCGCGTACAATGACCTGGTTGCCGTGATGAAAAGGCGGTTTCCTCTTGGGCCGCCGAAGGTGAGATTGGCAACCGTCTGCGGCACCATTATCTTGCCGAGCAAAGCACCTTGCGGCGAAAAGCAGTGCACGCCGTCTCCAGCGCTTGTCCAGAGATTGCCGCCGACATCCAAGCGAAATCCATCCGGCAGGCCAATGTCGAGAGTGCAGAACACCCGATCGTTTACGAGTCGCCGGCCGTCCACCACGTCGAAGGCGCGGATGTGGCGCGGCGCGGTGACATCATGGCTGGATGACGAATCGGCGACATAGAGGATATTTTCGTCGGGCGAAAAGGCGAGGCCGTTGGGCTGCCCGAAATCCGTGACGAGGGCGTTGAGTTCGCCGGTCGCGGGATCGAGCCTGTAGACATTGCGCGTCGGCTGTTCGGGATCGGCGCGATAGCCTTCATAATTGGACTTGATGCCGTAGGTCGGGTCGGTGAACCAGATGCTGCCGTCGGATTTTACCACGACGTCGTTGGGTGAATTCAGGCGCTTGCCCTGAAAGCTGTCGGCCAGCACGGTGATCGAGCCGTCGATCTCGGTTCTCGTGACACGCCGGCCACCGTGCTCGCAGGAGATCAGCCGGCCCTGGCGGTCGCGGGTATTGCCGTTGGCGAAATTCGACGGCGTGCGAAATGTCGAGACGCCGCCACCGTCGACCCAGCGAAGCATGCGTTGGTTGGGAATGTCACTGAAGACGAGGCAGCCGAGATCGCCGAACCAGACCGGGCCTTCGGCCCAGCGGCAATCGGAATAGAGTTCCTCCAGACCGGAGCTGGGAACGATCAGGTGCCGGAAACGGTCGTCGTGGATCTCGTAGTCGGATGAAGTCTGCGGCATGGTGTTGTGTCCGATTGGCTTGTTTGAAACTGGCGTCTAGCGGCTCGATCGCCGTCCGCCGGCAAGCAGGATGACGGCGATGATGATGACGCCAGTCAGGATGAGGCGGAAACCGGCGCCGAAACCGTAGGTGTTGAGCATCGACACGACCAGGAACATAAAGAGCGAAGCGCCCCAGATGCCCGGGACGTTGGAGTTGCCACCGGCCACCGCGGTTCCGCCGATCACCACGACCGCGATCGACATCAGCAGGTATTCCGATCCCATGTTGAGCGCCGCACCACCGGAAAAGCTGGCGAGAAGGTAACCGCAGACAGAAGCGAGCACGGCACAAAGCATGTAGGTGACGAGCCGTGTTCCATCGACGGGAATGCCCGCCATGCGGGCTGCGAACCGGCTTTGTCCGATCGCCGAGATCCAGCGGCCGTAGATGGATTTTTCCAAAAGCAGCCAGGCGAGGGCGGAAAGAACAAGGGCCACCAGTGCGATGTTGGGAAAACCGAAAAGTCCCGAGGTCGCGAAACTCGCCAGCGTTTCCGGCGGCTTGATGCGCAGGCCGCGATTGCTCCAGATGGCCACAGATTGGACGATGAAGCTCATCGACAGCGTGGCGATGATCGGCGGAATGCGCAGGAGCTTGATCAGGGCGTAGTTGCCGAGCCCGATGACGAGGCCGATGCCGATCGAGGCGAGGAGTCCGACAAGGACCATGCCGTCCTGTACGTCCATCAGCTTCAGCGCCAGCGTGCCAGACAGCGTCATGGTGGCGGGTACGGACAGGTCGATATTGCCGGGACCCAGCGTGATGACGAACATCTGGCCGATACCCACGATGACGGAGAAGGCGGCGAAAGTGAGCGCCGCCTGGGACAGGCCGAACGAACTTGCGCCACCGGTGAAGAGCACGGTGATGATCCAGACGGTGATCGTCGCGGCAAACGACCAGATCCAGGGTTTTGCGACGAGGAACCTTTGCAGGATCATTGTTGTTTCTCCCGCTTCTCCAGCCGGTTCAGGACGAGGCGCAGCGCCAACACAGCAACCAGGATGGCGCCCTGCGCACCGATCTGCCAGTCCGGCGAAATGCGCATGAACGAAAGGAAGGAGCCGGCGAGGGTCAGCGTCAGGGCGCCGATGACAGCGCCGATCGGGGAGACCTTGCCGCCGACGAATTCGCCGCCACCGAGAATGACGCCGGCGATCGACAGAAGCGTATAGCGTAACGCGATGTTGGCGTCGGCCGATGTGGTGAGTCCGACCAGCGCGATGCCGGACAGGATGGCGAAGCAACCCGCCAGCGCATAGGTCGCGGCTCTGATGCCGATCACCGACCAGCCGGCTCGATCGACCGAGCGATCATTGCCGCCGGTACCGCGCATCAGCACGCCGAAGGACGAGCGCATGACGATGTAATGGGTGACGGCGGCGATCAGGATGCTGGCGACGATCGCCATCGGCACGATCGGCGGCTTTGCCGTCATGACCGAGCGCGCCCAGGAAGGTGCGGTGCCGCCGGGGGAGGGGAGCAGGAGCACAGCGAGCCCGCCCCAGACGAAACTCATCCCGAGCGTGACCACGATCGATGGCAGTTCGCGCACATGAACGAGCACGCCGATGCCGGCGTAAGTGGCAATCGCACCGATGAATATCAGTACGCCGAAAAAAGGCGAGGTCTGCAACAGGGTGGCGGCCACGCAGGCGGAAAAGCTGACAAACGTGCCCATCGACAGGTCGAGGTCGTTGACGGACATGATCAGCATCTGGGCGATGGTCGCAAGCGCGATCGGCACGGCCAGGTTGAAGAGGAGGTTCAAGCCCGTATAGCTCATGGCCCGCGGCTGCATGTAAAAGACGGCGGCGAGCAGGAGTCCCAACGAGGCAGCAGGAATGATTAAGCGGATGGTGCCCGATGAGAGCTTCATGCCGCTTCTCCTTCGCTGAAGGAGGCCGATAGCACGTTCTTTTCGCTGATATCGTCGCCCATAAGCTCGGCTACGATCGCGCCTTCGCGGAAGACATAGACCCGGTCGCAGAGACGGATCTCGTCCATTTCCGTTGAATACCAGACGAAGGTGCGGCCCGTGGCCGCTTCCGAGCGGAGGATCTCGTATACTTCCTGCTTGGTGCCGATATCGACGCCGCGCATCGGGTCGTCCATCAGGACGATGCCGGCGGTCGTCGCCAGCGCGCGGGCAAAAAGGACTTTCTGCTGGTTGCCGCCCGAAAGTGACAGGATGCGGTTGTGCATATCCGGCGTTCGGATCTCGATCCGCTTTTTCCAGCTCGCCCCGAGCATATCCTCTTTGCTGTCGTCGACCATCCTGTTGCGAGACAGCTGGCCGAGCGAGGCGATCGATAGGTTCTTCAGGATGCTCCACAATGGAAATGTGCCGTTGAGGCTGCGGTCGCCCGCGACGAAGGCGATATCGCGCTCTTGCCGCGGCCACCAGTTGCCGTTGCGGGCAAGATAGAGGTCGAGAAGTGCGTCGGTCTGGCCGTGGCCGCCCAGACCAGCAAGCCCGATCATCTCGCCGCGATAAGCTTCGAAGGGAAGGCCATGACCGCGCCGCGGCGGCATGGACAGGAGCGGCGCGCCGGCTCTCGCGGTGGCGGCACGCGTCCATTCCCGCTCGCGAACCACGCTGCCCATCGCCTCGACGAGGCTGCGGGTGTTGAATTCCTTCGCAGCGCGATCGGCCACCACCCGACCGTCCTTCATCACCAGGATCCGATCGGAGGTGGACAGGATTTCGCCGAGAATATGCGAGATCAGCAGGACCGAGCCGCCTTGTGCGACGAACGTGCGGATATAGGCCATCAGTTGTGCCGCAAGCCCGGCATCGAGCGAGGAGGTCGGTTCGTCGAGAATGACCAGTTTTGGCCTGTTGCCCAGGCCGCCGAAGCTGATGGCGATTTCCACCATCTGCCGCTCCGCAATCGACAGGTCATCGACTGCGCTCTCGCAGTCGATCGCATGGCCCGGAAAGATCCTTTCCAGCTGGTCCTTTACCAAAGCGGAAGCGCGCCTACGCCAATTCCAGCCCTTGAGTTCCGCGTGCATAATCCTGACGTTCTCATGGACCGTCAGATTGGGGCAGAGCGACAATTCCTGAAAGACGCAGCGTACGCCGCTGGCGCGAGCGGCTGATATGCCGTGGGTTTCGCGGCCGCCGTAGGTCAGCGAGCCTTCATGCGGGGAAAGCCCGCCATTGATGACGTTGACAATGGTCGACTTACCGGCACCATTGTGGCCGACGAGCCCGACACATTCGCCGGCGTGGATGACGAGGTCGGCACCGTCCAGCGCCTTGACGGCGCCAAACTTCACCTTGATGGCCCGGGCGGCCACCACCTCTTCTCGCTTCAGGGTTTCGGTCATGCGATCGCTATCGGTTCGTCTGTCTGGTCGTCATGCCGGGACGGGGCCAGGAGAGCCCGTTTTCGTCCCGGCACTCGGGAGGCGCCGTTACTTGGTGGCGATCGCCTTCTGGGCATCCTCGAGCGAATATTCAACATTCGCCACGCCACCCTTCTGGGTGTTCTTGAGGTTGTCTTCGAGATTGCCCTGATCAATCCTCAGGAACGGTACCACGAGGTCCTTCTTGACCTCCTTGCCGTCGAGGATTTGCTGGGCGACCCAGAAAGCAAGCGTCGAGACGCCCGGCGCGATGGAGACCGACATGGTCTCGTAGCCGCCCTGGTCCTTCTGCTGCTTCCACCAGACGAGTTCGTCCTCACGGTTGCCCATGACGATCGTCGGCGTGGGGCGCTTGGCGGCGGCGAAAGCCTGGGCCGCGCCATATCCGTCGCCGCCCTGGGTCACCACGGCTGCAACCTCCGGCAGGCTCGGCAGGATGCCGGCGACGGCACGCTGGGCAACGTCCTGCGCCCAGTCACCGTTCACCGAACCGACCACCTTGAACTGCGGGTTCTTCTTGACGCCGGCCTCGATGCCGGCATGGATCTCGTCGTCGACGGATACGCCTGCAAGGCCGCGGATTTCCAGCAGATTGCCGCCATTGGGCAGCTTCTTGGCGAGGTAGTCGATCTGGCTTTCGCCCATGGCCTTGAAGTCGACGGCAATGCGCCAGGCGCAGGGCTCGGTGACGATGCCGTCGAAAGAGACGACCGTGATGCCCGCATTGCAGGCTTCCTTGATCGCACCATTCAGCGCCGTCGGCGAGGCTGCGTTGACGACGATTGCATCATAGCCCTGCAGGATCATGTTCTGAATCTGGGCAGCCTGTTCGGTGGCCTGGTTCTCGGCCGTCGTGAACGGATCGGCAGCAGCGACCAAGCCCTTTGCGACGGCTTCCTTGGTGATCTTGTCCCAACTGGTCAGCATCGCCTGACGCCAGGAATTGCCGGCATAGTTGTTGGAAAGTGCGATTTTCTTGGACGACGTGTCGGCCAGTGCCGTGCCGCCAAGGCAAGCGACGGCAACGGATGCCGCAAGCATCATTCTGATGGTCATGTTTTCCTCCCAAAAAGCTCCCTGCTTACCTCCGGGCCGCTCCTCAACGGTTTTCCGGAGATAAATATTGCCCTGAGCCTTCTTGCTCAGTAAATCGAGAATGGAGGAGAATTTTCACCTTGTATAGGCGCATACAAGCACGCCCTTTGCGGGTGCCCGTCAACGATCTGCGGGTTCCCGCAGGACAAGCTTCAAAAGCTGGCGCTAAATGATGACAAGGAACCGGGAGGAGGTCCAAGCATGATCGATCTGGCGCGCAATTCGCTGTTCGAACGCTATCTCGGCATCTCCAGGCTTCTGGCGGGTCAACTCGATTTCAACGCGATCATCAAGGCGGTGGCCGAGGAGGTCAGCCATGTCATTCCGCACGACCATCTCGATGTCTGCATCAAGATGGTCCACGGGAAATATCATATCGCCTATGAAAGCGGTCTCGAAACCGCGTGGAGCAAGCACCCTCCGGCCCTGCTGAGCAGCAGCCCGATCAGGACGCTATTGGCCGGCGAGGTCGATTTCCTGCTGGCCGCGGATGCCTGCAGCGATCCGCGGTTCCATTTTGAGGGTGCCTTCTCCAGCCCGATTATCGCGCTTTCCCTGCATAGCCGTGTCCATGTTCCGCTCAAGGCGCAAGGCGATGTGATCGGGGCGTTGAGCTGCTCGTCGCGGCAGCGCGACCGGTACACGATGGAAGATGTGGAGAAGGCCCGAGCGGTTGCCGATCTTCTGGCTCCCTATTTCTTTGCGCTGAGAGCCGCCGAGCAGGCGAAGCGGTCGGCGGTTATCGAAACGGAGGCGCGTGCCCGCGAGGAAGGATTGCGGCTGGGGGCGCTGAAGCTGACTGAAGCGCTGGAGGGCGAACGCCAGCGGATCGGCATGGACCTGCATGACCAAACCTTGGCCGACCTTACGAGGCTGACCCGCCGCATGGAACGGTTGACTGGTCTTTCCACGGTACAGGGCGATGCGCTGGAACCGTTCTGCCGGGCCTTGCAGCAATGCATGCACGACCTGCGTCAAATCATCGAGGAAGCAAAACCGACGGTCCTCCAGCTTTTTGGGGTCGCCGAAGCGATCGAAAACCATCTCGAACGGTCGGTGCGGGAAAGTGGCCTTCCTGTTCGTTGGCAGGTAATCGACGATGCCGGCGATGATCTCGCCCACCTGGACAGAACGGTGGCAACAGCGCTGTTCCGGATCGTGCAGGAGGCCGTCAACAATGCGATCCGCCACGGACAGCCGGAAAACGTGGTCGTGACACTGCTGTCTGATCACCAGGCATTTTCCATCGAAGTCCGCGATGACGGCGAGGGGCTGGAGTGCGGTCGCGACCTTTCTGGTCACGGCATAGACAACATGAAGACGCGTGCGCGCCTCATCTCTGCAAAGTTTGAAATCGCGAGCAGTGCCGGTGGGCGCGGAACGGCCGTGAAAGTGACGCTGCCGCTGAGGCGGACGCCAAGAGCGGAGGCGGCGGAATGAAGGTTCTGATCGTCGAGGACGATGCACTGCATCGTTCCTACCTCAGCGAGGCGGTGCGGTCGGCGCTTCCCGAATGCGAAGCCGTCATGGAGACGGAAAACGGCAGGCTGGGAGAAATCCAAGCGCGCAACGTGCGCGCCGAATTCGTCGTGATGGACCTGCAGATGAGCGAGCGCAACGGCATCGAGGCCGCCCGCACGATCTGGAGAGAACGGCCGGACACCAAGATCCTGTTCTGGTCGAACTACTCGGACGAGGCATATGTTCGCGGCGTGTCGCGGATCGTTCCCGAGGGAGCGACCTACGGCTACGTGCTGAAATCCACTTCTGACGAGCGCCTGAAGCTTGCGTTGCGCAGCGTCTTTCTGGAATCGCAATGCGTGATCGACCGCGAGGTTCGCGGCATTCAGCAAAAGGGGCTCACCTCCGGCCACGGGCTGACCGATGCCGAATACGAGATCCTGGTGGATGTCGCGCTTGGACTCACAGACAAGACGATCGCAAGCCGGAAAAAGCTGTCGCTGCGCACCGTTCAGAACCGGTTGCAGCAGCTCTATGAAAAGCTCGACGTGTATCAGGAGGTCGGCGACGTCGAGAGCCGCTACAATCTTCGCACGCGCGCCGTGGCCGTGGCGCTTCTGCGCCGTGTCCTGAACGCGAGCGCCGTTGAGCGGGCCGAACGGGATCTTCAGGACGAGCTGAAATGACAGCGACCATCCGAGTTACACGATCGGTAGCTGTGGGTCATGCGGCCCTTATGCCCGCCGCTTCCTGATGGTCGTGCCGACCAATTGTTCCGAACCGTCAAGGCGTCGACAACGTGACATCTCCGTATCCGCAACCCTTGCGGTCCTTGGGTGCCGCAAGACCGAACCGGTGCGGGGTCAATCATGTCCTGCTTTGCAGGACATCTCAGGCAAACTCGGCACTCATGCGCGCCAGATCGTCCCATAGGCTTTCGGCGAAGCCGCGCAAAACGATGATCTCAAACGCGTCTTGACCAACGCGGGTGAGATGGGCGGCAATGTGGCCGATCAACGTGCTTGCCGAGTGTCCGATCGCAAACTCATTCAGCGACAAATCGACGGCGGTTCCCTTGGACAGGACACGTTCAGCCTTCGTGCCCTGGACAAGAATACGAACGCGTCCATGGCTTTGATCTACCCCCGTTGCCCTAGGCTGGAGACCTTCAAGCAAGGCGGCCATTTTCTCATGCGGCGTCGGTTCGTCGCTCACTAGAAGCCATTGGTTAGGTCCCAAGGAGCGAACCGCATTCAGCTTGTCGCCGGCTAGCGTGGACAGAAGCGGCTGCATGTCACCTTCGACCCTACTTGCCAAAACATGAATGACGGTACCCTCGGAAAGGGCCGACAGAGTGACGGATGAGCCGATGATCGCTTGCCTGGCTCCAAGGGCGGAACGGTGAATGGCGCGGAGCTTAGACATGAAGCCTCTCGTTTTCAGGATCGAAGAAAACCGGATTGCATAGACGAGCTGCGGTGAATTCCTTTCGAAGGCCGTTCCAGACGACCACCTCCTCGCCGTGTCGTTCCAGGCCCCGGGTTACGAGAGCCAGGCCGATGGTCGACCCCAGATGCGGAGAAAACGCACTCGATGTTATATAGCCCTGGTCGTTCTCAAGGGTCGCCGCTGCATCCTTACCGAGGATATGCGAGCCTGAACGGAAGCTGTCTCTGGGATCGAGTGGCACGACGCCGACGAGCGCTGGCCGCGCGGACGACATGAGGCCTTCGCGCCCGACCATGGCTCTGCCGATAAAGTCGGGTTTGGACATCGAAACCATCCTGCCAAAGCCAAGGTCAGCCGGGACGACCGTGCCGTTGATTTCGTTGTGGGTGACATGACCTTTCTCGATACGCAGAACACTCAACGCTTCGACGCCGTAGGCTTGAAGTCCGTGTTGCTGCCCAATGTCCATCAATGCGTCAGCAACGCTTTCGGCATAGCCAGCCGGCACCGCTAGCTCGTAAGCGAGTTCGCCGGAGAACGAGATACGGAAGAGTCGTCCGCGGAGTGCTCCTGCAAAGAGCGAGATCTCCCTGGCTGCGAGGAAGGGGAATGCCGCATCGGAAATATCGTCATCGATCGCCTGCTGCAGGATGAGCCGCGCCTTTGGACCGGCAACGGCCATCTGAGCCCATTGATCGGTGACGGAGGCCAGACGAACGTCGAGTTCCGGCCAGAGCGCCTGCGAGCAGAATTCGAGATGGTTCATGACGCCAGCAGCGTAGGCTGTCGTGGTGGTCATGAAGTAACGCTCCTCTTCGAGCCGGCTCGTCGTACCGTCATCGTAGATCATGCCGTCTTCGCGAAGCATCAGCCCGTAACGCGCTTTTCCGACAGGCAGCTTCAGAAACGCGTTGCAATACACCCGATTGAGGAATTCGGCGGCATCCTTGCCGCAGATCTCGATTTTTCCGAGCATCGACACATCGCAAATGCCAGCGTTCGTCCGGACATTGATGACTTCTCGATCAACGCTCTGGCGCCATGTTGTCTCGCCCGCGCGCGGGAACCAGGAGGACCGATACCAGAGTCCTGTCTCGACAAAAATGGCACCGTTCTTGTTGGCCCAGTCATGCAGCGGCGATTTGCGAACGGGCTGGAAATGGTGGCCGCTGTGCATTCCGGTCAGCGCGCCGAACGATACCGGTGTGTAGAAAGGTCGAAAGGTCGTCGTGCCCACCTCGGCGGGTGAGACCCCCCGTGCTTCTGCAAGAAGCCCGATGGCATTGACATTGGAGAGCTTGCCCTGGTCCGTGGCCATGCCGGTTGTCGTGTAGCGCTTTGCAAGCTCAACGTGGTCGTAGCCTTCCTGTACCGCAAGACCCAGATCCTTACGGTGGACGTCGTTCTGAAAGTCGACAAACGCCTTGCTCGTGACGCCAGGTATGCGCCAAACCGGTTTGGCTGCAGGCGAGACAATATCACCCTCGACAGCCCCGAGTTCGGCGGCATGCGCCGAAAAGCCCAGTTCGACAGCAAGTGCTGCGCCGAGGCGCGCACCATCGGCGAGGCAGTTGGCGAGGCCACACGTTGCTGCCGCGGCTCCGGCAATGGCAAGGCCGTGCAGGTTCGCCGGTGCCAGGAACGCGCCGTGTTGCTCGGACCAGGCAGGTTTTCCGCTGCGATGGCATGCGAGATGGATGATGGGATTGAAGCCTCCGGCCATGGCAAGGGCATCGACGCTCAGCTTTTCGATGCGACCGTCCTGCCAGATCTCGATTGCAGACAGTTGCTGACGGCCGCGTGCGTTCGACACCGTCGCTCCCTTGATCAGCCGGGCGCGGCCGGAGTAGGCAACCGATATCTCTGTTCTGCTGTCGATAATTGCAGCAACCTCGGTGCCGGCGGTCTCCAGATCACGGGCAAGCGCGTAGCCGCTGTCGTCGGTGGTAAAGACGGCAGTCGCCTTTCCGGGCGCGACAGCGTAACAATTGAGGTAGGTGCGCATGGCCGTTGCCATCATGACGCCAGGAATGTCGTTGCCGCCAAACACAAGCGGGCGTTCTTCCGCCCCTGTTGCCAGCAACGCACGTTTTGCGACGATACGCCAGAGCCGCTCCAGCGGCACGTTGTCGGCCGGATGCAGGATATGCTTCTGCACTCTCTCGACGGCTCCAAACACGTTGCCGTCGTACCAGCCAAATGCGGTCGTCCTGGTCAGCACCTGGACGTTCGGGAGGGACTGGAGCTCGGAAAGGATGCGATTTGCGAGCTCTGCAGCCGGCCTCCCATCGATCGAAGCGGTCTCCGAGCGAAGTGAACCGCCGACGGAAGAATGCTCGTCGAGGAGGATTACGCGTGCTTTGGAACGCGCGGCCGAAAGTGCTGCTGTCAGACCCGCCGGACCGGCACCGATCACCAGAAGGTCGCAGTGCGCCCAGGTCTTTTCATAGGTGTCCGGGTCAGTCTCGTAACTCGCCTTGCCAAGGCCCGCAGCGCGGCGGATGAAAGGCTCGTATAGCTTCTCCCACAAAGCAGCGGGCCACATGAAGGTCTTGTAGTAGAAGCCGGCGCTGAGGAATGGCGACAGCAGGCTGTTGACCGCGCCAATGTCGAAGGTGAGCGAGGGCCACCGGTTCTGGCTTGTCGCTTCAAGTCCGTCATAGAGCTCCTGCATCGTTGCTCGGGTGTTGGCCTCCCTGCGGCCGCCACGCCCGATAGTCATGAGTGCGTTGGGTTCGGCTGAACCGGCGGTGAGGATGCCGCGTGGCCGGTGATACTTGAAACTCCTCCCGACAAGCTGCCTTCCGTTGGCCAACAGCGCGGATGCCAGACTGTCGCCTTGGAAACCGTGCAAGGCTTTGCCATCGATGGTGAAGGAAAGCGGCGCAATTCTGTCGATCAGGCCGCCTCTGGGCAAACGGTAGGATGTCATGACTGAACGCCCGCCTCTTGTCCGTGCGCCGCATCGCGGCTGGCTTCAATTTCATGGCTGGACGTGTCGCGCGTCACCACCAGCCAGCGCCGGCAGCCGGAGGTATGGTGCCAGTATTCCGCATAGGATCCGCGTGGATTGTCGCGCAGATAGACGTAGTCAATCCAGTTTCCTGGCTCGGCATCCGCGCTCGGGCGCTTCAAGACGGCGCCCTTGATCGTGAACTCTTCTTTCGGTCTTCTTCCGCAGTGCGGGCAGGGGACGAGACTTGCCATCTTCTCTTTTTCCTTGGTCGTGCCTTCAGTGAAGATTGGGCTGCGCGCCCATACCTTTTTCGTCGAGCAGATAGCCGCGTTCGAAGCGATCGAGCCGGAATGCCCTGGCGGTTTCGTGTGGCGCGCCGCGCGCCAAAAGATGTGCGAAGCAATAGCCTGACGCAGGCGTCGCTTTGAACCCGCCGTAACACCAGCCCGCGTTGAGATAGAGATTATCAATCGGTGTCCTGTCGATGATGGGGGAGCCATCCATGGACATGTCCATGATGCCACCCCAGGATCGCAATACCCTCACGCGTGAAAGGCCTGGTATCATCGCCTTGCCCGCTTCGGCGACATGCTCCACGGTCGCGAGATTTCCACGCTGGGCGTAGGAATTGTATCCGTCGATGTCGCCACCGAACACCAGACCGCCCTTGTCTGACTGCGACACGTAAAAGTGGCCAGCACCGAATGTCACAACACCGTCAATGAATGGCTTCAGCCCTTCGGAGACAAAGGCCTGAAGCACGTGGCTTTCCAGCGGGAGTTTCATGTCGGCCATCTCCGCGACACGGGACGAGTTGCCGGCTGCAGCCAGTGCCAGCTTCCCGCAGCCGATAAATCCTTTCGTCGTGTCGACCCCGACCACCCGGCCATTCTCACGCCGGATCCCCGTAACCTCACAGCCCTGAATGATATCGACGCCGCGCATATCTGCCCCGCGCGCATAACCCCAGGCGACTGCGTCATGGCGCACGGTGCCACCACGGCGCTGCAGAAGGCCTCCCTGTATGGGAAAGCGCGCGTTTTCATAGTCGAGGAATGGGAGCATCTTGCGCACGGCAGCGCGATCGAGCAGATCGGCATCGACACCATGCAGGCGCATGGCGTTGCCGCGACGCGTATAGGCGTCACGCTGCGCGTCAGAATGGAAGAGGTTGAGAACCCCGCGCTGCGAGACCATGGCATTGAAGTTGAAGTCCTGCTCCAGTCCCTCCCACAGCTTCATCGAGAGTTCATAGAATGGATTGTTGCCGGCAAGCAGGTAGTTGGAGCGAATGATGGTGGTGTTCCGGCCGACATTGCCCGAGCCGATATAGCTCTTTTCGAGGACGGCTACGTTGGTAACGCCGAATTCCTTCGCGAGATAGTAGGCGGTCGCCAGACCGTGTCCGCCGCCACCGACTATAATGACGTCATAGTGGGGTTTCGGCTGTGGCTGGCGCCAAACAGGCTGCCAACCCTTGTTGGCGCGCAGGCCATTGAGGAATACCGATAGAGCTGAGTAGCGCATGGCTGCTGCGTCCTTGAAAAATGCAGACAACACCTATCATGAGCGTCGCTCTCGTCATTGCGCAAATGAGCCATTTTCAGATAACAGTGAGACATGACCATCTCGGACACCAGAACCCTCCAGCGCATCGGCTTCATCCTGGTCAGGAACTTTGCGCTGATGAGCTACGCATCGGCAATCGAACCGTTGCGCGCTGCAAATCTGCTCGCCGGTCGGCCATTGTACGAGATCTTGCCACTGTCGCCTGGCGCGTCGTCGGTTGCGAGTTCCTCGGGTGTCGAGGTTGCCTGCGACGATTTCGCTGCGCACGGGGACGGCTGCCACACGGTGTTTGTCTGTGCAGGCGGCGGACCGGCCGACTGGACAGGTACCTCGGCCCTTCATCCGGGGCTTCGAAGGCTCGCGCGGCAGGGCGTCAGGATTGGAGGGATCTCCAGCGGGTCATATGTCCTGGCGGAGGCGGGTCTCCTGAACAATCACGACTTCACCATCCACTGGGAACATGCTCCCGTCCTGAAGGAGGCGTTTTCGCATCTCGCTCCGCGCCAGGCGCGCTTCGTGATCGACGGAGGCCGCATAACCTGCGGTGGTGGCGTGGCCCCACTGGATATGATGCACGCCATGATCGCGGAGCGGATGGGGGGTGACTTTGCCAGGAGGGTAAGCGACTGGTATCTGCACACAGCCGTTGCCGAGCCCTCGGCTCCTCAGCGTGGCTCGGCTGCGGAACGTTTCGGCACGAACCACGCCGCGCTGCTCAGCATTCTCGAGGCGATGGAAACCACAATCGAGAAGCCGCTCGACCGGTCCTCGTTGGCGAGACTTGCCGGTATCAGTTCCAGGCATCTCGACCGGCTGTTCAGGGAGCATCGGCAGTCGACATTTTCGGACACATATCGCGATATTCGATTGAGCCATGCCCGTCGCCTGCTGGAGCAGAGCCCGCTATCGATATCCGAAATCGCCTATGCCACGGGCTTCTCGAGTGCGGCCCATTTTTCCAACTGTTTCAAGAAGGTCTTCGGTCAGACGCCCAAAAGCGTCAGGCAATAACACTTTCCTTTGAATTGCGAAATATTTACTGAGAAGATAGAGCGCTGCTTTTACAGGAGATAAAATGCCACCGCAGAAAAACAAGGCCGCCGAGAAAGCCGCCATGAAAACTGCTTTCGAACAGAACCCCCATGCTGTTCGCGAGCCTCGGCAGAACAATCTCGAGATGGCGATCGGTCATGAAGTACGCGAATGCCGTCGCAAGCTTGGCATCACCATTACAGATCTCGCGGCGGCGACCGGCATGTCGATGGGCATGCTTTCCAAGATCGAGAACGGTAACATTTCTCCTTCATTGACAACGCTGCAGGCCGTATCAAAAGCGCTGGGCGTGCCGATAACGGCCTTCTTCAGGGGCTACGAAGAGCCACGGACCGCGACCTTTGTAAAATCGGGGCAGGGTGTCAACATCGAGAGGCGGGGGACGCGTGCCGGCCATCAGTACAGTCTGCTTGGACATATCGAAAACAACAGCAGCGGCGTCGCGGTCGAGCCGTACCTCATCACGCTGACGGCTGAATCGGACGTGTTTCCGACATTTCAACACGACGGAATGGAATTTCTCTACATGCTGGAGGGTGAGGTGGTCTATCGGCACGGCGATCAGCTCTACCATATGCAGCCTGGCGACAGCCTGTTTTTTGACGCCGACGCGCCCCATGGTCCCGAGCAATTGGTGAAACTTCCCTCCCGCTACCTTTCCATAATTTCCTACCCCCACAAGCGCACAAATCGCGATTGATGCAGATTGCCTCACAAGAAAAAAATATTCTTGTAGGTTGATTGCTCAAAATTCATCTGGTAGCACTTTGTTCAGTCACGAACGGAGATGCCCTGCCATGTGCGGTATAGTTGGACTATTTCTCAAAGACCGAAGCCTTGAGCCGAAGCTCGGTGAACTGCTTTCAGACATGTTGATCACGATGACCGACCGTGGACCCGACTCCGCGGGCATCGCGATCTATGGCGCTTCGGCTGCCGGCAGGACGAAGATTACCGTGCAGTCGCCTGAGGGCGAACGCGGGTTTGCCACCCTTGAAAGCGAGTTGCGAAAGGCCGGGATCGAGGCAGACGTGACGATCAAGAGCACCCATGCGGTGATCGATACGAATGCCACCGCCGACGACGTGCGCAGCCTCATTGCGCAAAGCTTTCCAAGCTTGCGAATCATGGGTTCGGGCGACAGCGTGGAGATCTACAAGGAGACGGGTCTCCCCAGGGACGTGGTGGCCCGTTTTGGCGTTCGGGCAATGACCGGTACCCATGGCATTGGCCACACACGCATGGCCACGGAATCCGCAGTCACCACCCTCGGTGCGCACCCGTTTTCCACGGGCGCGGATCAGTGCCTGGTTCACAATGGCTCGCTCTCAAATCACAACAATCTTCGCCGCGAACTCGTTGCCGAAGGCATGACGTTCGAAACCCAGAACGATTCCGAAGTCGCTGCAGCCTATCTCACGTCGCAGATGGCAAAGGGCAAGGACCTCGGTGAGGCACTGACGGGCGCTCTTAACGACCTGGACGGCTTCTTCACGTTTGTGGTCGGTACCAAATCGGGCTTCGGCGTCGTTCGCGATCCCATCGCCTGCAAGCCTGCTGTCATGGCCGAAACCGACCAGTATGTCGCCTTCGGTTCGGAATACCGTGCGCTCGTCAATCTTCCCGGCATCGAGAACGCACGCGTCTGGGAGCCGGAGCCGGCTACTGTCTACTTCTGGGATCACGAAAAGGCGGCCTAACCGTGGATATCAGTTCAAAGCAAGAAAGTATCCGAACTATGCCAGTCTTCGATCTGTCGATCACACCGCTGCGTGAGCTGAACAGCGCTCTGCACAGGATTCCGGCGGGAACCAACGACACCAACTTCGAGGTCGTCAATCCGCGCGGGAGCCATTCCGTGGCTGTCGGAATCGATGCACCGGTGACGGTGGATGTCCGTGGCTCCGTTGGCTACTATTGTGCCGGGATGAACGACGGCGGTACGATCACCGTGCACGGCTCTGCGGGCCCGGGGGTTGCCGAAAACATGATGTCGGGCAAGGTCGTCATCGAAGGTGACGCAAGCCAGTACGCCGGCGCCACCGGGCGCGGCGGTCTGCTTGTCATCAAGGGAAATGCGTCGTCGCGCTGCGGCATTTCGATGAAGGGCATCGACATCGTCGTTCATGGCAACATCGGTCACATGTCTGCCTTCATGGGTCAGTCAGGCCACCTCGTCGTCCTCGGCGATGCCGGCGAAGCGCTGGGTGATTCGCTCTATGAAGCAAAGCTCTTCGTACGCGGAACGGTGAAGAGCCTGGGGTCCGACTGCATCGAAAAGGAGATGCGGCCCGAGCATTTCGCCAAGCTTGCCGAATTGCTGGAAAAGGCTGGTGTCACCGGCGTCAAGCCCGAGGAATTCAAGCGTTACGGCTCGGCACGCAAGCTCTACAACTTCAATATCGACAACGCCGACGCCTACTGAGCGGCGAAAGGGTAAGATATGTCATACCACAATCCTCCGACCCCGCCGCGCAAGTCCGCAACCTTTGACGATTATACGCTGGCCGAGATCAGGCGCGCGGCCGCCACCGGTATCTACGATATTCGCGGCGCCGGCACGAAGCGCAAGGTCCCCCATTTCGACGATCTGCTGTTTCTCGGGGCGTCGATTTCACGCTATCCGCTCGAAGGCTACCGGGAGAAATGCGACACCTCCGTGGTGCTCGGCACGCGGTTCGCAAAGAAGCCAATCCATCTGAAGACTCCCATCACGATCGCGGGCATGAGCTTCGGTGCTCTTTCCGGCAATGCCAAGGAAGCGCTCGGGCGAGGCGCAACCATTGCCGGCACGTCAACGACCACCGGCGACGGCGGCATGACGGACGAAGAGCGCGGCCATTCTCAGACACTTGTCTATCAGTATCTTCCATCGCGCTATGGCATGAATCCAAGGGACCTGCGCCGGGCGGACGCGATCGAGATCGTCGTCGGTCAAGGCGCCAAGCCGGGCGGTGGCGGTATGCTGCTCGGTCAGAAGATTTCCGATCGCGTCGCCGAGATGCGGAATCTTCCAAAGGGGATCGATCAGCGATCGGCATGCCGTCATCCCGATTGGACGGGTCCGGACGACCTCGAGATCAAAATTCTCGAGCTGCGCGAAATAACCGACTGGGAAAAGCCGATCTATGTCAAGGTCGGTGGCGCGCGCCCCTACTATGACACCGCGCTCGCCGTCAAGGCAGGGGCTGATGTCGTGGTGCTTGACGGCATGCAGGGTGGTACCGCTGCAACGCAGGATGTCTTTATCGAAAATGTCGGCATGCCAACACTTGCCTGCATACGCCCAGCCGTTCAGGCGCTGCAGGATCTCGGCATGCATCGGAAGGTTCAGCTGATTATCTCAGGCGGCATCCGATCCGGTGCCGACGTCGCCAAGGCACTTGCCCTTGGTGCGGACGCGGTGGCGATCGGCACCGCCGCCCTTGTCGCGCTCGGCGACAATGATCCCCGCTGGGAGGATGAGTATCAGAAGCTCAACTCGACCGCCGGTGCCTATGACGATTGGCATGAAGGCAAGGACCCGGCCGGGATCACCACCCAGGATCCGCAGTTGGCAATGCGTCTTGACCCCGTGGCTGCCGGCCGCCGGCTCGCCAACTATCTGAAGGTCATGACCCTTGAGGCGCAGACGGTGGCGCGTGCCTGCGGCAAAAACCACCTGCACAATCTCGAGCCGGAAGACCTTTGCGCCCTGACCATGGAAGCAGCGGCAATGGCACAGATCCCTCTGGCAGGGACGAACTGGTACCCAGGCAAGGCAGGTTTCTGATCAATCGCCAAACCGGTGGCCTGTGTTTGGGAGAGCACGGACCACCCTCTTTAAAAGTGTCTGGTATTCATAAAAAGGGGAATAAAGTGACACTGGAACTGTCAAAGTTCGCTGCCGAAAAAGGCATTAAATATTTCATGATCAGCTACACGGATCTGTTTGGTGCACAACGCGCCAAACTGGTTCCGGCTGAAGCGATCGCAGGCATGCAGGAAGACGGGGCAGGGTTTGCCGGATTTGCGACATGGCTCGATCTTTCGCCTGCCCATCCCGACCTGTTTGCCATTCCCGATGCCTCTTCTGTCATCCAGCTTCCCTGGAAGAAAGATGTCGCCTGGGTCGCCGCCGACTGTGTCATGGAAGAGAAACCCGTTGGTCAGGCTCCTCGTGTCGTCTTGAAGCGTCTGGTGGCGGAGGCGGAGAAATTGGGTCTTCGCGTCAAGACCGGTGTAGAACCGGAGTTTTTCCTAATCTCGCCGGACGGCTCCAGGATTTCCGACGAGTTCGATACCGCAGAAAAGCCCTGCTACGACCAGCAAGCGGTCATGCGTCGCTACGATGTCATCGCGGAAATATGCGACTATATGCTCGAGCTCGGCTGGAAGCCCTATCAGAACGATCATGAAGACGCCAATGGTCAGTTCGAGATGAACTGGGAGTACGACGACGCACTGCAGACCGCGGACAAGCACTCCTTCTTCAAGTTCATGGTCAAGTCTGTTGCCGAAAAGCACGGACTGCGTGCCACCTTCATGCCCAAGCCTTTCAAGGGTTTAACCGGAAACGGATGCCACTGCCACATCTCCGTCTGGGATAACGAAGGCAGGACAAACGCCTTTGCCGACAAGACAGCACCGTTCGGTCTATCGGCCAAAGGCAAGACCTTCCTCGGGGGCATCATGAAGCACGCTTCGGCGCTGGCGGCTGTTACAAATCCAACGGTCAATTCCTATAAGCGCATCAACGCGCCCCGAACGATCTCGGGAGCGACATGGGCGCCGAATACCGTCACCTGGACCGGGAATAACCGCACTCACATGGTACGCGTGCCCGGACCTGGGCGGTTTGAGCTTCGTCTTCCCGACGGCGCGGTCAATCCCTACCTTCTACAGGCCATCATCATTGCCGCTGGGTTAAGCGGATTGCGTACCAACGCCGATCCGGGCCCGCACTACGATATCGACATGTACAGGGAAGGTCACACGGTAACGGATGCGCCGAAGCTTCCCCTCAATCTGCTAGATGCACTGCGCGCCTATGAGAAGGACACCGAGCTCCAGCAGGCACTTGGAACCGAGTTCTCTGCGGCGTATCTCAAAATGAAGCACGGCGAGTGGAATACCTATTGCTCCCAGTTCACGCCGTGGGAGCACCAGACAACACTCGATATCTGAGGCCGTTAGAAGCAATCGGATTTCGGAGCGCGGCTTATTCGCGCTCCGATGGACGTCTGCGCTTGTAAACTTGGACCGCTGAACTGCGACCTACGCGCGCCCAACAAGGATCTTCACCGTGAAAAATATCGTTTTGACAGTCACCTGCAAATCAACACGAGGGGTCGTTGCAGCAATCTCGGGCTATCTCGCTGGGAAAGATTGCAACATCGTCGACAGTTCGCAGTTTGACGATTTGGACACCGGCAGGTTCTTCATGAGGATCAGCTTCATCTCCGAGGCTGGCGTGTCCGAAGAAGAGATTGTCAGGGACTTCGGGCCCGTCGCTGCTCCCTTCGCCATGGATTTCGAGTTCCATAACAACGAGAAGCGGATGAAGGTCCTCCTCATGGTCTCTCGCTTCGGCCATTGCCTCAACGATTTGCTCTACCGGTGGAAGATCGGCGCCTTGCCGATCGACATCGTCGGCGTGGTCTCCAATCACTTCGATTATCAGAAGGTTGTCGTGAACCATGACATCCCCTTCCACCACATCAAGGTCACCAAGGAAAACAAGCCGCAGGCTGAAGCCCAGCTGCTCGATCTCGTCAGGCAGAGCAGCACGGAGCTGATCGTGCTGGCGCGGTATATGCAGGTTCTCTCCGACAAGCTCTGCAAAGAGATGTCTGGGAAGATCATCAATATCCACCATTCCTTTTTGCCAAGCTTCAAGGGTGCGAACCCCTACAAGCAAGCCTATGAGCGCGGGGTCAAGCTGATCGGCGCGACCGCGCACTATGTGACGGCAGACCTCGACGAGGGGCCGATCATCGAGCAGGACACAGCGCGGATTACGCATGCACAAAGCGGAGATGATTACGTTTCGATCGGCCGGGATGTTGAAAGCCAAGTGCTTGCGCGGGCAATCCATGCTCATATCCATCATCGCACCTTTATCAACGGCAATCGTACGGTTGTGTTTCCGGCGAGCCCAGGCGGCTACGCGTCGGAGCGGATGGGCTGAACGATGGCCCGGATCATCGACGGCAAACAGGTGGCAGCTTCCGTAATCGAAACGGTCAAGGCCGCAGCATCCGCACTGGATAAGCAAAGCGGCGTCAAGACCGGACTTGCCGTCATCATCGTTGGCGACGATCCTGCGAGCCATGCCTATGTGAATTCCAAGAGCAGGATGGCGAAGGAATGCGGCTTCAAGTCGGTCCAGCGGACGTTGCCGGTGGAAACGAAGCAGGAAGAGCTGGCGGCACTGGTCGCGTCCTTCAACGCCGACCCGTCGATCCACGGCATTCTCGTTCAGCTGCCACTGCCGAAGCACTTGAACCCCGAGCCGATCATCCAATCGATCCTGCCCGAGAAGGATGTGGACGGCCTTCATGTGGTCAACGCCGGCAAACTGGCGACGGGCGATCTGGAGACCGGGCTGGTCTCCTGCACGCCGGCGGGCGCAATGG